>CBFCZE010000001.1:0-60126 GCA_965602655.1 uncultured bacterium
AAGACGTCTGTATGATTATAGTTTCTTTCAATTCGCAACAAACTTTGTGTGCCCGGCTGTGTGGGATCACCAATTCTAACGCCATTGGCCGTGATAGTCATTGTACTATCATAATAACGACTGGGAGGAGTGGCGCTAATGGCATAAGGCGCCGAGGCTAAAAGCTGAAATGGTGTCATTTGGGCATCGTCGCCCACTTTAATACCGAGAAATCTTGGTTCGCCATTAAAAAGGCTGGTTGTCAAAGGAACCGTTGTTCCCAGTTCAACAGTAAAGACACCCTGGTCATCCGGTGTTATCGGTAATGTTTCCGACCAAATACTATCGACCGGATCGGCATCGGGTGCCCCATAAATTGCAAAATTGACGGCCACTTCATCAACTATCGGATTTCCGTCAGTATCGGCCAGACGACCCTGATATACCATCGTTGCCGGTGCCTGGGCCAAAGCATTGATTACAAATAAAAGCAGGATGGCTAACATGGCCAGTGTGACATTAACAAAACTTTTTCTCATAAAACAGCTCCTTTCAATAATCGATTTAAAAAATATTTTATCTTCCATCCTTGGTCGGCGGGCGTGGAAAAGTCGCCAGAGTTGTATCCGGCGGAGGTTCATCGCCACCTCCCCCCAATAAGACTACGGCACCGGCAACGATACCAACACCGAGTCCGATAGCCCACCATTGAGTATACCAGGCTTTCTTTTCTCCGGTATCGATTGTCGGAATTGCAACGAGAGTATCAAGATCCGGGGCTTTAATTTCGGTTCCTACCAGACTTTTGGCGTGTTCCATCATTGATAAAAATTCGGTCGATTTAATATCAAGATCTCCCGACCAGTCGGCATAAGATCTAAAAGCCTTTGCAAACTGTTCAATAACTTTGTTCCGTTTTTCTTTGACATCTTTGAGTTTGGCGTAATAGACCGCCGCCATAAGAACATGCGCGTTAGCCTTATCTTCAAGGCTCAATGACTCATCTTTTAGAAGGTCATTAATTTCCATTTCGGCGCAGTTGTAATTTAGACCCTTAAATGTCTGGCGAGCATGCTCGAGCGAAGGAGCGTCCTTATCGTAAGGACAACTAATTGATTCCTGAGCCAGAACTCCTATTGGCAGGATAGTGACAATCAGATATGAGATCAACACTACTGTCATGGAGAAACGGAACAAAAGGACTTTTTTGTGCATTTGACCTCCTTTGATTATATTATGTTTATATTATTAATCTTTTAGTTTTGAGACCAATGTACCAATATATCGATAGATTCTGCATTTTGCCACTTTGTGGCTCCAAAATCTACCGTTGATTGTCCCTTTCTAATAAATTCTCTCGGACCACCACCATACGGAAAGGTCACTGCCGAATCTATTTTGGCGCCGGGGTAGCGTTGCCCCTGCGCATTTAAAATATTGAATCCAAATTGCCATTTGCCGGACAGTTTCTGAAGGTCAAGTATCGGGAGATCATTGGCTGAATATTTTTTCCCATGTCCGTTAAATTGAACCTCCAAAATGGCATCGCCCAGCTCGGACGGGGAAGCTCCAATTCGGAAAGTGATGGTATCTCGTAAATAAAATTCGTCCTGCAAATTATATCGAACGCTTCTGTCAATATTGGTCTGAACCTGATCAATCAAAATAGGGAAATCGGGATGAATAATGGTGATGTCATGATTTCCTTTGTTGATGTCAAATTTTTTATTGGGGCTTTTTTCCACGCCGTCAACTAAAATCGCAACGTTGTAATCAGGGACGACACTAATCATCAAAGTCGGAAGCGGCGGCGGTTTTGGCGCTTCCGGCTCCGGTTGAGTTGCAGGTTTTTCTGAGGCAACAATAGATTCTTCCGATGAACCAGTGCCCGGGGTCTGCCCCTGCTTTGTAACCGGCTTTTCCTCAATAGGCTCCTGCGTCGTTTCGGGGGTTGTTGATTCATCGCCTGTGGCGGCTATCTCGCCGGAGATAGTGGTATCTTTTGAGGTTTCCTTGGTTGGGATAGCTTCATTAGTATCAGAAATTATCTCATTGACTTGGATTGATTCGATGGCTGATTGCGCCGCCGGCAGCCAGCGATCGCGAGTCAGGAACGCGCCGCCGGCCAGAAGAACTATAATTGCCGCTGTTATCCAGAGGGTTTTTTTCGATTTTCCGCCATAAACCTGCTGAACCTCTTTGAGGTCTTTACCCATTTCGGAAATTGAGTTATACCGTTTACTGGGATCCGGGTGAGTTGCTTTTTTTAATAAGTGTATCATCTGTGGAGAAAGATTTTTAGCTTTTGGACCGCCCCATTCGGTGATATCGGGGTTGGCCGGATTCCGATACGGCATTTCGTTGGTGGCGAAGTTAAAAAGTGTCACGCCGGTTTCATAAATATCGCTTAAAAACGGGTTGTAATTGGCGTCACCCGCCTGACGCTCCGGGGCGGCAAACATCGGCGTTAATGCCTGATAGGCCGTTTTGGTGGCGTCCTCACGCATTACCTTGGCGATGCCAAAATCAATCAGATATACATGATCGTTTTTATCGATTATTATATTATCGGGTTTTATATCACGATGAGCGATTTTTTTACTATGGGCATAAGCTAAGGCACTGGTCATGGTCCGAGCAACCCTTAAAAGCATGTCACTTGATAGCGCCCCCGACTCTTTTAAAATCTCCTTGCCATCCCGACCGTCAATAAAGGCAACCACCAGGGCGCCTTCTTCGGGAAGATAGTCGATCACGCGGCAGATATTGGGATGATCAAGAAGACATAAAACTTTGGCCTCTTTGTCAAATTTATCTCGGGCCTGGACTTTTTTAAAAAATTTTACAACCAGCTTTTGTTCGACAAGATTGACATTATAACCGCTATAAACCTCACCGAATCCGCCGCCGCCAATATATGAACGGATCTTATATTTGCCACCGATAACCCACCCGATTACGCCAAGCGGATCAAGAGGCTTGTCATCAGAATCATCTTCCCATCCTGTGGTTTTACTTTCATCCGACATTGTCGGCTCCCTGTAAATTTAGCACCAAAATTTGTTAACCACCAAATTGAATACCATTACGACAAATTTGGATCTATCAGAAATAATTTATAATTCAATAAAGTTATAAATTATTATAATCCAACGAATTTATATTCACTTTACCATCTATAGCAAGAACTTTTTAAAAAAATATTTTATAATGTTTTGAAATAATCCCCAAAATTTTTTTTATTAAAAGTCTTTCAAAGGAATTTTATGTTTTCTATTTTTCAAAAACTATTTGTTGCTCTTGGAGAAAAATTTTGCTATTTATTAAAGTTACAGTTTATTAAAAGACGAAGGTGTTTATGGGCAAAGGCGCAGCCACTCTCGGTTCAATGGCAGAAACCTGTAATGACCCTGCCAATATGCCGGTGGGACAGGTCATTGCCGCCGGGACGGTTTTAATTAATAAAAAACCGGCCGCAAAAAAGAACGACCAGATTGTTGGGGTTGACACTCATATTGTTTTGGTTCCTGCTCCACCCAGTCCCTCGCCAGTGCCAACCCCCCTGCCACATCCGTATACTGGCATGATTGACGGAGGACTTAGTTCCTCGGTAAACATAATGGGTCAACCGGCGGCAACGGTTGACAGCACTGCCACAAATACGCCATCGCATATTGCCACTCCTCCCGGTGTTTCCTTTCAAAAACCGCCTGACAACAAGGCAACAATTAAAATGGGTAGTTTTGACGTCATGATCGGCAATGGTGGCAGTGGCAGTGGTAGTGGCAGCGGCGGCGGCAGTTCCGTACAAACCGAAACGGCGGCGGTTGAGGTTGACAAGGGGCATTTTCTTGATTTGAAATTTGTCGATAAGGGCGGCAAAGAAATCTCCGGTATCAATTATTCAATCAAATCACCCAGCAATGAAGAGATCAGCGGGATTATCAGCGGCCAAATTAAACAGGCCGGTTTAAAAGAAGGCGATTATGAGGTAGAGCTGAAAGCTATCACAAAAGCGGAATGGTCCACTAACAGCGCTCATGTCGGCGATAAGGTCAAACTGCTGGTAGATTCGGTTGGAATTGAGGATGACGAAAAGGCAGTTTTGCAGGTGTTTATTAAAGATTCCAACTGCGCCGACCGGCTCCACAAATCTTTCGACTGCAAAATCAGCGGCGGGAAAATAGAATATGAGTGGGAATTGGAAGTTGATGATAACCTTGCTGAAAATCAGGATGCCAAAGTAAGAAGCAGCGGGTATTCATCGCCTGCGTTTTATTTTGCTGTTATGGTAGCTAATCTAAAAACTAAATCGGGTCTTTTGATTTTTAAGGACTATGTTGAGTTAGAGTTGAAAGACGACGATGATAAACCGATTGGAAACGTAAAATATACGGTCTATCTTCCTAACGGCGGGGTTAAGGAAGGTTATTTAGATAAAGACGGATATGCCAAAGTTGAAGATCTTCCGCCCGGTAAAATAGAATATAAATATGACATAAGAGATCGTAAGCAGTAGATATTTATTGCTTTTTATTAATATGCCCCCACCAAAAACACATACAAAAATAGTCACTCCCTTAAAGGGAAAATCAGTTGATATTATTGAGTTCGGAAAAGAACTCTATAATAAAAATAGTGTTGTCCTGATGCCCGGAAAGGTTGAAAATGATATTGCCACAACCGATCACCAGGCCATGATGAAGCTTGCGGAAAGTGTGGGCTTTGTTGGAATTGCGGCTATTTTTAAACAGTTCAGTTATGATTCGCGAAAACGGTTAATATTAACCGGTCATACCGATTCTATAAATGATAAATATGCCGCTCATTTCCGTTTGAGCAAGGAGAGGGCCGAGGCGGTCTATTGTTTGCTTACGGGGAAAAAGAATCGTTGGGCGAAACTGGCACACGATAAGCATTGTATTCGGGATTATAAATGCATAATGACCTTTTTTCGATATCTTGGCGGAGATGCTTTTAAAGGTAAAGATAATTGCGATCCGGCAAAAATCGATAATGAATGGGATGATAAAAACAAAACGCGCAACGCAGTTAGAGCCTTTTTTAAGTGTGTCAAAAAACATTACAATTTAACCATTGATGATAAAAAACTGGCCAAAGGCGTTGAAAAGGATGCCAAGAAATTGTGGCCGGAGATAATCTGGAAATCTGTTTTCGATCTGTATGTCGAACAGATACGGAAATTTCTCAAAGTCGATGCCGCCGGTCTAAAAGATTACCGCGAAAAAAAGTTAAAATTTGCACAGGCCGGTAAAGAATTTTTAGGGTGCGGATCATCGTTTCCTATGAAAACGCCCGATGGCAGCAAATACCAGAAAGAGAAATATAGGCGGGTTGAATCTCTCTTTTTCTATCTTGACGATGTTCCGGCCCGCACAAAAGGAACGCCCAGAATTGTCTGTATCCCGGTGACCGATAAATTGCATGAAGAAAAACAGTGTCCTTTTTATCACGATAAACATTTTGTGGCCAATTATCTCAATCCGCTCAATGAATTGAATTGGGTACCCTATCATATGAAGTTTGACTTCTATAATCAGGTTCAGCTCAAAAATGATGTTCCCAAGGTCAGGCAGGTTCCGGAAGGGTTGACTATAAAGGCCTTTCATTATAAAAAAGTTGGAGGCAATGATAAAAAAGAGGCAATTAGCACCATTATTAAATACCATAAGGGTGTTTATTCTGTTAAGGTTCCCGACGATGACAAGCGAAAAAATATATATTTTGAATTCTCGTCAGTTACTAAAAAGGCGCCCAAGATTGAACGATGGTGGGTATACACAAAAGATGAAAATACCGAGCCGAAGCTGGAAAAGAAACTGGATGAGGACATAAATAAATTATTGACACCGAATGATTATTATAAACGGCTCAGTTTTTATGATCTGCCAGAGGAATGGTCATCCGAAAATTATATGACCAGATATAAGGAGGGCAATTCCTGGAAGGGCGGCCGGTATCAGGATGTAATGAAGACAGATTTGAAACTCAAGCCATTTGGTACAAAAGAAGCCGAAGCTGAAAAGCCTATAATATTTTCGTTGGACGATATTGTCTTGGTTGATAAGGATGGCAAACAGGATATTAAAGATAAAGATAAGACTGATGCCGATAAGGTTCTTTCCGACAAATCAAGATTGTCTCTGTTACATGTTCTCAAGGACGAACTGGTATTATATAAGCCAAGAGAAAGTGATTGTGTCCAGAATCCCAAAATCAAATCGGCATGCTTTAGCGAGATTGATTTTAGGAAAGAAGGAGTAAATTCCTGGTTTAATGTTATTTCCGATGTTCCGGCCAACACCCGCGGAATTATGTTTTGCAATAATTTTTATGGTGTTTTCCATAAGCGTGCCGGTCAGACTGCAGCTACATTTGATCCGAAAAAGAAACATATAAAAGGTTGTCGGGCTGCCTCTCTTGTAGATGCCGAAGGTCATTGTTCGGTTAAATATAAATATGATCCTTATCTAGACACCAGTACAAAAATTACGCTGACCAATAATAGTAAAAATGTCAACGGAAATAGCACCACGTTTACGACCAAATTTAAAAAGGGCTACAAAATAAAAACATATGATGGATCTAAATGGAATAAGGACTTGCATTATGTTGATTCAATCCAGAATGATACAGGGCTAACTCTGGTGGAAAAGGCGACTGCCACCGAGAACGGTGTTTTTTATCAGGGAATTCCCTACTGCCATTATTCTGCAGATGACGTTGGCAATTATGAACTGCATTATATCCATTTTGGATTTGCAAAAAAAAGCCCGGACACGTATAAAGGAGGATATAAAGTACGATCTTTTTTACTGATTTACTGGAACGGACGGTTCGAGGATAAGACTGATAACACAGAAGATCCATATACGGTTACCGCGGCTGATGTTGAGACATTTGAAAGAACCGGACTGAATAATGTAAAGACTCATTGGGAAAAAAAGAAATATAAGCTTGAGCCAGCAGAATTAGATGCTGACCAAAAGGGCAAAATTCAGATTACACCGGTTTTCTTTTATGAAGCAAAAACTACCGATCGCGGAGGCAAACATAAATGTATGGTCTCAATTGCAAATTATTTTGTTGGTAATATGGGCTTGGATACCTCAATGATGTACTATAAATTATATCAACAATACCATTCCGCGACAGTATTTGCCTGGGGGCCACCGGTTGTTGATATAGATACACTTCAATTTGGTGATTTAACCGCGGCTCATGAACTTGGCCACGCCATTGGTCTTGATGATGATTATATTTATCGCAAAGGCGAAAAATATATAAATGCCAAAGATGCTCATTTCAGCCAATATTATCTGGGCATGCCATATCATCATGATGATTTTTCTATAATGACAAAAAATAAGGCACCCAGAATGAGGCATTTGTGGCATATTATGAACCGCCTCAATTCGGCGGCTGACAATAATACGGAATTAAAAAAGTTGCTTAATGGAACCGAATATCAGATAGTCCACCGCTTCACAAAAAATACTGTCAATAAGGTATTGCGTTATCGATTAAAAAATTCTCCCGATGATTATCGTGATATTCTAAGGCCATTTAAAGAAAAGAGAAAACATAGCACCGGAACGGGCAAAGTAGATTTGGCATTATACAAACTTGGTGAAGATGAAATGACCTGGAATATCAACATTACTCCTACCCCGGCAGGACCCGCATTTAATTTTAATGGAATTCTTGTGGTTTTTATCAAAATAGGGTTTATTTTCAAGAACTTTACTGATAATAGCGATCCCGCCCATGTTGTCACCCATAACTGGGGTAATAACAAGAAAAGTAGATTTATGGATGATATCAAGGCAAAGATTAATGAACTGAATAGGCGTTTTTATTTAAAGGGTACAAACCTTGATTTCAAAAATACATATATATTCTTTTTCCCCCTTTGCCTCGAATATGATTTCATTAAAACGAAATATGGCAATGCCGATGAAACGGCGACAAAAACTGCCGCGCATATTACTATTGAAGCTGAGTTTAATGGTACCAAAAAGGCAAAAGCAAGATCATCCCCGCTAACCAAGTTGGAGGTGGGCGATATGGTCGATTTTGATTGGGTGGCAAAATGTATATTGGGCAAAGATCCTGGAGATACTTTGGGACATGATAAGAATTGGACCGATTGGGGTACTCCAAGTGCGGACCAGGCAAAATTTACGACGGCAGATTTTGAACATCTTAAGACATGGATTAATTCCGCTGATGGTTTAAACGGTGGTGCATTTGAATTGAAAGGAACTTAGAATCATATGCTTTTATAGGTATATGAAATGTGCAATGACAAAAATCATATATCAATTAATTTTAATTTTCCTTCCCGCTCTGATAATATTTTATGGGGCGGGGTCATGTAAAAATATGGAAGCAAAGGATAGCAAAATGGCTTTCGAAACTAAGGATGTAGCCTACCCGGTCAGGTTTGCCAATTTCCAGAGAAATTCTAATGTCCCGGTTATGATGAAATCCAGGTGGAATCCGGTATGGTTTAAAAAATATTCGGATATCAATATTGATTATTCATTTATACCCTATAATGTATTGGTTAGGGATAACCTTGTAGGTGTCCGCTATGACGCAGAGATGCTATTATTTAACTCACAGGGTAATATGGTGTATCAAATGCCATTGAGTGCTTCGGGTAGTGTTGTTCTGGGTAAGACCGCTATGGCGTATCTTGTTATGACTCATCAGATTAACTATCGAGATTATGAATTTAACCTGATTGAAAATATTGGTACACTCCCGGAATTGAATGAATGGTCATATGAATTACTTATGTGCCCTACATTTGAAGATATTCTGGCAGTAGTTCAATTTACCGGAGGTCCTCAATATGAACCAAGGAAATATTATATTTATAAGCTTCTTCCGAATAAAAGAGATGTTGACTGGTTCCACGAATTTGACGGTGTTGCGAATCATGCTCTTCTGACAAATGATGAAAATAACATCATTCTGGTAAATCGAAATAATGTCAGCATTTTTAATACCGATTCGGGAGAGAATACTGGATCATTTAAAATTAATTTTGATGACACGATTGAGCCTGATGTACCATCGATTGCCTCGTTGGATAAAAATGACAATCTTGTAATCCTTGCGGACAGAATAGTTGATGAAAAGACCGATAAATATCTGGCGGTTTATTCTCCTGACGGCAAGGAACTCTGGTCGTTCAAATTAAATGAACCCAATCTCAATCAACCGCCTGCGTGCGATAACGACGGCCGAATATTTATTATTGATGGATTACAACTTCATTGTTTAAAAGATGGTGAAATTGATTGGACGGCGATTCTTAAACCGGCTGAAAGAAATTGGATCACTATCACTTCTGACAATCATGCCGTAGTTATAAATGGAAGCCTGCTGGCTCTGTTTGCGCCAAATGGTGAAAAACTGTTTGAACGGCTTATAACTAAGACCGATGATCAGTTTTATGCCCCGCCGGCACTTGATAAAGATGGACATATATTTGTGGCTGGCCAGAAGGCGTTGTACTGTTTTGAATAATTTTGAACAAAATAGGTTTACAAATAATAAAAAATAGATGGTTTTAAAATGAGCAAAAATAATCCGTTTAAATTTGATCTTCCAAAAGGCTGGATGGATCAAACCGTATACGTTTTTCAGGGTCCGAAAGAGGCCGATTTGGATCACAGTATTATGCTGACCCTTGATAGAAAATTGCGGCACGATGAAATTTCCAATTTTGCTGCTGAAAGAACCTCGCCGATTATTGAAACGATGGATGGTATCGATGTGCTAAAGGATGAAGAAATTACGCTACCAAACGGTAATCCGGCCTGGGAATTTGTCTACAAATGGGTTCCCGCCGATGATATGATATTTTTCCAGAAATACGTCTTTGTCTATAAGGATAAAATAGGTTTTACCTTTTCGGGAAAATTTACCAAACAGACGATTAAAACTGTCGGCGCCCAGATGAAACAAATAATTGAAACTCTTCTGCCGGGAACGTATGAGCCTTTGGATGAAGATTGATGTCTGATTTGAAATTCACAAAAGCGACCGATGAGGAGCATGAGATTAAACTCGATTCCCATCTTATCAGCGCCTCCTGGGTTTCCGGGATGGCCTTTGTCGGTTTAAAGCCCAAATTTGAGGTGCGCACTGTTTTTGTCGGCAATGGTTCCAAAATAAAAGTAAAGGGCAAAACCGAAAAGGGTAAAAAACTCGGTAAAGTTAAGGGTAAAATGCAAGCTAATGTTTTTACCGGCGAGTTTGAGATTCCTGATAAAATAGAGTTGGATGATCAGATATATTTTGAAGTCGACCTTTCCGCCAACGGTCTCAGCGGCGAATCGGCCAAAATTCCGGTATACCCGCAACCCAAACTAAAAAGTATCAAATGGAGCGCCGATGAGGCCCGGCGTGGTGATGTCTTAACCATGTCGGCCGAGCTGGAAGATGTAAAAGACGGCGTTGAAACTAAACTGATAATATATGAGTTTGACAACGATGGCGCCCACGATAAAATCTCTGAATTGCCGGCAACCGTCAAGGAGAGTAAAATTGAAGAGATGTGGGAGTATGAATATCACGAGGATACCGATGAACTCCCCACCAGCGAGGAGGTCGAAAAATACGGTGGATCATATAATCCGCCTGAATATTTTTTCACTATCAAAGTCGGTGAATTTGAACTGGGAAAAGAAAATCAGGATTCGGGGATTTTGAATTTTAAAGACTGGTTTGAATATAAGCTTGAAGATGAAAATGGTACTTCGATAGCCGATGAAAAGTACAAAGCGATATTGCCCGATGGTCAGGAAAAAGAAGGTAAAACCGATTCTGACGGATTAATAATTATTAAAGAAGTCCCTCCCGGTAAAGTTAAAATTGAATTTCCTTCGGATGAAGACGAAGATGAAGAAGAAGAAAAAGAGGAGGAAGAAAAGGATGCTGAGGAACAGAAAATTCCGGAGGGCCAGGCGGATCAGACTCAAACGCAGTCAGGTGAAGATGTAGATTCAGTGGAAGAAGAAGATAGTGACGAAGATCAGGAAGAAAATAAGGAAGATGATGACGATGAAGAATTGAATCAGGCAAGAGAAGAAACAGGGACCGGTTCATCAACGCAGTCGGGCAGAAGTGGTGGGGCGACCCAGACAGGTGAATCGGGCGGTTCGACTCAATCAGATGATACATCCAGCTCAACACAACAGGATGATTCCTCGCAAACATCAACGCAATCAGGAGCTTAAGTTAGAATATTTTTATATGATTGTTCTTTTCCATATTTGAAGGGGCAATAGCCGAATTTGAGGTTATTATGGCAGGCGATTCGGGCGTTGGTACAGGTAAACGCCATACAAGAAAAAGAAAATGCAGACTTCATGAAAATTGTTATATCTATGAAGCTTTAAAACTGCATGACTCCTATATTGAGGCTCTAAAAAGTCTGGATTCTTTGCAGAAAAGTTATGCTGTTGGATTAAATGCATCCAGATTTACACGCGATATTTGCAGGAACCTGGCCGATCATGAAGGCAAGGTGAAATCTAAATTAACCGAGTTTGGCGGTCCCGGTACCAAAGGTTCAATAAAAATTTCATTGAAGGATAGAAGGGGGCGGCCGGTTGGCGGTGAAAAGTATGATCTCTATATTCCGGGAGAAAAAAAGCGATCCGGTAGCCTTGGCGGAGACGGCACTAAGGTTGAAAAGAATATCAACACCGGACCATGCTTTGTAAATTTTCCCAATCGGGGTGAAGATACATGGGAATATTTGCTGGCGCCAAAAAGATATAAGGTCAAGGAAGAATATTGGGCTAATATCAAAGGGGGCGTCGCCGGTATTAAAAAAGGTAAAGAAGCAGTTACGGCGACCTCTTATGAAACCACGCATTTAAAAAAATATATCGAATATCGAGAAAATAAAATTGTTGCCGTTGAAAGCGATGCAGAAAAAGCGGCCGAAAAGCTTATTAAGCTTATTAAAAGCCCAAAGGTTCAAAAACATATCAAGAAGCAACATGGCAATCGTCTTTTGCCGGATTCTTTGATAAAAGAATTTTATGGTGTCGATCCAAATAGTTCAGACAAGAAATATCGTGAGAGCGACCATTACCTGGCAATCTTAACCGAAGATCTGAATAAAACCCGAGCCGGCTTGAAATTTCTCGATACCCTATTCGATGAAAATAAATTATCCAAGCAATATGCTTTTAAGGATTTATGGGGATTTATCGGGAAAACAAAAACGGCATCGGAAGCCTCAGGTAAGTTTCTTTTTAATGTTATGCCAGCCCTGTCCCTTAAGATAAATCAGGTAGTAGATTGGGATCAGATTGATTCAATTACCGATATTACAAATAAGAATGCTACTATAAAACCATACTTTCAAACACTGGAAAAATATCTCGGCAAAAATAAGTTCTCCAAATGGCTGGGTGCCCGGGTTGATGATCTGGCCAAAAGAAATAGGACTGCGGTAAAGGCAGCTCGAAATAGAAAAACGTTTGATCGTTTAATTAAAATCTGGTCTGATCCGAACAATTCAAGGTATGATGCCGTTTATGCGGCAACGGCGAAAAAACATGATGCCGAGAAGGCCCTCGACGGTGTCTGGTTTGGTATGGCTCTCGATACCGTTGCGGTTGTTCTATCTACTTATGACATATTCAAAACAGTTCAGAAGGCTCCTCTTAAAGATAAGATAGGATTGGTCGGTGATATATTAGGGGCTATCAAAACCGTGGCCGAAGCGGTTGAAAGTACACAAAATCTAAGGGTGGCTGTTGCCGCTGAAACCGGGGCCAGCGGTGAAACCATAAAAACATTAACCACTCGGGCGAATGCGGCCAAAATTTGTGTTCGTGTTCTAACTGTTCTTGGGGTTGTTGTCTCGGCGGTGGTGATGGTTTGCGAAATTTATGATGCCTGGCGTAAACGGAACTGGCGTGTGGTTGCCCTTAGTATTGCATCGTTTGGAGCCATGCTTGTCGGTCTAGCCTATACCGGTATTGGTGCCGTCATATCAATCATTATTGCAATTATTGCTTATCTTGTTTATGAACCGCCGGTAGTAGACTTTATTCAATTGTCTTACTGGGGTGAAGATTATATCGAGGCTCAGGATAAAATTGCTATCAAAGACACCATACTTAAATACTTTGAAGTAATATATACATTAAAGATTAGATTTATTCACAAATGGGGTGGTGATGCAAATAAATCATTTATGTATATACAATGCGGGATGCTTTCTGAGAAAGCCCCTATCTATGTACAGGTATTTGAATATAAAAATAAAAAATTCTATCCTTTATCAAAGCAATGGAAAAAGGTTTATCCCGGATTGGAAAATGTTGACGGTAAAGGACGCGTTTTTAAAGAGATCACAACCTGGTCAAAATGCCCGAATCGACCCCGGACAATTCAAATACATAAGTATTGGGAAATATGGCCGAATATAAAGCGTGACAGTGATACCAAATACTGGGTGGCTGCGGCTCTGGATCCCAGTCGCGATTCACGATATGCCTTAAAAGACCAAACATGGGTCACGTTTCCATCTCCGGAGAAACCAAAACTCAAAATCAATAATCCATTCAGTACGTCGGCGTATATTGATCGCAATATCTATATAACATACTATAAGGGCAAAATTTCAATGATTTTCCGGACCAATTACGCTAAGGGTTGTTATATGAAGTTATGGCTTACCCGAGAAGGCAGTGGTTTATTTAATTGGGATAAAGAAATACATGAGGGGCTTAAAATTCCGGTAACCGCCGACACAACTAAGAAAAGGGTCAGAGTCCCGGATCCCAAAAATGGCACATATGAGGTAACAGCAAAAGTAGTGTTATATAACGCAAAAGATGAAGAAGTTGATACTGAAACCTTTTCTGGCGTTCTAAGCACGTATATTGTAGCGTCCCAGAAATATATTGATAAGCTTAAAGGCTAATAATAGCTACATTGAATAAATATAACAAAGGTAGGTTAATTAAAAAAAATTGAAGAGAGCTTCCTATTAAGCCAACTTCAAATGTAATAGTCGAAAGTGATATTGCTGAAATAGGCAAAAAGTTATATCTATTTTATTTAAAAAGGTTTAGCTTTGCATCTAAAAGAAAATTAATTACTTGACTTTAAATGGTATGGGAATTATGTTTTTAAGTTATAGGATAATGCCTATCAACCCATTGTCGTTGAGAGGATTATTGTTTCCGTCTTTTAAAAACATTGGAGTGGATTAAAAGTATATGGACATAGCCAATTATTCATCAGATTCTCGGGCCGTTATTAAGAACGCCAAGGAAGTTGCCGCTCAATTGAGGCATATCGAAATTGAAGTTGAGCATCTTCTGATCGCAACCATCAGGCACGAGGGTTCCGAAGTTGAGTCAATCTTAAATCAGCTCGGAAAAAGCGTCGGCTTTATCGAATCGGCCGCCGACGAGTATCTTAAGGATCAAACCAAAAAATCAACTGTCACCAACCCGACCATTTCACCCGGAGTTCAGGAAGCTCTGATGCAGGCGGTTGATGAAAAAAGCAAGCTTATGGATGCTCTGGTGGAACCGGAGCATATTTTTATTGCTATTTTTGATCCCAAATCAAAGCTGTCGGGGTTTGTCCGCGAAAAAACCGAGCTGACCAAGGAAGATCTTTATCGTGCTCTGGCCGACAGTAAATCGGTCGCCGAAATTACCACCGGTGTGACACCGGCCGACGGAAAACCGGCCGAAGAGGGTGAAAAGAAAGTTTCCGGAACACTTCGCTACTGCGTTGATCTGACCAATCAGGCCGCGGCCGGTGAGTTTGATCCCGTTATAGGACGAAGCAAGGAAGTTCAGCAGGCAATACAAATATTGCTTCGCCGACGTAAAAACAGCCCGGTTCTGGTCGGCGGTGCCGGAGTGGGCAAAACCGCCATTGTTGAAGGTTTCTGTCAGGCTATCATTGACGGTGCCGTTCCTAAAGCGCTCGAAAATGTAAAAGTGATGGAAGTAGATATGGGGGCACTTGTTGCCGGGGCCAAATATAAGGGGGAATTTGAGGAACGATTTAAAGCACTGATTGGCGATGTGGTTAAATCGGGCGGCAAGATTGTTCTTTTTATCGATGAAATTCATAACATTACAACCTCTGGTGGGGGCGGCGGGACCGATGCAGCCAATTTGATAAAACCGGCTCTCGCTCGTGGTCAAATTCGGCTTATTGGTGCCACAACCGAGGAAGAATATATTAAACATCTTGAAAAAGATAAGGCACTCGATCGACGATTTGAAAAGATTAAGATCGAGCAGCCGGACTATGACGATTCCGTCCGGATTCTGGAAGGGGTCGCCGGCAAATATGAAGAACATCATAAGATAGTTTATGACCATGAGGCCCTTTCAAGTTCGGTAAAATTCGCCCAGCGTTATCTCAGCGAACGAAATCTTCCCGATATAGCGCTTGATATTATTGATGAAGCCGCCTCTGAATTTGATGTCAAAAAAGAAATGGCGGGCCAGAAAATCCCGGTCATGGGCGAGCAGATTACAGAAATTACCGAACTTCTTAAAAAATGTGAAGGTAAAACACCTGAAAAGTGCGGCGAAGATTATGACAAACTGACCAAAGTCTATGATAAATTCTCGCGAAGTCTCGAAACGCTCCAAGATCACTGGGGTTATCGTCTGGAAGTCAAAGCGGAGGGGACCAAATAATGCCGGATAAACCAAGAAAAATCAGCGAGATAAAAGAAGAATTCGACGTTAAAGTTGATCAACTGAAATCTTTACAGGGGGTTGTTGAATCTCTTGAGAATAAAATCGACGATGCCGATATCGCCACCGTTGTGGCTCGTCGAACCGGCATACCGGTAACCAAAATGATGACAGCCGAAAAAGACAAGCTGGTCAATATGGAGGCTTTTCTTTCGAAAAAAATTATTGGTCAGAAGGATGCCATTAAAGTCATCGCAAATGCCATTAGAAAATCACGAGCCGGGTTGAAGATGAAAAATCGCCCGGTCGGCTCATTTCTCTTTCTGGGTCCGACCGGAACCGGTAAGACATATCTGCCAAAACTGTTGGCCGAATTCCTTTTCGATGACAAGAATGCTATGGTGCGTCTTGATATGTCGGAATTTATGGAATCGCATTCAGTGGCCAAAATGATTGGCGCCCCTCCCGGATATGTCGGATATGAGGCGGGTGGTTTGTTGACCGAAGCGGTTCGCCGCAAACCATTTTCTATTGTCCTGCTGGATGAAGTGGAAAAGGCACATCCCGATGTGTTTAACGTTTTGCTTCAATTACTTGATGACGGTCGTTTGACCGACGGGCAGGGACGAACAGTCGATTTTTCGAATACGCTGGTTGTCCTGACAAGCAACTATGCCGCCGAAAAGATTCTTGAGGCCGATCGTGAGGGTCGGGAAGTTGATATGGAAGAAGTTCGTGGTTTTCTGTTCAGCAAATTCCGTCCTGAGTTTTTGAATCGTCTCAATGATATTATTATTTATCACACCTTTACTCAGGAGCAGGTGGAAAAAATAACGGCACTGGAATTTAATGCATTGTGTGATCTTCTTAAAGACCAGAATATCACCGCCAATCTCAGCGATGGGGCGTGCAAAAAACTTGCCGCGGACGGTTATACAATCGAGCTTGGAGCTCGTCCGATTCAAAGGACAATAGAGAAAGAGATTATTAATAAATTATCGGTTGATATTATAACCGGCAATATTTCTCCCGGCGACAATATCTCGGTTGATATCAAAGACGATAAATATATTTTTAATGTGATTAAAGAAGAGAATTCATAATATTAATTTGGAGGAGTAAATGGCAAAATTTATTCTTGGTGCAACCGAAAGGATCAAAAAAGACGATTCTATTCCGGTTGAGTTGCTTCCTTCCAATAAATTGCTTTATGCGGCGAAACTTAATAATGAAGAAGATGCTGATGTTTCGCCGGTTAAATGCAACAATCTGAAGGAAGTATTTGAAAAATTCCGGCCGTCGTTCGAAGCCGAGTTGGAATCGACCGAAGGCGAACAGGTAAATGCCAACTTTGAAGTCAGATCAATGAAGGATTATACATCCAAAGAACTGATTGAGAAGAACGATTATCTTCAGGAAACTTACTACGGTAAGGAAATGCTCAATGATCTGGAAAAACAATTAAAGAAAAACAAGTCATTGCAGAAGACGCTTTCCGATAAGGAAAAGAAAGAAGCTCTCCTGAAAATGGCCAAGTACTATATCGACCTTCTCAGCGAATAGAAAAGAGGTGATTATTAATGGGTGAAGAAGAAAAACAAGAAGCACAGGCACAGGAAGCAAAGGCCAAGGAGGCTGCTCCCGTAGCAGCCGGTGAGGCAATATCAGATGAAGAGTTTTCATCGATGTTAGGCGAATCTTTTGGAAGTTTTAAAAACCTGGCGGCCTTGATGCCGTCGTTTAAAACGCCTGATGGTGACCTCGTTCGCGGCGTCGAATGGCTCGATCCGAAAAAGGATTTCCAGCGCAAAGAGTTTTTGACAAAAAAGAATTTTGAAGGACAGCGCAAACTGTTGGCCCTGAGATTGAAAAAGTGGATGGAGTATCTGGCCGGCGATGAAACCCCGGATGCCACACGCAAAAAGCTGAGTGAAGATTCGGCCAAGCTGGAAGCCAACCTGCGCAAAAACATGACCAAGGTTCATAATAAATCACGTGAGCTTGAAACAACTTATCGTGCCATCGATAAGTTTTTTGCCAATGCGCAACAGGAACCGGATGAGAAGGTCAACGCTTACTTTGCCAATGCCGGCATTGAAGAGTTAACCGACCCGGACGACAAGGAAAAATTCGAGCAATTAACCACAGCTATTGCCGATCTTTACCGCGAGTGGAGCATCAAAGAATGTTTTTCGATGGCGTGTGTCCCCGGTTATATGGGCAGTGTTGAGAATATTGACACCTTTGCGCGACAGTTGGGCTTCCCGAATAAACTGCATATCATGACCGATCTGCCGAATTTTGAATCGGTTGACGAAGTTATGGAGATGCTCGACGATCCCAACTATGCCAATTTGATCGGCGTCGATAATTTCAAGCAGTATGTTTCAGTTTTCGCCAACTATCTGTTGGCGCGCAATGCCAACGAGTATGAAGATGATGATATGTGGATACCACCTTCTGCTTCTGTCGCCGGAATGATGTACAAGAGTGACACAACGGTTGGTATGCAGCAGCCGTCGGCCGGCTTTAAGTATGGAAAGATTGCCGATGCCAAGTATATCCGCTTCCGGGCCAATCAGCCAGATGCCAGTAAGATAAATGAAAAAGGTGTTAATCCTCTGGTTAACTTTGAAGGATCGGCGGTAGCGATGGGTTCATCGACACTAAGCGTTAAAGAAACATTTAATGTTTATTCCATTCGTCGCACGTATGATTATGTTTATAAAACGCTTCGCAATTATCTTAATAAACAAACCTTTACCGTTATTGATCAGAAGATGATTGATGCCCTCCGGTCCGATATCGATAAATTCATGCGGGCCATCTCCGGCGGCGATAATATCCTGCAGGATTATAAGGTAGAGATTTTTGCCGATGAGCAGATGCGTAAAAACCAGGAAGTTGACATTAAGGTTGCTTTGAATCCTAAGTATCCGGCCAGAACATTTAATATTGAATTCGCGGCATGGGATGCGGACAATCAAACCAATGTGAAAGATAAGTAAACGTAAGATTATTGATTAAATTGGAAGTAAAAACGTAAACAATATTAACCAGTTGAACCAAGAAAAAGGAGAGAAGTTATGGCAAGAAGGCCAGTTCTCGAGATTGATGGCGTGACATATTCAAATGTGCACGAGGTATCATTTGAGATGTACACTCCGTATGACGATACTTGTCGTCCGACTGATCGTCCGCATGCCAAGTGTCTTAGAATTGAACGTGAAATGGATGCCGAGTCACCAGTGATTGCGCAGTGGGCGGCCGATAAGACAGGAACCAGTCGTAAAACCGGATCGATCAGTATTAGAGATTCTGACGATGCCGATATGCTAGTCATATCCTGGACCAATGGTTTTATTTCAAATTACCGTTGTGAGGTACCGGATATTGTGGAAAAGGCCAAATTGCAGCCGTTTGAAACATTCGAAATTCTGTTTGAGACGGTTACTATTGGCGAAGCAACAATTGATAATTTCTGGAAAGCATAGATAAATTTATATTTTCGGGCGGAGTGAAAACTCCGCCCGAGTAAAATTATTTAAAGGCGGTTTCACTCATGCCTATCATACCTGAAGAACCTAATATACCTGATGAGCCTAATGCACCTAATAGGATTAAAATTGAAACACCGGCCGAATGTACAGTTAAGGTCCAAAACGAAGAACTAAAATACAGCATATATTCGGTTAAACTTAAACAATATATAGATAATCATCACGTTCTAAAAGTTATGCTTCGTCAGGATATAATTGGCGATGATCAAATTAGTGACCCAACAAAATATTCCGGTTTTTTGGGGGAATCGATTTCTGTTGGAATCATTCCTGCCACTGACAAAGTCGATAGCTCATCTAATTTGGAATTTATTGGTGTGGTCACCGAAGTTCGTTTTGAAAACAGCGTTGATGAGGTTAATATTCTTGTTATCACAGCCAAAAGTCCGACAATCGCTATGGATGGTTTCAAGCGTAACAATATTAGTTTTGATCAGACGGCAAGTGATATTGCCGGTGGGATATTAAGTAATTATCAGATTACTCTTGGTGAAGTTGAATCAACTTCGGCAAGTATAAATTTTTCTGTGCAATATCGAGAATCTGACTATGATTATGTTATGCGATTGGCGGCAGGAGCCGGGAAATTTGCTTTTTATGATGGAAAAGAATTTCGTTTTGTCTCGGCCAGTAGCGCCGACGAGCATGAATTGAAATGGAGAGAAAATCTTGGTTCGTTCTCGTTGGGGCTGGGCACAAATTCTGTAAATTATGAGGGAAAGTCCTATAATTACGAGGATGACAGTGAACAAAGTTCCTCCTCAGATTCATTAAGTACTTCCTTGTCATCGTTATCAAAAACATCGTTAAACGCCTCTGAAAATATCTATACAGAATATGGTGAATGGAATGATATTCAGGTAGTTAAGGATGCCAAATCACTTGAAGAGGTATTAAACAATGAAAAAGCCCAGGCAATAGGGAAGATGATTCAGTGTCATGGACACTCGATTGTTCCCAGTGTATCGGTAGGTCATTGTGTAAAAATTTTAGGATTGGATAGTTTTAATCAACAATATTGGGTGAGCGAAGTTGTCCATATACTTGATAACACCGGCAAATATCATAACGAATTTAAATGTACTCCACTTGATGTAGCATATCCGACCAATCCGGCAACTACGAATAAAACATTAGCCAGAATTCAAACTGGTGTAGTGGTGGATAATGTCGACCCCGATGAATTGGGGCGAATCAAGATAAGAGTTTTATGGTGCGATGAAACAATCTGGGTCAGATATACCTCACTTCATGCCGGGGGTGAAAGGGGATTTTACTGTCTTCCCGAAATAGATGACGAAGTTCTGGTTGCTTTTGAAGAAGGTGATCCAAATCGCCCGATAGTAATCGGTTCGCTGTATAATAAGAGTCAAATACCGCCAACATCGCCCGATGATGAGAATCTGAAAAAGATGTTTAAAACAAAAAGCGGCAATCAGATTGTTTTTATTGATGAGAGTGGCGGCGAAAAAATTGAGATTTCTCATGGCGACGGACAAAATGCTATCGTATTAGACTTAAGCGGCCCCTCCATTACTTTTACCAGTGATGGGGGTGATATTACTTTAGAGGGCAACAACATTACCCTTAAGGCTGAAAGCGGAATAACTATGGATGCTGGCACTGAGGTAAAGGCGGAAGCGGGCAGTACAATGACTCTTAAGGCATCGGCCAGTCAGACTATTGAAGCATCAGGGACTGTTGACATTAAGGGAGCTACCATCAATTTAAATTAAATAGATGTTGATATAAATGGAATATCTGGCACTACCGTTTGTACTTCGCAAAGGCTATCTTGGCCGGGCCGAAATATATGATTCAATCGCTCAATCTATTGGACTGATTCTAAGTACGCGTCTTAAAATGCTGCCGTTTGACAAAAACTACGGATGCGATATTTGGGATAATGAGTTTTCCGATATCCAGACAATTAATAAAAGTGATATGCGAGCCAGTTTTAGAAACTCGATTTCTAAATATGAAAAACGATTGGAAAATGTGGCTGTTTCATTTACGGCTTTGTCCGACAGTAAACCCCATTTGATTGGGATGGTTGCCAAAGTAACCGGTACATATTTTGACGGAAAATCAAAAAAAAGATTTGAGGCTGGCTACAATGTGGGATAGAATGGGGTAAATATTATGTCTGAAAATAAATCGTTATCATATGATAAAATATTTGCCCAGATGCATCGGGAACTGCGAACCTGGAACCGCGATATACCGGAATCACCGGATCGGCTGGATCCAATTTTAAAAATTATGATGCAGATGCATGCGCATCAGTTATCCCGCTTGGATAAACGGATTGATCTGGTTTGGGAAAATGCCAAGGAATCATTGATTCGAACAGTTTGTCCCGAAAGTATGCGGTGGCCGATTCCTGCAATCACCGTCATGAGTTGTGAGCCGGAGGATGCGATAATTGAAGTCGATCCACATACCCGCTTTTTCTACAAAGAACAGCGCGAGCGCGGTCAAACTTTCTTTTTCTCAGGACTTCGGAAAGAGAAAATTCTTTCGGCGGAGGTTAAATATATATTTTTGAAGACAGGAGAAAATTTTTTTGATCTGGATAATTTAGGCGGGGGAGAAGATACTTTTTCTGTTTCATCGATAAAAAAGATTTCCGGCGGCGACAATCAATTGTATGTCGCCGTTGATTATGAAGGGGCCTTATCTAATTTTTCCGATACGGCACTTTTTGTTAAGGGTCATCCTGACCTTTTGAGACAGATGCAGTGGAGCAAGTGGTACCCCGGTTCGAATTTTGGAGGATTTCATGAAGATTGCGGCTTTTGTCCCGGGCGGAATAACACTCTCGAGAGTATGTTTTCCCAATCTGACAAGCAGGTAGAATGGGGCAGTCTCCGCTCAACCGATGATCTTTATACGATACTCGCCAATAGTTTTGTTCGCCTGCCGGAAAATTTTGTTTCTACCTGGGAGGTTGGGCCGCCTAATGAAAAACTTCAGGAATTCATTAAAAAACAGGAACACCCTCTGGCCAGCGAAAGTGGAAATCAGTTCTGGATCAAGATCGACCTGCCAGAGAAAGGGCGGAGAGATGTTTTTTCCGAAGGATTAAAGATTTTATTTAATTGCTTTATTGTCGCCAATAAAAATGAGTTGACTCTTTTTAAGCATACCGGCGGTTATAAGTTGATCGAAATCGAATTGCCCGATGATCTTGATAATATTCTTGAGATAAATCGAGTCGTCGATTCCAACGGCCGCGAGTATAAAATCCGACATTTGGCTTCCGAACGGGATCAGGGGATATACTCTCTTGAAGAACGGAAAAATAAACTTGTCTTATGGTTTGATTATACGCAGGATATTGATCGGCCTCCCGATTCTATTACCATATATTATTCGACTACATCAGGCATTAGTGCCAATGGTATAGATGCCGGAGAAATCACCGAGCTATATGAAAGCCATCCGGGGATTGTCTCGGCTCAAAATGTCTTACCGACCGGTGGAGCCATACCGGCCAAAACTGCCGAGCAGATTGCATCCGAGGTGGCATCTCGGCTGAGAAATCGAGACCGTGCGTTAAGTTTCACCGAAATCGCCAATTGGGCAACCGCCTTTGATCCAAGAATAAAAAGGGCGGAATGTTCCAATTCAATAGAGCGGGCCCGAAGAGGTATTCGTCGTTGTATCCTGGTGACCGTTTTGGTTAATCCCGAAAAGTTTTATTCCGACAGCGAAACCGAGCTCTTAAAAGAAAGGTTGGGGATTTATTTGAAATCACGGGTTCCGGTCAATACCCATTTCAAAATAAAGATTGTTACAAAATGAGTGCCCCCGATAAAATAATGCCCGATTTTTGCAATCGGCGTTTTCCATTTCATTTCACCACGGCGATGCATATTTTGAGAAAAATGGGCATCGACCCAAAAACTATTGAAATTCTGGCTATCGGCAAATATGAAAATTATAAGGGCGAAATAAGTAGCCAGGAACCGGCGCCAAAAACTCAGATTACACGTGGTACAAAAATAGTCTTACAGGTAGGATGTACCAGCGCTATCGATCTTATGCCATATCAATTTTTCTATGGGCTGGCCGGTATAACTGATAGAGCATCTGATTGGGAAAATAGCGCCAGGCGATTAATGGCGCCGTTTGACGCCGCCTTTATCAGATATATGGCCGCCGCTTCCTATGAAAACATGAAATTCAATTTCAATTTTATCGATGATAAACATCTGTCAAAGTATCTTGAATTATATGATTTTGCCGGAATTGATATCAGCGATCCGGCAACCGCGGCACGATGGCAGGCTATTATGCCGACTTTTCATATCTGGGCCGGCAATTCCGAAATGACGTCAAAAATCTTAAGATTTCTTTTTGGTTTGGATTTTCAAATTAATGAAAGTGTTCCAATCCGATTCGAAATTCCCAAAGATTTGAAATACACTCTTGGTTCAAAAAGCAAAAGACTGGGATATGAATCTATTGCCGGTACGGCTTTTGTTGAGTGTGACACCGGCTACCAGGTGGTTATAAGCGGCCTTAAAGAGGAAGATGTCCCTGAGCTTTTGCCGGGAAAACCGTTGCGGAAAAAAATTGAAGCGGTTCTGGATTACTGTATGCCGGGAAACCTCAATTATATAATCAGAATTAAAGTTGATAAGGAAAAAGCCTTACTTGGCGACAAAACAAATAAGGGATATTTGGGATTTACTACATTTATAAAGGATAAAGAATTATACTAATTTTTTGTAATAAACTTATAAACTTGACATTGTTTGAATCAAAATGTAGATTCTTTGGAAGGTTTGAGGCAAGATAATGAGTGACTTAAACTTATATTCGGTTAACTGGCAGGACGGCATGCTGATAACGCAGCGTCATTTAATGGATCAGGAAAAATACTTTGAAACGTTGACCAGATGGCAGGCTCTCAACACAGGTTTTGGTTATGGTCTCGTATCCAAATCGACTGCCGGAAAATCAACGCTTAATCTTAATTTAACCGTTAATGGTGATCAACTGCGAGTTGAGGTTAGCCGCTGCCAGGCTCTGACGCCGGGCGGGCATTATATTGAGATTAACGATACTTTAAATAATCCCCTCAAAGCGGAATGCCAGGTGGGTGATTCTCCCATGATTGTATATATCGGTATCGATCCGAAAAACAAAAATGCTGTCGGCGATGCCGAACCCGAGGAGGAGTTGCCTCGCCTGCCGTATCGTGTTAACCAGTACTTGCTTTCTCTTGGGGAACCGCCTAATCTTCCGGAGGAAAATTATATTCCCGCGGCCGAGTTAAATGTTTCAGGCGGCGAGGTTAGCCTGTCGAATGATTATTATCCGCCGTGTGTGACCGTTTCGGCCGGTGAACATCTAATGCAGAAAGCCGGCGATTTTAAAAATCGACTGGAGAATCTGTTATCCTTGGCCTCTCGCGCTTTTATGGCGATGGCATCCGATACATCATTGTCAGGTGAAAAAACAAATTTGCAGACTGCTTATCGTGATATGATGTCCCTCTTCGTTTATAATCTGGCTTCGATGCTGGATGATTTTGCGGTCGGGCGCCGGATGATGCATCCATTAAAACTGATTATCAACATAAAGAAACTTTTCCGGGTATTATCATCGCTTTTAAATATGCAGCCCGGTTTGAAGGACTATCTCAATGAGCGGTACTTCAGTAAAGAGCGAAAATCCGAGATTGGCCGGTTTCTGGCCCTGATTGACGGATTTCTTTTGAGTGAGTATAATCATCTTGATATTAGATCTCAGGTAAAAGTAATTGATGAAATATTTGAAGAGCTACGCGGTTTGATGGGCTTTTTAGCGCAGACCAAACGGGAGCAGCTCGGCGATCAGGCGGTGGCGACCGACACGCTAACATACCGAAGCCGAACCTACCGGTTAGCCGAGTATGGTTCAAACAAAGTTGAGAATATCGGCGGACTTAATTATTTGATGATTGAAATTTCCAAGCCGCTGCCGATATCTGATACTGTGATTCTGATGTCAAAAGATTTATTTGGCGATGCCGGATGGGCCAGTATGCAGGTACGGTTGGGTCTTAATGACGCCCGCGGATTGGGCGAAACCGACCCGGTCGATATCGATGGGACTACTTTTGGAAACAAAGTGACTCTGCATCCGCAGGATATGCTCCAATCACAAGCGGTGAAGCAGATAACATTAATTTTCCGTGGAGCTGGAGATACAGATAAATTTTCCGGTTTAGGTAAAACTGACCTTATAATATATACTTTGTAAAGGCAGGAAGTAACAGATGGCGGCTGAGATTGAATCATATATAGACGACCTTTTTAATTATCTTGATATCTATAAGAACCGGCAGTCGGAATTCAAGACCGAGGCTTTTTTGCAGACCTACAACGGTGTTTCGGCGGTCTTTAATACGTTGCGTCAACAAAGAGATGAGGCGGTCCATGTTGACCTGTATTTCCTCAATAAAATAAAGGCGACTCCATTGGCCGATTCCGATCTGCGCGAATTAACCATTCAGATTCTGATTACCTATTTTGAATCTGAGGCTGACACCGACGGCCAGTCCAACAAAGCCTTTTCGTATTGCCGCGGGCTTCGTACTGTCAAGCAGGATGTCCCGTATTTTGAAAACTATCTGATGCCTCTCTTACTTAAAGAGAGAAGCCTTAAGGATAATTTCAAACTCAATACATTTTTCCTTAATGAAATTGCACGGTACATTAATAAGTTTGGACGACCGCTCAATCCTAATATGACCCCGGAAAAATTTGCCTCGAAAAACAACCCGCTTAAATTGTTGGAGCTGACCAGACGTCGCCAGCAGTTAGGTAAGGATTTAGTTTCGGATCGAAATTCACTTGAATTTGACCTGAAACGTCTTGGCGTTTTTGATAAGGTTTCTGAGAAGAATAAACTGATTGCTCAATATTTTGACGAATGGAAATATTGTGAAAAGGGTGATTTTCTCTCAAAAGTCAAAGGCTGGTTATCTGAATTTGGCGGAAAATTCGGTGGCGCCTTTTCCAGTTTCCGGTATTTCCGGTTGGTCATTACTCAGCGTAAGGCGGCCTATTTGTTTTACAGCTTAATTATTATTCTGTTTTTATTATTGGCCGTTTATGTTCCGTCCAAATGGAGAGAGAATTCACAGACTAAATTTGAACAGTTGCAAAAAAGAGCCTCCGAGGTCCCGAGTGGATCCGGTCGCTAATATAAATTGAATATATTTTGAGGTTAAAATAAAATTGTGAAACCGGGAAAAATTTTAAAGAAGCTGGTAAAAGTTTTTAAAAGCAGCTCCGGGGACGGTAAAAAAGGCGGCTCGGCTTTTGACTGGCCATCGGGAACCAAAATAGCCATTTACGGTCATGCCAATGCCGGTAAGACGGTCTATTTTACCGTTCTCAACGAAGAGTGCAAAATCGGCAAGGATTTACAGCTATCGATTACCGATACGGCCACCGCCAGCGATATTTTATCAAATTATCGTGCTATCTGGGGTGTCGGTAGCGAGACCGGTTCCGGGACAGTCGTCGATTTGCGCGGTGAAAAAAAGTTCCCCGATTCCACCCCCGACGGAAAACTTTTTCTGTTTAATGCCATTGTTGATCGGAGCAGTAAATATTCGGTTTGTACTTATGATTATGGCGGCAAAGCAATCTCTCTCAACAGCAGCGGCGAGCTAGCCGAAAAGGTAGCTGATTTTACCCTTGGAAGTGACGGTGTCCTGTTTTTCTTTGATCCCAAGGTGCTGGGGGCGGAAATGCAAACCCACGCCCATGTCGCTTCGTTTGTAAGCCTTTTGGAAAAACTGGCGCCGTTGGATAAGAAACTTCCGATACCGGTCGCACTGGTAATTACCAAAGCTGATATTTTACCCGGCTTTTCCGGCGAGGATAAATCGGTTTTGGTCAGCCCGGAGGATGAAAATATCCTGTCCGAAGATTTTGACTTTTTCCTTGAAAAAATACTCAACTCAAATAAAATTGCCTCTAATTCTGCCTGGTCTGGATCGGTCAGGAATGTACTTGTCAAGTTGCGCGAATTTTTGAAAGTCATTGTCGGTCGGACCTTGAATTTCCAGATATTTTTCGTTTCATCGACCGGACAGCAGCCGGAAAAAATCGGCACCGATGTTGGACGTTCATTATACGCTCCACCCACAAAAATTAAACCGATCGGTGTTAAAGAACCGTTTTACTGGCTTCTAAATTCAATCGTTCAAAATAAACGTATCGCCGGTTTTAAAAAACTGGCCAGATTTGTAGCTTATGTAAGTCTTTTATGGGTAGTTCTCTTTTCCGTACCTTATCTTTATCATGATAAATTCCTTCTGGAGCGTGCCATAAAAGCGGAAATGGATGTTCTTAAGGCATATTCGGGTAATATTTATAACACATCATTGAAGGAACGGAACAATGTTATAAATGCGTACCGTAAGTACGACAACACCTGGATTACGCGCAATCTTTTTCCCCGATTTAGAAATCCGATTGCACGTATCAGGAGCCGTTATGAGAATTTCAATCTGGGCGAAGCCTTGGAGCGGTTGGATGAAACATTCCTGACTTTCAACGTTATCGTCAAGGACAAAAAACTCTGGCCGAAATTGAATCCCAGCGATACAACTCTTATCGAGACAGAAAATCACAAAAAGCTGGTGGAAAATCTGGACAATTTCCATCAGGGTGATGAATCGACATCGCTGTACAAACGCAGCGGTCGGGCACTGACATATTGGAATCTTTTTACCCAGGCGATTCTGGCGCCAACCGATACGACTATCTGGGAGACAATCCGCCAACAGGTGGAGCAGGATAATAATCTTTACGCCTCCGATATGAGCAAAGCCGAAAAAGACCTGGGTTCATCATTAACTGCTCAGAGGGCAGAAAAAATTAAAACAGTGGTCGCCAAAGAAGTTGCCCAGAAAGCTGGTGTTGAATTTGACGATGTCATTGACAATGTTAACAATAACATGGATCCCGATTATCGATTTGGAAAAGCAATCCGGGATCTTCGCAAAGTTCGCGGCAAACTTGACCCGGCAAACACAAAAGCGATATCCTCAATTGATAAATATATCAGCGAAGTCAAAAAATGGGAAAAACGGCAAAGCTTTACCTGTAAAATAGGCGCGATTCCCGATCAGGGACATCTGCACATAGAAGTAACCGGCAAAGGACAGGACCCGTCGTGGTCGGAATTCTCTCAAATATTCGAAGGTGACGAATTCAGCTTCAAGTGGAAACTTGGCGATGAGATACATATTGCTTATGATACTCCAGATATTGCCGAAACCTGGGGCAAGGATGCCAGCGACAAGAAAACCTTGCGAGGTAATGTGGCGGTTTTTGAAATGGATGGAGAAATAAATTTCAGTAATGTCGGTAAGACGGTTAGTATCAGCTTTACACCGGGCCTGATTGATCGTATGCCGACTTTGGAGTAACTAAAAGATACTTAAAAAAGGAGTTGGGGGATGAATAAAAGGATTTCAAAAGTTTCGATTGTTTTAATTCTTGTCGTTTTTATAGTATCTGTTTTTTCGGTCAATTTTGCTCTGGCCGGGAAAATTATGATTCCCAAAGATACCGAAGTCAAAATCAGATTCGACCCCAATATGGTGATTAACTCCAGGACCACATCGGAGGGAATCCCGCTTTTGATAAATCTGGCCGAATCGATTGAAATCGGCGGTGTGACTATTGTCGAAAAGGGTGCCGCCGGAACCGCCACTGTCGTAACAGCCGAAAAAGCCAAAAAAGCCGGCAAACCGGGGCTTATCAAAATTGAGTTTATCGATCTGGAAACTAAAGGCGATTTCAGCCTGGCCGAAGGCGAGAAAATTAAATTGACCGGAAGCGCCGAAGGAAAAGGTAAGGGTAAAAAACTCTTATCATTAATACTTGGTTTTGGACTCTTTATCAAGGGCGGTGAGGGTACAATCCCGACCGACCAGTTTTACACCGCCACCGTCGCCGAGAACATCATCCTCGAGAGCGAATAGAAGAACAGTATAGCCGTCAATTATAACTTTGCACTATATAATTGAGTTTCAAAAGTATATTTTCTATTAATGTAATTATCTTTCCCCTGTCACATCTATTATATCGGTCTGTCCAAATAACCGGGAAAAGAAAGTAATAAATAATTTGGAAAGGATAAAAAATGAAAAAGTTTCTTATTTTAGTCGCGGTGTTAATTTTTGCAGGAGGATGCACCAACATGTGTAATAAAGCTGATAAGACTGATAGTACGGTTCTATTAGAGGCTGATAGGGCTTTCTCGAAAATGTCCGCCGAGAAAGGGCTATATGAAGCGTTTGACTTCTATATGGATGATAATGCCACTATGTATCGTGAGGGACAGAATCCGTTTATCGGTCGCGAAGCAATCCGGCCCATACTCTCAACAAATCCCAATGCCTCATTGACCTGGGAGCCGACCTCGGCCGAAATTGCCGAATCAGGGGAGTTGGGATATACTCTTGGTAGCTGGGAATATGCCGTTGAAGATTCGTCGGGTAATGTGAGTAAAAGTTTTGGCTATTATGTTTCCATCTGGAAAAAGAATATAAGCGGTGACTGGAAATGGGTATTCGATAGCGGAATCTCGGGTCCAACCGAGGAGAAAAAGATCGACGGATAATATATTAAAAATTCCCTCAGCTTGATCTATGGGTAGCGGTTGCCAAAACTGCGGCCCAATCTTATTTCTGTCAATTTTCTGCTAATTTTCTGAACAGTGAACAAAACAGGTACAGCCTTTTTGCTTAATAATTGCCTTTTGAAATACTGGAACTTGCCGTAATCAATTGCTATTAAAGAAGATCCAATTTTCGCCTCAATTTGGTCCCGGATTTGTTATTAATCCCTCCGCTGTATAGAAAAATTAGAAAGGGAGTTTACTATGATACGTTTTATTATGTATCAGACGAAAACCAAACGTTTTTCATCGGTAATACTTTTGCTGTCCGTAACATTTCTTGCTTTACCGTTTATTATTGGCGGAAATGCTTACGCCCAGAATGTTACCTCAACAACGGTAACATTAAACTGGACGGCGCCGGGTGATAACGACAACAGCGGAACCGCCACCGAATATGATATTCGTTATTCGCTGTTTCTTATTACCGAAAGTAACTGGACCTCGGCGACACAGGCAACCGGTGAACCGACTCCACAGTCGGCTGGATCATCCGAAACCTTCACCGTCGAAAATCTTGAACCGAATACCACCTATTATTTTGCCGTCAAATCGGCCGATGAGGTTCCCAACTGGTCGGATATTTCAAATGTTATCTCACGGGCAACACTTGAGGAAACCACGCCGCCGTCAGCCATTGCCAATCTGACCCTGAATAACGCCACCTTGAGCAGTATCACTTTGCACTGGACGGCGCCCGGTGATGATGGTACATCAGGGAAGGCATCGGAATATGATATAAGATATTCAACGTCGCCAATAGATGCCGGCAACTGGGATGGAGCAACTCAGGTGGCCGATGAGACCGCTCCGAAACAGGCCGGATTTGCCGAATCGTTTATCGTTGACGGTTTATCATCCGGGACAACCTATTACTTTGCCATTAAAACCGCCGATGATGTTCCCAACTGGTCGGATATTTCAAATGTTCCCAGCCTGGCCACCGAGACCGAGCAAACCCCGCCATCAGCAATTGCCGGCCTGACAGTTGATAATATCACCGGTAATAGTGTCAGGCTTAACTGGGTCGCTCCCGGTGACGACGGCAACAGCGGTACCGCGGCGCAGTACGATATCCGCTACTCGACCTCACCAATAAGCAACGAAACCGATTGGAGCAACGCCACTCAGGTATCCGATGAACCGGTTCCGCTTGTGGCCGGTACGCCTCAGAATTTTACGGTTACAGGTCTTGATGTAGAAACAACTTACTACTTCGCCATTAAGACCGCCGATGATATCCCCAACTGGTCGGGCATCTCCAATGTGGTCAATACGGCCACTATTGATGATGTTCCGCCGGCGGCCGTAAATGATCTGGCGGCAGTGATTGAATTACTCTTTATGAGCGATCTGGTCTAACAAAAAGTTATGAAATAACCCTTTTCTTTCTGATCTCTCTCCGTAACAGCCCGTCAAATCCCCCGGCGGGCTGTTTTTATAGATTTTCAAAAATAACTAAAATAGCGTTGTCGTTCGCGGTTTTTCCTCTGCCCTGAAAAGCCGATTGATTGTATCGATATATTTTGTGTCCGAGATATCGGCCAAATTATAGTCATAAAGTCTCTTAAATTCTATAGAACCGATAATCATCGATGAAAACTCGGCCACGTTTAAGGTAATATTAACCTCTGAATCATCCTTTTTTTTCAAAAGTGCTCTGCCCTTATTGAAATGCACGATAAAGCTTTTATTGTTCGATTTCAGGAAATTGTCATTAATATTAATTTTTAACCGGCAGGTTTGATTTCCGAAATTATGATTTTTTAATGCGTTAAAAAGTTTCGGAGTATTTATTACCCGATACATAATACCGACTCCCTGGGTGTTAGTCTCCTGTGATAGAATACCGATTACATGTTCAGTATGATTTCGGGGATCAAACGGAATAAAATGAAAATCATTGTCCTGAGTCGAGTAATTAATAAGTTTTACCTGATCGGCCTGTGTCTTCAGAAAAGTTAGTAAAGCCAGAAAAGCCTTACGAGTTTCGTAGAATATCTGATAAATGGTCATTGTATAATTGAGAAAATTATTTGTATCACCGGTATTGAATGTAAAGATAACATACCCCAAAAGTTTGCCGTTTTTTATGTATCCGGCAATTTTTGTTTCTCCTGAGAACGCCAGTCTCTTCTCATACTTACCCTTTTGGAACATGCCGTGCGTTTTTCCGGCAATCCGGTTATAGCATTTGAAATATTTGGGCCAGTCCTTTTTTGTTAAAAAGCGGACATTTTTCTTATCGCCGCCCGAAGGTAAATCGCCCGGCTTGATTGAGTATAAATTATTTTTGGTGTCATAACCGAACCCCATTTTACGATAAAAATCAGGGCGAAACGGGTACAGCGCGATTATTGGGGCATCTTTTTTGTGATAAAAATCAAGGAAAAATTCCATTATCTCTTTGGCAATTTTTTCTTTTTTATACATCAGGTCAACGGCCAGCATGCCGCCGCCGCCGCACATAACTTTGGTAGAAAAAAGTGTCATGGTAAAATCAAAAAATCTTATTCCTCCCAGAATTTTACGATCTCTATAATATCCATAGTAGCTGACAATGGAATCATCCTTGCCGATATTAATTGTTCTTTTCAGGTAATTTTCTTTGTCTTTTTTGGTTTTGATTCCCATTCCGGGATAGGCATTGACCACAATTTCAACAAAATCACGAAAATCCTTTAATGGTAATTTCTTAATCTGACCCACAACCACTCCTCTATTTTAGCAGACATAATTCTATTTTGTTGAATACGGATAATAATGGAATAAGTTGCTTTGGTCAATCAAGAAACGCATCCAGTGTTGTCGGGCCGCCGAACCCGACAACACAAAAATCAATGTCGAAACCGCAGGGGATTTCGACCTACCAAAAATTCCTTGTAAGCTGTTTTGTTTCATGCTATTCCAACGAATTGGGTTTGTTCCGTCATTTTTTGACTTTTACTATCAACCCAGTGGTAAAATTGTAATTTCCTTACTCCCAATCATTAACATATTAATTAAGATGTGTGGAAGGAAATAAGTGTAATTTGGTGGGGAATTTGTCTGGATATGTTTAATTTAGATTTAGTAGGGCCAGAGTCCCCGACTCCCGCTCTTTATTTGTCATTTTAATTGGCTAACAAATAAACATAAAAACCAAAACTAAAGTTGATCACATCAATTCCTGCAAATTGGAAAAAAACTCAATTGTCCCGGAAATTGAGAATATTACTTGACAAAAAAAAGAAATTAATTAAATTGGACTATAAGTTCGATATCCATACTAATGGTTTGATTTTGCCATAGGAGATGATAATGTTACGAATTAAGAGAAAGCAACGAGAGCGCGACAATCGAATTAATGACATAATTGATGCTGCCGAGCAGTTGTTTTTTTCTAAGGGGTATGAAAAAACAACAATGGATGATATTGTTAAAAAGGCCGAATTCAGCAAATCCACTCTATACTCATATTTCGAAAGTAAAGAAGAGATATTCCTTTTGGTCCATATGAAAGGCCTGGAAAAGAGAAGATTAATTATCTCAGCAATGAAGAAGGAAAAAACCGGTATTGATAAACTTCGCGTGTTTGGGCAGGAATACTATAAATTTTATAAGAAATATCCAGAATATCTACGACTCCAACTCAATTGGAGTACTAATGGGATTAATCTCGATAAAATTAATCATTCTACTTTTAAAAGATTTAAGCAACTGAATGAAAGTTGTGTAAGTGAGATAAGGAAATCATTTCAAATGGAACTGCAGAATTCGAAACATCCTTCCGCAGGAGATATTGATAGGTTGGTAAGTTATTTTCTGCAGACTTTGAGAACTGTGTTGAATCAATCGCTTTTTCCGGTTGATCCTTTAGGTCGCTTCAATGACCATGAATACTATTTGCGATATTTGGATTTGTTTCTGTTATCGGTGAAGGCAATAAGTAGCAACGATCATTTGGAGCATGATTAACGAATTAATGATGATATAAACGGAGATGACTTTTTAGGGTTGAGTTTATTTCAGAGGGAAACTGGTAAGGTTTTTAAATATTAACATACTGTCTATTATGGCAAGGAGATTTCAAATGTACAACTTCGGCATTAATGCCATCCCACCTATCATCGTCGTAGCGAATGGCTTTAATCGCCTATTTAAGGCATTGGTTGGTATAATTATTATTCCACTGTTATTGCTGGCAGGATTTACGGAGCTTAAGTCAGATTTTGAAAATATTGGGCCGGCAGACGCGTCCCATTTTGGCTTTACCTCGCAAACGAAAAAGGTCCTGACTGACCTTAACCGTCAATATAATCAGATTCGTTCGCCGGTTCTTAGTGTCGGGAGGAGGGCGATGTTACTTTATCCGATGATGCCCGATGAACTATTTTTGACGCATTCGGCAGATTCAGTCCGCGGCAAAACCGGCCGTATTGTTTACGATTCGACCATTTATATGTCATCCGGTAAGGTCGATAAACCACCGCAGTTAATCTGGATGATTTATCCCGATCTTTCAAAAGGCGATTTGGGAAATGTATCGTCGATACGGATAACCTTAAATATTTTGGTCGATCACACCGGTCAGCCGCTTGATGTAACAATTGCCGATGAAACATTATTGAATCGTAGTGCAAAACAAATCGTCCTTGAGTCGGCAAGGACCTCGGTTTTTAGACCGGCCAGAAAAGACAATCAATCGGTTAAGTGCTGGGTGCAGGTTCCACTGGAGTTGGAGGTGGGCGAATAGCAATAAGTTAGCCGATTTAATATGTAGTATGCGGCCGAGCCTCACAGCCGCTCTTTCGGGTAATCAGCCTCTAATTACTTTGGAAGTGTAAATTATCTTGTGTAAATTTATTTAGTTAAGGAATAGGGTTTACCTCACAATTCATTTTGTTGGAAACACCGACCTGCGAGAATATTTTTACTTGTTCAACAAATCATTTTTCGTATTTATATCAAATGAGACGTAAAGAATATGAAATCAGTGACCCGAAAATTATCGATGAGATAATATCCCGTTCGACATACTGTCATCTGGCCCTGTCTGACAAAAATAAACCGTACGTTATCCCGCTTAATTTTGGGCGCAAAGGGAACGCGATTTATTTCCATTCGGCGCATGAGGGGCGCAAAATAAATATTATCAAAAAGAACAATAATGTCTGCCTGTTATTCGAGGTTGATCAGGAGATAGTTAATAAGGGCAAAGAGGCATGTAAATGGAGTACCAAGTATCGTTCCGTGCTTGGTTTCGGCAAGGCTTTTATTATCGAGGATGATATCGAAAAACGCGAAAGCCTTAAAATCCTGATGAGCCAGTACTATAACGGTGAAATTGAGCTGAAAGACAAATCTGTTAATGACTGCCTGATTATCCGAGTCGATATCGACTACTTCACCGGCAAATCATCCGGGTATTAGAGTAAATACCATTACCAAAAACTTGACTTCAATTTATACTCTATATATATTGTTAGTATAAAGGTAAATAGAGCTATTTACACAAAATTCTTTGCACATTTATTTAGTAAATGGCGTCTAAAATACAAGGAGGATCAATATGAGATATTTAATGTCTTCAATTATTATAATGATGGTAGTTTTACTTGGTTGTGGAAATAATAAGGTTACAAATCCCGATCAAGACCGCTTGATAGGCCAATGGCTATATGAAAGCACTTTATGTTCCTATTATAGTAACAAGCTATTTGATAATGACGTTACCAGCAGAAATATAAATTTTATGGATGATGGTAAGGGTACGCTTTACTATTTTTATAATGGTGATGGACACATGAGCGCCGAATTTAATTGGAGCATTGAAAGTGATCAACTTATTTGTGGATTCCATACTCTTAATAGAGATACAACAGCAATAGAGATATTGACCATGTTTTCTGATGAATATTCTTGTAGATTTTCTGTAACTGATTCAACTCTTGAGTTATTTGATAGTGATTTGGCCAGTTCGTGTTTTTCTGTTTGGATACGTGTAGATCAATAGTTTAGGCTCAGCCCAACAGTATCTATATTTGTTGTCGGGTGCGGCGACCCGACAGCACAATCATATAATCACATTGCCAAATTTACTAATCCACAGCAAGCTGTGGGGCCACCGGGATAATTACTATCCGCCTCAGGGGATGGGGAACGTTTTAGTCATTGGCTAATTCCCTCAAAAATTTTCCGTTTGCATAAATTCGGTTATATCGATATATTGAAAAACTTTATGGAGGGTTTGGAATATGAAATATAAGCCGGTGAAAGCGGCCCGCGGAACAAAATTAACCTGTAAAGGCTGGCATCAGGAAGCCGCCTACAGGATGCTAAACAATAATCTCGACGAGGAAGTTGCCGAGAATGCCAAAGAATTGATTATCTATGGCGGCTCCGGTAAAGCGGCCCGCAACTGGGATTGTTATGCGGCCATTTGCAAATCATTAAAATCACTCGAAAACGACGAAACCTTACTTGTCCAGTCCGGCAAACCGGTTGGAATTTTCCAAACTCATGAATATGCCCCGCGTGTGTTAATCGCCAACAGTAATCTGGTCCCGAAATGGGCAACATGGGAGAAATTCCGTCAGTTAGACAAGATGGGTCTTATTATGTTTGGCCAGATGACCGCTGGAAGCTGGATTTATATCGGCACTCAGGGAATCCTGCAGGGCACCTATGAGACCTTTGCGGCCATGGGCGAACAGCATTTCAATGGCGATTTATCCGGCCGCTGGATATTAACCGGTGGTATGGGCGGTATGGGTGGTGCCCAGCCGTTGTCAGCGACAATGAACGGTGCTTCGATGATTTGCGTCGAAGTCGATGAGGCACGTATCAATCGACGCGTCAAAACCGGCTACTGTGATATAAAAATTAAAACTCTCGACAAGGCGATAAAATTAATCAAGGAACATACCGCCAACAAAGAACCGATATCAATCGGACTGGTAGGCAACTGTGCCGAGCTATTTCCGGAGATTTTCCGACGCGGTATTATACCGGATATTGTCACTGACCAGACCTCGGCTCACGATGAGCTAAACGGATACATCCCGATAGGTTTGAACGTTGCCGAAGCAATCAGATTACGCAAGAAAAATCCACGTGAATATATAACCCGGTCGTATGAATCGATGGTCAAGCATTGCGAAGCGATGGTTCGTTTCCAGCGAGCCGGTTCTAAAGTTGTCGATTACGGCAACAATCTGCGCGGACAGGCTGAAAAAGGCGGCTTCAAAGATGCTTTCGCTTATCCCGGCTTTGTTCCGGCTTATGTTCGCCCGCTATTTTGCGAAGGGAAAGGTCCGTTCCGCTGGGTAGCGCTGTCGGGTGATCCTAATGATATTCATATTACCGATGATTTAATCTTGAAGGAATTCAAAAAAAATAAATCGCTCTGCCGCTGGATAAAGCTGGCTCATGAACGGGTTCAGTTCCAGGGTCTGCCGGCCAGAATCTGCTGGCTCGGCTACGGCGAACGGGCGCGATTTGCCGATCTGGTCAACGATCTGGTCAAAAAAGGCAAAATCAAGGCTCCGATTGTTTTCGGCCGCGATCATCTCGACTGCGGCTCGGTTGCCTCGCCATACCGCGAAACCGAAGCGATGAAGGACGGCTCTGATGCTATCGCCGACTGGCCGCTGCTCAATGGTCTGCTTAATGCTATCTCCGGTGCCAGTTGGGTATCGATTCATCATGGCGGCGGCGTTGGGATGGGAAATGCCATTCATGCCGGACAGGTCATCGTTGCCGATGGTACCAAAGAGATGAAGGAACGTCTCGATCGGGTGATGACCAACGATCCCGGAATCGGTATTGTGCGGCATGTCGATGCCGGATATAAAGAAGCGGAAGCGTTTGCCAAAAAGAACAAGATTAAAATTCCGATGATAAAATAATTCCTGAGTTGAACTATGCCTCTACAGAAAAAAGCGACTCTGCTGATTGCTAATATCGGACAGCTGATTACTATGGACGGCCCGGTCCCGCGGATCGGCGATGCGATGAACGATCTCGGCCTGATAAAAAACGGCGGTGTGGCTGTGGCCGGCGAAGAGATACTCGCTGTCGGAGAATCGAATGTTGTTGAGGGTAAAGTTGACCTGGCCGAAGGATGTATCGCTATTGATGCCGCCGGTGCTGTTGTCACCCCCGGTTTTATCGACCCGCATACGCATCCGGTATTCTCTCGAACCCGCGAAGACGAATTCGAGATGCGGATTATGGGCAAAAGCTATATGGATATCGCCAATGCCGGCGGCGGTATCCGGTCCTCGGTGCGCGACCTGCGGGAAACGTCAAAGGCCGAGCTAACCAAAAAAACGATTACTCGCCTTGATACAATGTTATCTTATGGAACCACAACCATCGAAGCCAAATCCGGATATGGTCTTTCGACCGAAGCAGAAATAAAATCGCTTGAGATAATAAATAACCTTAATGAAACGCACCCGATTGATTTAATCCCGACATTTTTGGGCGCTCATGAAGTCCCGGATGAATATCGCGATAAACGCGAAAAGTATATCGACCTGCTTATCAAGGAAATGATTCCGAAAGTAGTCGAAAACAAACTGGCCGAATTCTGCGATATTTTCTGCGAAGAGGGCGTCTTTAACATAGATGAATCCCGCAAAATAATGGAAGCGGCAAAAAAGCAGGGATTGAAACTTAAATTTCACGCCGATGAACTGGGTCCCTCCGGCGGATCGGAGCTGGCCGCCGAACTGGGCGCTGTCTCGGCCGATCATCTGGTGCATATTTCGGATAAAGGTATTAAAGCTATGGCCGAAGCAGGAACGGTGGCCGTTTTGCTTCCTGGTACCTGTTTTTCACTCGGTCACAGTGATTATGCCCCGGCTCGAAAAATGATTGAAGCCGGAATTGTGGTCGCTCTTTCGACAGATTGCAATCCCGGTTCCAGTTATACCGAATCATTGCCGATGATAATTTCCCTGGCCGGACTAAATTATAAATTAACCGCCGCCGAATCGATTTCAGCTGTTACGGTTAACGCCGCCTGTGCTGTTGATCGGGGCGGCAAAATTGGTATGCTTCAAACCGGTATGGTTGCCGATATTGTGCTATGGAAAATCAACGATTATCGGGAGCTGCCTTATCATTACGGCGTTAATTCGGTCCAAAAGGTTATAAAACGCGGGAAAATAGTAGTTGGCTAAGAGCTTTGTAAACTATTTTGACATTTGTGTGTTTAAAGATATGATGATTATTTGCTCAAAGGGGCTGGTGGCGGTTCTGTTTTTGGTTTTCTGGACCGGTTGCGGTATTTATAGTTTTTCACCCGGCGGGAAATCATCGATAAAAACAATTGCCGTTATGCAGTTTGAGAATAAAACTATCGAGTACGGTCTTTCCAGCCGGATGACCGACCTGGTTATTGATGCTTTCATCAACGACGGCAATTTAAAGGTTGTTTCGCAGTCTGAGGCTGATGCTATTCTTATCGGCGTCATGACAAATTACGAAAGGAAACCATATACATACGACGAATCAGATGTTGTTTCGCAGTATGTCGTTAAAATAGTTTTTGATATCACTCTCCATGGTAAGGATGAAAAGGAGTTGTGGCGCGAAAGATTTTACAGCGAGGGAATCTATTCCGCCGATGAGCAGACCGAAGATGACGGTCAGGTATTAGCCGCCGATAAGCTGGTCATTGATATTATTAACAGAACAACCAAAAGCTGGTAATTAATATTTGCAAATATCCGATTATCAGATATATTGAAAATTAACTATGAGGATTAGCATGAAATCAAACAAAATGGTTTTTCCGGTGATAATTGTATTATGTCTTGTTGGTACTGTCTGGGCCGATGAAAACAATCCGCGAGCCGGCACCCGCGCTTTTAATTTTTTGAAAATCGAAGTTACGGCTCGCCCGGTTTCGATGGGCGGTGCCTTTACCGGATTGGCCGATGATGAATCGGCACTTTATTATAACCCGGCCGGAGTCGCCGTACTGGAAGGTAAACATTATATATTGGCCTACCAGAACAATGTTTTTGATATGCAATCCGGATTTATCGGATATATTCATCCGTTGGGATACAATAAAAAAGCATCGATATATTTAAACTATTTGAACTATGGCGATTTTATCAGAACCGATGAACTGGGAAATGAAGAAGGCACATTCTCCGGAAGCGATTTGGTTTTTGGCTTTGGTTATGCCATGAATCTTGAAAATGACCTTCAGGTCGGCGCAACATTGAAACTTATTTATGAAAAAATTGATATTTATTCGGCGCATGGGTTTGCTCTGGATCTGGGATTGAGAAAATCGTTGAATTATGGTCGAGCCTCGGTTGGTGTGATGATTCAAAACCTTGGTGTCCAGATGTCGAATTTTACCAAGTCAGGTGACAAGGACCCTTTACCGCTTCGTTTCAGAGCGGGGGGCGCTGTCTTACCGCGAGGACTTCCGGTGAATCTGGCCGGGGATATAGTCTTACCGACGGATAATGACGCTTATGTTGCAATTGGCATGGAGTTAGTTGAAGTCAAGCCGCTATATTTAAGATTAGGCTGGTCAAGTTTTGGCTCAAACTATAAAACCGGGGCGTCCGGTGATGATCTCAGCGGTTTTACCGCCGGATTTGGGGTGGAATACAATAATATGCACTTTTCTTATGCTATAACGCCGCAGGCCGAACTCGGAACAAGCCACCGTATTACATTAACCGGTAGTTTTAACTGATTTTATGAGACGGCTGTTACCGATTATACTGTTATTTATTTCCAATCTGTTGCTATTAATACTATTATCATGCTCTAATTCAGGGACAAGGAGCCCCAAAGAAACGGTTATTCGTCTTTTCGGCGCAATGGAACGGGATGAGAAAGCGGCCATATTAAATTTGGTCGATATTTCGGCTCTTATGGAAATATCGGGTGAAGATTACGCTCTCAAATCTGATAATCCGCGAACTTTTCATAACCCCGAAGATATATTAAACGATCTAACTGGCGATGGATTGACAAAAACGCGCTGGTTTTCACTGCAAAGGATAATCGGCAAAGTGGAAATCGTCGGCGACACCGCTTTTGTCGAGGTTTCCTTTATTGACAAAGAAAAAAGTAAACAATACTACAATAAATTTGGTCTTCATAAAAAAGATAACAACTGGAAGATTTATAATTTTAGAACGATTTCCCAATAATGCTGCAACTTATTGGAAATCATAACATTACCATTTTATAACAGCCGCAGCCACAAGGCCGAGCACTATGTATAAAGGCATAATTATTCAAATCGAACGTTCAAAAGGGTACGGATTTATCAAATCTGAGATTTTTGATAAGCTGTTTTTTCATCAGCGATGGCTGAGAAAAATCAAATTTCGCGATCTTGAAGTTGGTTCCGAAATTACATTTTGCATAAATCAGGGTCCCCGGGGGCCGCGTGCCCATGATATCTGTTTGGCGGGCCAAAATGAGCATAAAGTTAAGGCTCGTCCAATAGAACAACTGTTTAAAGATTAGAATTAAATCCAAAAATACCCAAAAATAACGGAAGTTTACAAGCGTTCTTCTCTTACGAGGAAAGAGGGGGGAGGCCTCGAATCGAAAACTTTTTTGTAAACTTCCATAGTTAGATTAAATATCAATACTCAATCTGTCAAGGCATATTGAAAAAATACGCGAATTTTGCGTTTGGCCTGTTAAAAGATTTTTTGACTTGACATAAGATATTCTATTTTATAAATTTATAGACTGAATTTTCAAAACCGGAGCTTGAAAAACTCCGGTAAAAAATTACTTTGGTGAGACTTGAGGTGTAAATTTGGTAATGAAATTCATCACAGAAATGAGTTAAACCGTTGAATAAGATTTACGCCAATATTCCCGGATTCAAAAGTATAAAATACGTTTCTTTAATTTCTTTAATTTCAATTTTTCTATTAGGATCAACAGCCCCTGTTTTTGGTCAGGATGATGCCCCGGTCGATTCTGTCTTAGCCGATACAACAAATATAATCCCTCCCGATATTACTCCCGTTAATGTGAAAAATGTCACTGTCATAGATAATCCTAATGACGATGGTGAGGCTATCAGGATTAGTTGGGATGTATCGATTGATGATATTTCAGGCGGTAAGGTTACCGCTTACAAGATATTCCGTTCCACCAGCCGAACCGGAGATTTTGAAGAAGTTGGCAATCAAACATCGGGCGATTCGGAATATACCGACAGCAATACCGAGGATGGTACCGAATACTATTATTATGTTAGCGCTGTTAATGAGTTAAGAGATAATGGCAAGATTTTATGGTCGGTTAAATCAGACTCGGATATAGCCGGGCCGGTAAAATCATCGGCGCAGTGGTTCGATATGGGGCGGATAAATGTTTTTATCGGCACGATTTTAATCATCACTTTTATACTATATTTTATATCGGCGGCAAAATCGGGCAAGGATTTATATATCAGGAAAATTGCCGGATTGGATGCGGTCGATGATGCTGTCGGTCGTGCCACCGAGATGGGCAAAAAAGTGTTCTTTATCCCCGGTATCAATGATATGGACAATGTCCAGACGATTGCCGGATTAACAATATTAGGCAGGGTGGCACAATTGACTGCCGAATATGAGACCTGGATCGAGGTTCCTGTTTGTAAATCACTGGTGATGATCACTGCCCGCGAAACGGTCAAGGAATCTTATGCCAAGGCAGGAAGACCCGATGCCTTCAATGAAGATCAGGTACATTATGTAACTGATGATCAATTTGGCTATGCGGCGGCGGTGGATGGTATGTTTGTCCGCGAAAAACCGGCCGCTATTTTCTATATGGGTGCCTTTTTCGCCGAATCGCTGATTATGGCCGAAACCGGAAATTCTGTTGGTGCTATTCAGATAGCCGGAACCGGTCAACCCTCGCAGTTACCGTTTTTTGTGGCGGCCTGCGACTATACATTAATCGGTGAAGAACTTTTTGCCGCTTCGGCTTATCTTTCCAAAGAGCCAAAACTGCTTGGTTCTCTTAAGGGTCAGGATATGGGTAAAGCGGTTATTTTGGTGGCGATATTACTGGGAGTATTGCTGGAAACATTTAATTTTTTCCAGCTTTCGAACTTTTTTACGGTTATTGGGTGATTGAGGTAAAATAGAAAGATGAGACGCGAAATACCAATGTTTATCACCGCTGTCGTCGGTGTTGTCTTTGTTGTTCAGTATTTTATTCCTCATTGGCCATTTAATCAAATGAATGCCTGGTTCTCCGATTGGTTTTCAATTATTGCCGCCTGTGCCATTTGGCTTGGTGCCCTGAACCTGATGAAAATATCAGCCAATAAGGTATATCGGAAAAAATCCGACTGGGGCTATTCAGCGGTTATTATTGTTTGTTTTCTGATTACGGTTATAATTGGCCTTACCGGTGGAGAAAGTTTCCGTGCTCTTGGAACCGGTTTTGACTGGATTTACAGGTTTGTTTATATTCCGTTATCGTCAACCATGTTTGCCCTTCTGGCGTTTTTTGTCGCTTCGGCTTCATATCGAGCTTTCCGGGCAAGGAATTTTGAGGCAACTCTTTTACTTATTGCCGCCTTCTTAGTGATGATTGGCCGCGTTCCGATTGGTGATGCCATCGCCGGGATTTTTTATATGCCGGATGCCATTATGCCGTCAAAAATTGCCACCTGGGTTATGAATGTGATTAATGCCGCCGGCCAAAGGGCTATTATGATTGGAATCGCGCTTGGCATTGTATCCACATCTTTACGGGTAATTCTCGGTATTGAACGAGCCCATTTGGGGGGAGATTGATAATGAAAAAAGAACGGCTCGTTTATCTTGGTATTTTAATTCTGGTGTTAATATTATACTTTGTTATCACGGAACCGATTACATTTTCGCCAACCGTATCATTTATTATTATTGGTCTGATACTACTGGCTATTGTTGTTATATTCGTTCGGACCATTCAGGGTAATTTTGTTGGGAGACAAACGGTTTTTATATTTGTGGGAATCGCCGTGGTCTTGCCGTTTTTTATGACCGTAACCCAGAAGATAGAATTATCTCCGGAAGTAGAATCTCTTTATACCTCCCTTGAGGACTTACAACCGGGTTCCAAAGTGCTGATCTCTTTTGATTATGATCCGCCATCAGCACCGGAACTTCAGCCGATGGCCGAGACATTTTTCTATTATTGCTTTAAAAATGATTTAAAAGTTTTAATTATGGGGCTTTGGCCGCAGGGACCGCAGCAGGCTGATCTGGCAATTCAAAAGGCACTGATGAATGCAGATATTTTCTCCAAAAATATTCAATATGGGGTTGATTATATTAATCTCGGTTTTCAGGCCGGCAATGAATTTGTTATTCAAAGAATGGGCGGCAACTTTAAGAGTATGTTCCCGACCGATTTTTATGGAACACCGTATGATTCGCTGCCTTTGGCCAACGGGATTACGAATTTTTCAAATATCGATTTTTCGATGAATCTATCAGCCGGTTATCCGGGAACAATCGAATGGGTCCAGGTAGCAGTTGACAGGTATGGAGTTAATCTGGGCGCGGGGAACACTGCTGTTCAGGCTCCGCAGGTTTATCCATATCTGAATTCAGGACAACTAAAAGGTTTGCTTGGTGGATTAAACGGTGCCGCTGAATTTGAAAAGGTTGTCGGAGTTATAGGCAAAGGTACAAAATTTATGGTGTCGCAGTCGGCGGCGCATGTAATTGTAATTGCGTTTATTATTATTGGTAATGCCGCTTTTTTCCTGGGCGAACGGCGCCGTAAGGAAAAAGAAGCGAAGGAAGCCGATGCTTAAGAAACGTGGAGAGATTTCCTGATGGAAGTAGTTGGAATCTGGTTAGGTGCCTTTTTGACACTGGGCATAATCTCGTTTTTATACGGTGATAACCCATGGTACAAATTATGCGAGGCAATTTTTGTCGGTTCCTCGGCCGGATACTGGTTTATAACGCTTTTTTGGGATAATATATACGGCAAGTTTTATATCGGCGTTACCCAGGATGGGAATTACATGCTACTTGTCGGCGGCGTGCTTGGATTCCTGATGCTGATGCGTCTTTTTTCCAAGATCGGCTGGATATCCCGCTGGCCGCTATCATTTGTGGTTGGGGCTATCGCCGGATTTTACCTGATAAACTATTTTTCATCGAATGTGATGTTTCAGATTAATGCTACTATCATGCCATTATTTGGCGCCAGTTATGGTGATCCTATTTTCACGGCATCTTTTGGGAATGTTATTAACAATATTCTTATTGCCGGCGGAACATTTACCGGTCTGGTCTATTTCTTCTTCTCCAAGGAGCATAAAGGTGCTTTTGGAGGGGCCGCCAAAATCGGTATCTGGGTTATTATGGTAACCTTTGGCGCCTCGTTCGGATACACCGTGATGAGCCGTATGTCTTTGTTAATCGGCCGTATGGATTTCATCTTTGGCGATTGGCTGGGGCTGATTAAGTAACAATGCCTGGTAATTTGAAACCACTTCGTTTTACAGATATTTTTGGAATTTCCTTTTTTATATTATTTTTTTTCGTTTCGATTGCAGCCGGCCAGGAAACCGAAAAATTTCCTGTCGATTCGATTGATATTTATATCACTGACGCGGCAACAAATGTTGTTGCAGTCGATCATGTTTATGACCGTGGTGATGCTGTTGATCTCTTTTGGACATTATCAATCGACAACGATAAAATCAGCGAATATCAGATTTTGAGGATGGATGAAGGTGGATCAGAATATAATCAGGTCGGTATGGCTTTGCCCGGAGATAATTCATTTGTTGATAAGAGCGTGGAAAGCGGTCAGAGTTATGTTTATAAGATTGCCGGCGTTTATGACGGCGGCATGGTTGAATCCGAGCCGTCCGAAATAGTAATACCCGACACCGAGCTTGTTAACTGGAATCTTTTGAATCTGTTTATAATTGGATTTCTGATAGCCGGTGCGGTTATTTACTTTATTGCGCACGTCAAGGCGGGTAAAAAGCTGTTTATCCGAAAAATCGCCGGTCTGGAAGCGGTTGATGAGGCCATCGGCCGGGCCACCGAGATGGGCCGACCGATTCTGTTTATACCCGGAATCAATGATATGGACGATGTTCAGACAATAGCGGGTATTACGCTGTTGGGACGGGTCGCCAAAGTGGTTGCCGATTATGATATAAAAATTAATATGCCGGTTGCCCGTTCGCTGGTAATGACAACCGCGCGCGAGACAATTAGGGAAGCCTATATTGGTGCCGGCCATCCCGATGCCTATAATGACGATATGGTCCGTTATATCACCGATGAGCAGTTTGGTTATGTCGCTGCCGTTGATGGTATTATGGTTCGTGAAAAACCGGCCACCTGTTTTTATCTGGGTGCCTTTTTTGCCGAATCGCTGATCCTGGCTGAAACCGGTAATTCTATTGGAGCGATTCAGATTGCCGGAACAGCAATGCCAACGCAATTGCCATTTTTTGTGGCCGCCTGCGACTATACCTTAATCGGCGAAGAACTTTTTGCGGCCTCGGCCTATCTGTCCGGTGAGCCAAAACAGCTCGGCTCGCTTAAGGGGCAGGATGTTGGGAAATTAATCGCTATGGTCGCTTTATTAATTGGAGTCTTAAGTATCACTATATCTGAGGCCTGGGGCGTTGACTTTTTTGTCTGGCTGACAGAAAAGATGCAGGCGATGTTTACAATTCAGAATTGATGGAGGTAAGATAAGGGTTTGAAAAGACAGGTTCCGGTTGTCATTACTTTTATCGTCGGTACTGTACTGATACTGTCGGTCTTTTTCCCGCCGGTGGAACGGATGGGCGAGGACTTTTCAATATTCTTTGATATTATCGCCGTCTTTGCCTTTTTCCTGGGCGGCGGAAACCTCCTTAGAATCCATACCTCCAAGATTTATAAAAAACGCAAGGACTGGGGATTTTCGGTTGTCACTATCTGCGGTTTTGGAATAATGATGATGGCCGGGCTTTTCAAACTCTGGAATCCGGGCGGAATCGCCGCCGATGTGGCCGCTACCGGTTCACTGTTCCAGTTAATGTACGACTGGATATTTAATCCGCTCGGTGCCTCGATGTATTCACTTCTGGCGTTTTATGTCGCCTCGGCTTCATACCGGGCTTTCCGAGCAAAAAATATAGATGCCACTATTCTTCTTGTGGCGGCTTTTATAATTTTACTGGGACGGACGCCGCTCGGTATGTATGCCACCGGTTGGATTCCGGAATCATTTTCGATAATGCAGATTCCGAATCTTGCTATCTGGATTATGGTCTCACCCAATCTGGCCGGGCAAAGGGCGATTATGATTGGTATCGCGCTCGGCGTGGTTTCGATGTCACTAAGATTAATTCTCGGCGTCGAAAGGACATATCTGGGGGTGGACAATGAGTAGTATCGGCATTATTGTCTCGGCAGTGGTAATTGTTGTCGGTCTTCTCTGGCTCGCTGTCCGATCGCTTACCGGTCACGAGGTGGAACGGCGCGTTATCTTTCTGTTTATCGGATTATCTGTCTCATTACCGCTTTTGTTTAATCTTACGTTTTCCGAAAAAGCGACCCCGATCGTTAAGGGTATCTATGACAAAATAGACAACCTTCCCTCCGGATCAAGAATTCTTATTTCGTTTGACTATGGTCCCTCGATGGCGCCCGAAGTTGAGCCGATGTCCAATGCTTTTATAAGACATTCTTTAGCCAAAGATCATAAAGTTATTATTATGGGTTTATGGGCGACCGGTCAGTCACTTGGAGCATCGGCGGTGGAGAATATAGTAAAAGCAGAATTCCCCGATAAAGTCGATGGAGTCGATTACATTAATATCGGCTACAAAGCCGGTAATCAGGGCGTTCTCAATGTAATTATTACCGATTTTAGAAAAATGTATGCCACCGATGTTAACGGTGTCGATCTCGATTCTGTCCAGATTTTTGAAGGTATCAGATCTTTAAAAGATATGGCTCTGATGATTTCGGTTGGCGGCGGATTTCCGGGAATAAAAGAATGGGTTCTTTTTGCGGCCGACCCGGGGAATATTCCACTGGCCGGGGGAAGCGCCGCGGTGGCGACGCCAACCATGTATCCATACTATCCCAAACAGCTGATTGGACTTTTGGGCGGTATCAAAGGTGCGGCCGAGTATGAATCCGAAATGAAAAAGAATTATCCTCGATTTGCCGACATGCCGACTCCGGGTGTTAATATGATGGGCCCGCAAACCCTGGCGCATATGGTTGTTATGGCTTTTATAATTATTGGCAACCTGTCATTTTTCTTCGCGAAAAAGAGGAAATCCGATGGATAGCTCGCGAAGAATATCAATGATCGTATTGGCGGCTGTAATTATTTTGTTTGCTGTCAGCTGGATTGTCAAAACGATGGCTCTTCAGGCTACTGGAGCCGAGGGATTAATGTCGGTCCGCGATGCCTTTTTTGTTACTTTTGCAGCCTTTTTAACACTGGCTATATTTTCATTCCTATACAAAGATAATCCATATTATAAATTTGCAGAACATCTGTTTGTTGGCGTCTCGGCCGCCTACTGGATGAGCGTCGGTTTTTGGTCAACCTTTGTCGGTAATTTTATACCGAAAGTCTCGACTACACTCTCAAACTTTTTTGAGGTTCCGCCCAAAGATTTTGAAATTCATTATTTTGTACCGCTTATACTTGGATTGATGCTTTTAATGCGGTTGTCGCCGAAAGGCGGATGGTTATCGCGTTGGTCATTGGCTTTTATTGTCGGAACAACAGCAGGCTTAAATCTGATTAGATATTTGCGTACTGATTTTATCACGCAGGTGAGTAATACATTTGTGCCGTTATTGGTAGATTGGAAAGGAATCGGACCATTTTTCTCAGATTTTTCGCTGAGCGCCTCGGGTCAGTTTGTTATGACCATGGCTAATTGGGTGATTTTTATCGGGGTCTTCAGCGGTTTGATATATTTCTTTTTCTCCAAGGAACATAAAGGATTTTTCGGTCATGCCTCACGGGTCGGCATCTGGGTGCTGATGATTACCTTTGGCGCCTCTTTTGGATATACCGTGATGGGCCGCGTCTCATTGCTGGTGGGACGGCTGACATTTCTATTCAGAGATTGGCTGGGATTGATAAGTTAATTCAAATTAAATTTAAATATATATACGAGGTGCCTATGAAGCTAAAACTTCTATTTCTAAGTTGCCTGCTGTTTATATTTGTGTATCCCACCGCCTTCACTCAGGGTGAAGCGGTAGTTGAGGATTCACTGGAAACAACGGCAGAAATGATCGCGCCGGCACCGATATCGAACCTGAATGCCCTTGATATGGATAACGATCACGGGCATGCCATTAAGTTGCACTGGGAGATATCGGTTGATGACGGCGGCGGGAAGAATAATGTATTTGGATATACCATCTTTCGTTCCGAATCACCCGATGGACCATTTGAAGAGTATGGTATACTTCCTCTTGGCGAATCAAGTTATAACGACGTTGGTTCGAAGGAAAAAGATTCACCCTCCTATATGGCCGATCATACCGATTATTATTACAAAGTAAGAACAAAAACTTTGGATAGTCTGGTCTTTACCGATTCCGAAATCTTTGGACCGGTGCAGTGTTATGGCCAATGGTTCAATACCGCGCGTATTCCGGTTCTGGTTTTTGTGATTGGATTTTTGCTGGTTACCATGCTGTTCATAAAAAAGGCTCGCGGCGGCGCCGAGCTGTTTGTTAGACGTTTGGCCGGTATTGAGGCGGTTGATGAGGCAATCGGCCGTGCCACCGAGATGGGTAAACCGATTCTGTATGTTATGGGTCTCGGGGTGGCGTCGGAGATTGCCACTATTGCCTCATTTACGATTTTGGGGCGTGTTGCCAAAAAAGTGGCCGAGTATCAAACCGGTTTGATTGTACCATGCTACGACCCGATTGTGATGACCATCGCACAGGAAACGGTTAAGGCCAGTTATATGGATGCCGGTCGTCCCGATACCTACTCCGACGACATGGTTTATTTTGTAACACAATCGCAGTTTGCCTATGTCGCCGCGGTGAATGGTACGATGCTTCGAGAACTTCCCGCCACTAATATTTATATGGGTAAGTTTTTCGCCGAATCATTGATTCTGGCCGAAACCGGGGCCCTGGCCGGATCGATTCAGATTGCCGGCACCGATGAAATCGCACAGATTCCGTTTTTTGTGGTTGCCTGCGACTATACCCTTATCGGCGAGGAACTGTATGCCGCTTCGGCCTATCTTGGCCGCGAGCCGATTTTATTAGGTTCGCTGAAGGCTCAGGATTATGCCAAAGCCGGTGTTATTATATGTGCCCTATTAGGTTTTATTACCATCAACTTTGGTTGGGATAGTCTGGCTCAATGGTTCCAGGTTCCCAATTCATTCTTTGCTAACCTTTTTGGCGGACCTAATTAAGGAGGGAGGGAATAATGAAAAGACAATTACCGCTTACTCTGGTGTTTATATTCGGTATCTTCATGATATTCCAGTACTTTGTCCCTCATGAAATATCCGAAACAATTTTTGAGTTTCTACTTGATTGGATCTATATTATCGGCATCTTTGCGCTGGCTCTTGGAATTTGGTCATTGATAAGGGTCTCCTGGGATAAAATCCAGAAAAGAAAAGAAAACTGGCCGTATGCCGTCGTAACCCTTTTTGGTCTGGTGGCAATGATATTTTTCGGCTTTGATTATGGCCGACATTTCTTTTCAGCCGAAGGGTTGGATAATTACATGTGGCTCAATTTCTTTAATTATATAATGATACCGATTCAGGCAACGATGTTCTCACTTTTGGCTTTCTTTATTGCCTCGGCCGCTTACCGTGCCTTCCGGGCCAGATCACTTCTGGCCACTTTGTTGTTGGTTGCGGCCTTGATTGTGATGCTGCGTTTCAATCCATATTTAGGTCCCTTTATTGCCGAGTATATGGAAAAAACCGCTTCATGGCTTCTCAATGTTCCTAATCTGGCGGCCAAAAGAGGTATTATCATCGGTGTCGGTCTGGGAATTGTGGCCACCGCCCTGAAAGTAATTCTGGGCATTGAACGTAATTACCTGGGCAAGGATTGAGGAGGAAACTATGAATATATTTGATCGAATTATGTCATTGGATCGCCGCTGGGTCTTCCTCCTTCTGGCAATAGTATGCGTTATTACTTACGCTATCCCTTTCCAAATTAAGATTATTGTTACCGGCGAAGTAAGAAGCGTATATAATTTTGTTGATACGCTCAAGGAAGGCGACATTATCTTTGTCGCTATTGATTATGATCCAAATTCATTAGCCGAAATGCATCCAATGACATACTCAATTGTTGAGCATGCATTTCGAAAGAAACTTAAGGTTATATTTACATCGCTTTCTCAGAACGGGCCGGGTATGGCTGATCAGGCTATAAGAGATATTGGCGATTCGGTGAGGATTGACAAAACGTATAACGGCGTGGCCTATGAGGGACGAGAAATAGTCAACGGTGTTGATTATGTTTTTCTTGGGTATAAACCATATCCGGCTCTGGTTATTGTCGGTATGGGGCAGAATTTCAGATTGCCTTTCCCGACCGACTACTATGGGACACCGCTTGATGAACACCCTTTGATGCAGGGTGTTCAAAACTATGACCAGGTTAAATGCGTGATAGATATCTCCGGAACCAGTGGTGTCGATATGTGGATTACCTATGGTCAGGGAAGGTACAACTTCCCGCTGGCTCTCGGTTTAACTGGAGTTATGGCGGCCGATTATTATCCATATCTTAATTCCGGACAAGTTTTTGGAATTCTTGGTGGTCTATTGGGGGCGGCGCAATATGAAAAAATGGCAGATAATCCCGGCCGGGCGATGGACGGGATGCGAGTCCAGTTGTACGCACATATTGTTATCATCCTGTTTATTGTTCTTGGCAATGTCGGATTCTTAGTATCCCGACGGAAAAAACGTCTTTAAGGAGGTGAGTTTATTATGGAAATAATGTCGATGGGAACATTTTTATGGACCAGTCTGGGAGCCTTTTTAACCCTGGCGACGTTCTCGTTTCTCTACAAGGATAATCCGTTTTATAAACTCGCCGAGCATCTTGTTGTTGGCGTTTCGGCGGGTTATTTTGTAATTATTCTCTGGCATAACGGTCTTCAGCCAAATCTATTTAATCGCCTGGGAGAAGGCAACTTCTGGTATTTTATTCCAATGATATTAGGCATTATGATGTGGACCCGGTTTTCAAGAAAATGGTCATGGGTCAGTCGCTGGCCAATTGCCATATATCTCGGTATTGCCACCGGCCTGTCAATTCCGCTGGAAATGAGAAACCGCGTCAATATGCAGCTGTACTCGACCATGCGAGAGGTCAACTGGGAGAATTTCTTTGGAAATGGATTCCTGGATCCGACTTCCGGATACTCAGGTTTGATAATTTTTCTTGGTGTTCTGGCCACGCTGTTTTATTTCTTCTTCTCCAAGGAGCATACCGGAGTTTTCAAAGGTGTGGCGCAATTGGGAATCTGGATATTGATGGTCGGTTTTGGAACCTCTTTTGGTTATACTGTTATGGCTCGTATTTCACTGTTTATTCAGAGGATTCAGGTGCTTGGCGATTATACCAAACTTAGCTGGAGTGGTGTAAGTGGCACATTTTTAACCCTCTGGTTTATAACCTTTGGCATTTTCGTAGCGCTTGCGTTGTACGAACTTGTTAAATACATCGGAAACAGAAAAACAGCCACATAACCGGTTTTAAATATAACAAACACCTGCAAAGCCCCGTTTCAACGGGGCTTTTTTAATGTCTGCATTATTTGATTATAACGTATTTAAATACAGCAGATTACGAATTATCATATTTTATTATTTTGTAACTTCTTCAATCAGTTCACAGTACATAAGTTTTTTTTAAAAAATAGCGAATTTTTCTTGACATACAATTAATCTATTGCTATAATCGTATGTATAATATATAATGTTAATAAGACGGATTGTTCAACCCGTTTGGCAATTAGCTTCAAAAATTCGAAAGCGAGGTGGGGATGGCGAGAACATCAAGTTCCGCTGGCGCCAAAATAAAAACAAGAGCCAAGAAGAAAACAATGGCAAAGAATGGGCTAAAAATTAAGGTATCTGTCAAAGCGGAAGCCAAAACCGGAATAAAAGCAAAAAAAAGTAAGGGAAAACTATCGACACCTGAGGCACGCCGGGAATATCAGCGAAGATATTACCAGCTTCATAAGGATAAAGCCAAGGAATATCAAAGGCAATATAATCTTTCTCACAAGAAAAAGGTTCGTGGCGGCAGGGGCAAGGCCAATTTCATATGTCCGCGGGAAGTTGTTCGCGGCACTTTTAATACGGCCGATATTATGCACGCGCCGGTCGAAAAAACCCTCAAAATTCTGGAAAAGATTATAAGCGGTGAACGACTTTTCACAATGTAAAATCAAAAACTAAAAATTTTAAAGGGTGGTTTTTGGAAATTTATTTTCCAAACCGCCTTTTAGTATTGATTAAATCACTAAAACAGCTTAGTTTACAGGTTGAAATTGAATAGTTTGGAGGCCAATATGGTTGCGCCGAAAAAGAAAAAAATCAGCAAAGCAGCAAAGGCACCAAAGAAAAAATCAAAAAAAATGCTGGAAGAAAAAAAGAAAACTGTTAAAAAGCTTATTACACCAAAGAAAAAAACTGCAAAGGTCAAAAAAGTGAAAAAGAATGAAAAGAAGATAATAAGTAAATCCACAAATAAAACAACGAAGAAATCCGCCAAAACCAAAGCAGTAAAACTTGCAGCGACTAATCCACCATATTATTTCTTTGGAGGTGGTAAAGCAGATGGTGATTTAACAATGCGCGATCTACTTGGCGGAAAAGGCGCCGGATTGGCCGAGATGAGTCGAATTGGGATAAATGTTCCTCCTGGTTTTACCATTACCACCGAGGTTTGCGATCTGTACTACAAAAACAACATGGAAATTCCCAAGGATATTGATAAAGATCTTGAAAAACAGATTGCCAAAATTGAAAAACTGGTTGGCCTGAAATTCGGCGACCCGGACAAGCCGCTTTTGGTTTCAGTTAGATCGGGTGCCAAATTTTCGATGCCGGGCATGATGGATACTGTTCTGAACCTCGGTCTGAACGAAGAAACATTAAAAGGTTTCACGGATATAACCGGCAATGAACGTTTTGTCTTTGACAACTATCGTAGATTTATTCAGATGTTTGGCAATGTTGTTCTCGATATTGATAAAGAAAAGTTCGAAGGTATCATCGAGGCAAAAAAGAAAGGCAGAAAAATCAGGCAGGATTCGTCGCTTCAAGTGGCCGATCTCAATGATATTATCAAAAAATTCAAACAGGTCATCAAACACAAAACAGGGGAGCCGTTCCCGAATGATCCGTTTATACAATTACGCATGGCCCGCGACGCTGTTTTTCGCTCATGGAACAATCCCCGAGCGATAAGCTATCGGAAATTGAATAATATTCCTGGCAATCTTGGGACGGCAGTTAATGTCCAAACGATGGTTTTTGGCAATATGGGTAATACGTCCGGAACCGGTGTTGGCTTTACACGTAATCCCGCCAACGGTAAAAAGGAATTTTATGGTGAATATCTTCTTAATGCCCAGGGCGAGGATGTTGTGGCCGGAATCAGAACACCGCGACCGATTGCTGAACTGAATCAAGAGATGCCGGGTGTTTTCAAGCAGTTAAAGTCTATTACTACCAAACTTGAAAAGCATTATCGTGATGTTCAAGATTTTGAATTTACTATCCAGGACGGCAAATTGTATATGCTTCAAACCCGGACTGGTAAAAGAACCGTCCAGGCCGCACTAAAGATAGCCGTTGATATGGTCAAAGAAAAACTGATTACAAAAGAAGAAGCATTGATGCGGATTGAACCGGCACAGCTGGATCAATTATTACATCCGCGACTTGATCCAAGTGCCAAATACGAATCGATTGCCCAGGGATTGCCGGCTTCTCCGGGAGCGGCATCCGGTAAAGTGTTCTTTACTTCCGAAGATGCCGTGGCTCATGCCAAAGAAAGCAAGGGTATTATACTTGTAAGGCAGGAAACCAATCCTGATGATATCGAGGGTATGAATGCGGCTCGCGGCATTTTAACGTCGCGCGGCGGAATGACTTCTCATGCGGCGGTGGTGGCACGCGGAATGGGTAAGAGTTGTGTCGCCGGCTGTGAGGCAGTACGCGTTCGTCATGCCAAAAAACAGATGCAGATTGGCAAACTTATGATCAAAGAAGGCGATGTTATTACCATCAATGGTTCCACCGGTGAGGTGATGCTGGGTGCTGTCTCTACAATTGAGCCCGAACTGTCGGGCGAGTTTGGCGAATTTATGAGTTGGGCCGACGATATCAGAAAGCTGGGTGTAAGGGCCAACGCCGATACTCCCAAGGATGCCAATCAGGCCAAGAAATATGGTGCTGAGGGAATCGGTTTATGTCGTACCGAACATATGTTCTTTGCCGAGGAAAGATTACCAATTGTCCAGGATATGATTCTGGCCGAGACAACCGAAGATCGTATGGTTGCTCTTGATAAACTTCTTCCATTTCAGAAAAAAGATTTCAAGGGCCTTTTTGAGGCAATGAACGGAATGCCGGTTACGATCAGAACGCTTGATCCGCCTCTGCATGAATTTTTGCCGGATCGTAAGCAGATTGAAAAAGAGCTTGAAGAACTGGATAAAAAAGATGACGATTATGATGAGAAAAATGACCGGCTGAGCAAGATACTGCGTCGGATTGATGAACTAAAAGAGATTAACCCGATGCTGGGTCATCGTGGATGCCGATTGGGAATTGTCTATCCCGAGATTACCGAAATGCAGGTGAGAGCAATTATCGAAGCCGCCTGCGAGGTAAACAAAAAGGGCAAAAAGGCCTTTCCGGAGATTATGATTCCGCTGGTTGGTCATATCAATGAGTTCAAAAATCAAAAGGAAGTTGTTGAGCGGATTATCGGCGAGACGGTGAAGAAATATCGCACCCGGAAACTTGATTATTTGATAGGGACTATGATTGAAATCCCAAGGGCTGCTTTAACGGCCGACGAAATCGCCGGCGAGGCCCAATTCTTCAGCTATGGCACCAACGATCTGACTCAGATGGCGATGGGCTTCTCTCGCGACGACGCCGGTAAATTCCTCCGTTACTATGTTGATAAAGGAATTTTGCCGAGCGATCCATTTATTTCAATCGACCAGAACGGCGTCGGACAGTTGATTGAGATGGCAACCGAAAAAGGCAGATCTGCCAATGCTAATCTGAAAATCGGTATCTGCGGTGAGCATGGCGGCGATCCCGATTCGATTGAGTTTTGTCATCGAATCGGACTCAACTACGTTTCCTGCTCTCCATTCAGGGTTCCGATTGCGCGGTTGTCTGCCGCTCAGGCGACAATAAAAGAGAAAACAAAAACCGCCGAACGCGATAAATAGGTGACATTTCGATTTTCTTCGGTGAATTAAATGCAAAAAGCCTCCGTTTAAACGGAGGCTTTTTTATAATATTATTTGTCGTCAGGACCTCTGTAATAAATCCTGCACTTGAAAATGGCAGTTCTGCCTATTTTGCCGGTAAACTACATGGGCAGGGATCCGGTCCGCCTTTATATTTATAGTTTTGTAAATATACAATGTCCAGGATATTTACGTATCCATCACAATTAACATCTGCCCGATTAACCGGATCCGGTGCAGGCCCTTCTTTATATTTATAATTTATGATATATACTATATCCAGTACATTTATGCCTTCAATACCATCAATTTCCCCGCAAATATATGACGGCTGTTCAGGGATTTTAACAATGTGGCTGTGTCCATAACTTTCACCTGGCGCGGTCCGACTGCCGCAGATGGCAAAACCGCTATCCGAGGTTTGGATTATCTCCTGAGGATATTCATCGACGGATTCTTCTAATATCTGCTCCCAATGCAAATTGCCACAAGCATTTGTCTTAATTAATACAATATCTCTTGCTGATTGACCAGCTGCATCGGTTTCTCCGGTAATGACAAAACTGCCATCCGTTATCTCTTTAATTCCCCATCCGCGTTCATTATAGCTTTGCTCGCCAAAAGTCTTTGACCAGCATTCATTCCCATCCGAATCCATCTTCAACATAAATATATTTTCATCTGATAAAAGAGGATCTTCTATAATGCCAGTGCAAATGTACCCGTTATCCGACGTCAATTCCATATCAAAAACCATAATGTTTTTATTTGACTCATCGTATATAGCGGTTTTGGTGGTGTCTAAATTGTTATCTAACCAGAGAAAATAGGCTGATTCATTATTGGCTGTTGCCATAACAATATAGCCCCCAAAGTGATCCTCCAAAATCCGTCGTCCATCCTCGTCGGCTGTAATACCATATTGACCATACTGCACAGTCTGGAGGCTGTCGCCATTTGCGCCGTCTATTTTCATTATAAGTACATCGTTATTACCGGATGGATTTCCGCACGTTCCCGTGATAAGAAAATCGCCGCCTGAGTTTTCCAGGACGCCAGATCCGCTTTGTTCATAAAGCCCACCATAGGTCCTATTCCAAATTTCGTTTCCCTCCGAATCGGCTTTAATCACAAAGACATCCCTATCAATAGCCTGCGATCCATAAACGCCCACAATAAGATATCCGCCGTCTGATGTCTGTATGAATTGCCGTGCGAATAAATCTTCGGTGGCAGAATATTCTATTGAATTGGACCACTCCATACAGCCGAAGGCATTTATCCTTTGCAGATAAATATTAAAATCGCTTGCAATCGATTCATTATAATCAAAACCATTTATAAGACAGATGTAACCTCCGTCAGATGTCTGACATATATCAACGGCATAATCGGATGTATTGACAGCATATGTTTGATTCCACTCATCGGAAATGTCATTGGGACATTTGACTTTTGATACATTTATCCGTCCTGAGCCCATTTTTAAGGAATGTTCCAGGTCCAGGTACGGCCGAATATTATCCACGCTAGACTCCGTTAACCATGAAATAACCTGATTTGTATTCCATTGCGGCCAATGGGACCAAATTAGCGCCGCGACAGCGGCAGTCATGGGAGACGCCATTGAGGTACCGCTTTTTATCGACCAAAAATCGGTTTCCGGCTCTTGTTCTGTATGATAAGTACTTACTATATTAGTTCCCGGAGCTGATATATCAATCCAAAAGCCATAGTTTGAGAAATCAGCCTTTTTGTCAAGCGAATCTGTCGCGGCCACAGATATAACAGCGGCATTTTCAAGACCATTGATATAATCCGGCACTTGAGAGTTAATATTGCCGGCCGATTTAAAAATAATTCCGTCATTAGCCAAAAAATATGCAATGGCATCATCCAGATTCCCGCTATTGTCAGATGGCCAGCTGCAATTCGCTATTTTGGCGCCATTATTTGCCGCGTAGTAAAATGCCTGAGCCGCCATAGCCATATTTGTCTGGGAATCCCCCACTCTCAAAGCCATTATTTTTACACCGTTCCCTTCAGTTGGAAGGCTTCCGCTTTGCCAGCCGCCCGCCACTCCACATGATCCGTAGCCATCATTGGTTCCGGCCGCAATAATACCGGCCACATGCGTTCCGTGACCATTCCCGTCACGCGGATCATTATCGTCTGAGTGAAAATCCCAACCGATCCAATCATCGACAAATCCATTCGAGTCATCATCTATGCCTGTTTGACCGCTTTTTTCCGCCCAGTTAATCCACATATTGCCCCTCGTTCCGCCGGGATTACTGTATGATGCATTGGCACCGCCCAAATCTTTATGAAAATACCGTATCCCGGAATCGAGGATGGCGACAACAACATCGGAACTTCCCGTTTCGGAGTCCCATCCTTCGGGGGCGTCAATATCATGGTCGTCAGCCTTGCTAAGATGCCATTGATCGATAAACTCCGGATCGTTCGGAACGACATCAAAACTATGGATACCGATAGGCTGACTCTTTGTTATATTTTCATTTTCACTGAAGGCGGCAAGGATTTTATAAACATCAATTTCAGAATCGAATTGAATTATATAATCCCGTGATAAATCAACAATACGGCCCTCAAACATTATTGGTTTGGCACCGGGAAATTGCGGTTTTATATCAGTAATCCTGTATTTTTCGGCTATAATATCCAGAGATCTTATACCCGTCAGGACCACTCCCTCACGGTTTTTTTGAGGATTAATTTGTCCTGCCGATTCACCGAATTGAACGACAATGAAGCCTTTTGAATAACCGATTAGAGTGGGAATATCGGGATTGTCTACCGGTTCAATATTCTCAGATTCGGCTGAGGATAAACTCAGGAAAGACAATACTCCTATGACAACGCAGATAACAAGTTTCATTTTTTGACCTCTAACATGAAATAATTGGTAAGAAAATTGTGGTATGTACTATTCGAAAAAAATATTTAGATCTTTTCACCTCCTCTGCAGAACATGCATATTATGTTTGATTGAAATTGGATAAGCTCATTTTTGTCATCAATAGGTACTATTAAATACCTGTTGCCAATAATAATTTTGTAACTCGATAGAAACGCTCGCAGTAAATCCTTACACCGTAAAGTAAAACCATTTTAATGGCTGAATTGTTTTTTGAATTATACTACATTCCCCGATATAGTCAAGCGTTATTACGATATTTTATCGAATAAAGAGGTTAAACCTGATGGCTTTTACGAATTTACTATCAATTCAATAGTAATTCAGCCTTTTCCTGATTAACAGATGGAATCAATAATTACAAATGGTAACTCACCCAACGGGTGAGGTGAATAAGTAGAGGGCAGTTAGACTGCAGACGAGGACGTCTTCTACGCATGTTAGACATCTGCACGATGGTATCTGTGATTAACCAATAAACAAAATCCCCACCAAATCACCGTTAATTCCGGTGTCTCACCATAAATGATATGAATGATTCCGTCAGGAAAGGGTTCCTGATGGCAGGAGAAAGGAAAATTGTCGAAACCGCAGGGGGGTTCGACCTGCGTCCAAAAACTTTTTATATGCAAAACGAACCCATTTCGTTGGACAAGTATGGAAGAGAATAGATTACAAGGAATTTCTACAATAGCTGGAAAATATAAATCAATTCTTG
>CBFCZE010000002.1:0-57637 GCA_965602655.1 uncultured bacterium
TGTCCTGCTGGCCTTTGCCATGCAAGCGATTGAATAACAATAACTAACAGCCGCTTATTATTAATCTTGAAAATCGCGCGATTTTGAGAAAATATTACCTTATTTTAAGATGATGGCCAAAAAATTGCAATTAACCCCTTGTCAGAGAAGAAATATGTTTTAACTTATCTGTCTGCCGGATGTGGCATATTGATAGATTGGTTTAAACAAGATGGAGATATGGTGAATTCTGAAAGCAAATCGACAAGAAATCTTACTTTGACCCTATTTCTGCTGGTATTATTTCTTATTCCGGCCGAGTCGCCATTGGCCCAGGGAAATATTTTTGGTTATGTTTCCAATTCCGACTTATCTACTCCTGCTGAAGGCAATATCAGTTTCTTTGGTTTCATTGATGATACCGATGAAGAAATCAGAATCGAAACATCGTTTGGAGCTGGATATGACATTGACATTGAAGAAAAAGGCAATTGGTTTGACGATTTTCAAAATTTTTTGACAGAATCTCCGGACGACCCTTTTGATTATTATTTTTTTAATATTACTAATGGCGAAGGATATATTCTTTCTGGTTTAATTTCCGTTACCGGCTTTCAGCAAGAAGATGTACACCTTGCACCTGTCGATTGGCCGGACCAGCCGACCGGCTTATCAGGTTATTCTATTTCGGTATCTTCAATAGAGTTGACTTGGGATAATGTTGGCGGTTTGACCTACCATGTATATCGGCGTGAGTCGACGTCTGAGGGATCATTTTTCAGAATTGACGATCCGGCTGGATCGCTTGGAAACCCGGGTGTATCAGGCGGAATATTTACAGACAATAACGTCAATACCGGCATCGGTTATCATTATCTTATAATTGCCCAAAATGCTTACGGGAATTTCGGTCCCCATTCTGATTTTATTGAGGTAATCAGCCAGGAACCTGAAGAGCCGGTTATAACTTGCCCCGGTGACATCACAATCGAATGTTTGACCTCTGCAGATCCGGAAATTACCGGTTATGCTACGGCGACCGATAATATTGATCCCGAACCGGTTATCACTTATGCTGACGTATTAATCGGTGGTACTTGTCCACAAGAACAAATTATAAATCGAACCTGGACGGCGACTGATTCTGACGAAAACAGTTCTGACTGCCTTCAGGTTATTACACTCAGGGACAGAACGGCGCCGGTAATTACCTGCCCGGATGATGCCTTCGTCAATTTCGGCGAATCTGCCGAGCCAGCCAATACCGGGACCGCCACCGCTGAGGATAACTGTAATAATGACCCAATTATATCTTATGTCGATTTGCTGACGGATAATATAATAACCCGTACCTGGATTGCCGCCGATGGCTGTGGCAACAGTTCCCAATGCAATCAGGAGATTGAGATTATCAAACACGCCGGTCCGGTCTGGCATGTATCTGTTGAAGGCGGTAACGATAATGATGGAAGTCTAAATTATCCTTTTGCGACTTTTACCAAAGCGATTGAAATGGCCATTTCCGGTGATACAGTTTTTGTTTTCGAGGGAACATATATCGATGAGGGTAATCGCGACCTTGACCCGGCCGGGAAAAATATCGTCTTTTTATCCGAAGGCGGCCCGGAAGTAACAATAATTGACTGTGGCGGCACCAAAATTTCACCTCATCGCGGATTCTTTTTCCACAATGGTGAGGATAGTACAACAAAAATAATCGGCTTTACCATTCGCAATGGTTTCGCCAACAATAAAGGCGGCGGTATTCGCTGTGAGAACTCATCGCCCTCAATTTTGAATTCAGTTTTTCAGGGAAATGAATCGGCTCTGGGCGGTGCTGGAATTGCCTGCCTTGCCACCTCATCGCTTAAAATATATGATTGCACATTTATAGAGAACAACGCTACTCAATTTGGCGGAGGGATTTATTGCGGCAGTTCATCTCCCGACATCTCAAACTGTATCTTCTCGGGAAACATGGCCAATGAATTCGGAGGCGCCATATTTATTGCCAGCTCAACTCCTTCAATAGCAAATTGCTATTTCTCCGAAAATACCGCAGAGAATCTGGGTGGCGCAATCTGCCTTCAGAGTTCATCGCCTGAGATATCGGAAACCGATTTCTATTCAAACAGTTCAGACAATATCGGCGGCGCGATTTATTGTGAAGGATCATCTCCGATTATCACTGAGTCAATTTTTGCCGGGAATAGTGCAATTAATTATGGCGGTGCGGTTGGATTGGAGTATTATTCATCACCGCTGCTATCAAATTGCACTCTGGTCAAAAATGGAGCCGGTAGTGGCGGCGGAATTTACGGCAAATTATCAACAACAACCGTCGAAAATTGTATCATTAGTTTTGGTTTATCGGGCGGTGCGATTTATTGGCACGATAATGTTGATTTGCCAGGTTTCACCTGCAGCAATATTTTTGGTAATACCGGCGGCGATTGGGTCGGTATTATTGAGGATCAGGGCGGTATCGACGGCAATTTCTCAATCGATCCGCTGTTCTGTGATCCGGACGTTGATGATTATCAACTGGCCGGTAACTCGCCATGCCTATTAGAGAACAATGAATGCGGGCTGTTAATCGGCGCTCTGAAAATGGGATGTGATGTGATTACGGATATCGAAGACGGTAATAACAAATCTTTGCCTGAGACATATATGCTGTCTCAAAATTATCCCAATCCGTTTAATCCGACAACGACCATAAGCTATTCACTCCCTGTGAAATCTTTTGTAACTATTACCGTCTACAATATTCTGGGACGCGAAATCAGAACCTTAATAAGCGAATCTGTTGATGCCGGTCACTATGATATAATCTGGGATGGTAAAGCAGGGAACGGCCGGGAGGTTTCATCGGGTATATACTTCTACCGCCTTGACGCCGGCAGTTTCACCGACAACAGGAAGATGTTAATGCTCAAATAGTTAACTCCAATATCGACAACCAATTCTTATCAGTATCATAGAATACTTTCCTTACGCAATAGCATTTTCTAAAAAAATATCAAAAAAAATCAAATAATATTTTCGCGGTTGTGCTTGATTTTCGAACGATAATAACTTATTTAAAAAGCCAATCTATAACTCAGAGGTTTATATGGCAAGTAAACGTGCCGGCGAAATAATGATTCCAATTGAAAAATACCCCAAGATATCATTCTGGTCGACTTTGCATCAGGCTGTCGATAAGCTCGAGGAATCTACACTTGAGGCGCATGGGAAAACATCATTACCACGGGCCTTGTTGGTTTATGACAGAGAAGAGCGAATCCTTGGCATCGTCAGACGTCGCGATATTCTTAGCGGATTGGAGCCAAAATTTTTGAGAACGATGTCCATACATCACCGAAAAGAATTATATAATATAGAAGTCGATGCCAATCTGGTGAATCTTTCTAGCGGAAAAATTGCCGATTCAATGCGGGCGCAGGCAGAGACGCCTGTTAGCGAGGTTATGAAACCGATCATTGCGACCGTAAAGTATGATGATCACCTGGCCAAAGTTATTTATAAAATGCTGAGCCGAGATGTTAATTTGCTTCCCGTAAAAAAGGATGACGGAGTGGTCGGCGTAGTTCGAAGCGTTGATGTTTTCAGGGAAATTGCCAACCTGCTTCGCGAAATATAATTCACCCCATTGAAATGATGAATTTCGGGAGGAACTGCATCAATGCATTTAAGCGAGGAAAATAACAATAAGAAGTCCGAACAATCGGAACACCCTGGAAAGCGTCTGGCTATAGCCGCTCGCCGTCTGGATTGGAGAAGGATTTCATTCATAATTCTCGGTTTGGCACTATTCACAATAGTTTTTTTATCACCCGATTGGCCAGATGCTGTTGATCCCAAGGGTGAACATTTTGTTCTAACGCGCGAGGGAAAAGCCGCGGTCGGATTATTTCTTCTTGCGGCAGTATGGTGGGTTTTCGAAGTAGTTCCCATCGGCATCACCGGAATAACCATTGGTGTAACTCAGGCGCTTTTTTTGATTCGTCCGGCCAAAATTGCTTTCAGCGATTTTCTGGACCCCTCAGTGTGGTTTATTATCGGTTCTATTGTTATCGGAATGTCTTTTGCCCGCACCGGTTTGACTAAACGAATGGCGTACAAAATGCTTTTAATGGTGGGCGAGCGAACCAGTCGAATCTACCTGGGCAGTTTTATAATGACGGCCCTTCTGACACTAATTATGGCCCACACCGCCGTTGCCGCCGCCGTTTTTCCTCTGTTGATGGCCATCTATTCTCTATATAGCGAAGATGAAAAACCAACCAAATTTGGAAAAGGGCTTTTCATTGGAATGGCTTTTGTGGCCGGCGCCGGTAGTATTATTACCCTTCTGGGAGCCGCTCGAGGCGCTGTGGCTTTAGGCTTCTTCAGGGATATAACCGGCCGAGAAATATCATTTTTTGAATTATCATACTACATGTTCCTGATCGGCGGCATTATGGTACCGATTCTTTGGGGACTTATTATGATGCTGTTTAAACCTGAGAAGAAAACCATTCCGGGCCTTATGAAACGAGTTACGGCTCTAAATGCCAATCTGGGTAGAATTACCAGAACAGAAAAACTGACTCTGGTCATTGTTTTTGCAACCATTATTACAATGAGTTTACGGTCATTTATCCCGGGATTGGATCAGGTTAATAAAAGCGCAATAATTCTTATCTCAACAATTCTATTTTTTGTATTTAAGATTTTAACAATCAAAGACCTGGAAGAGATTCCCTGGAATATTATTTTACTATTTGGCGGAGCCATGAGTATCGGCTTTTGTCTCTGGCAAACCGGCGCCGCCAGTTGGATGGCGATTCAATGGCTGGTAATATTACAGGATGCCAACTGGTTGTTTTTTGTCCTGGGTATAGCCTTTTTTGTCCTGGTAATGACCAATCTGATTATGAATGTAGCCGCTATCGCAATCTCACTACCGGTTGCGCTGGTTATGGCTCCATACCTTGGAGTAGCACCGGAGGTAATTCTATTCGCTTCTCTGGCCACAGCCGGAATGCCGTTTCTTCTGCTGGTTGGCGCGGCGCCAAACGCCATTGCATATGAGAGCAAACAGTTTACCAGCGGTCAGTTTTTTGTTGCCGGGATACCGGCCAGCATACTTTTGATGATTGTTCTGGCCTTTTTCGTCTGGATAATCTGGCCGGCGATGGGTATGCCGGTTACGGTTGCCGTTCCCTAATACTGAGCTAATCTAAGGGATATGTTTTCGGTAAACCTATCCCCTATCTTGACGCAGGGCTTTTATATCCAAACAACGCACTCCGGGTCGGGACCGTCTTTGTACTTGTAATTAATCAAATAGACAATATCTAAAATATTAACCAATATGTCATTATTTACATCAGCAGATTCTAATGGGTCAGGAGCCGGACCACTTTTATATTTGTAATTTATTAGGTAAACAATATCCAAAATGTTAATCAGTTTATCATCATCCAGGTCGCCGCAAACATAATCGCACAGGTCGCCGACATCGTTGCCATTGCTGTCTTCCTGACCCGGATTATAATGTTCCGGGCAGTTATCACAGGCATCTTCGACGCCATCTTCATCAGAATCTTCCTGACCGGGATTATAATTTTCAGGACATCCATCACAGAAATCGCCAATTCCATCTTCATCAAGGTCTTCCTGCTCTATATTGGCAGCATCGGGACAGTTATCGCCCAGATCGGCAACTCCATCATCATCGACATCTGTGTAATATCCTCTTGGAATTACAGCAACAAAAGCATCTCCACCCCATGTGTCAACGCTGCCGCCATTATAATGATCTTGAATAACTCCGGCGGAGGTCGGAAAATCAGATGAATTAGTAAATCCGGTCAAATATATATTTCCATCATTATCTAAGTTTATATCTCCAACATCTTCCTGGCCACTTCCTCCCAGATATGTGGCGGATATCAAGTCAGATAAATCAGGATTAAAACTGGCAACTATAATATCACCGCCATATTCAAATCCGCCGCCATTGAAATCCCTATCGAAACACCCGGGCGTGACCAAATCCGCAAATAAGGTTGTATTGGTGTGTGCTCCGATATATATGTTATCATCCTGCCCAATCGTTATTTCCAATGAAATATCATGCCTCTCTGTTCCCAAGAATGTGGAAGCTATCAATGTCGATAAATCCGGACTGAATTTAGACACATACATATCATTTCCAACGTCAGTTCCATATATGCTATTATAATCTTCATCATATGCGCCGGTAGTATTTGGGAAATCACTGGATGGGGTATGTCCGGTTACAAACACATTTCCCAAATCATCCAGGACAATTCCATAACCCCAATCGTTACTGTTCCCACCAAGGTAGGTCGATGCAATTAGAGTCGATAGATCATTACTGAGCAATGACACAAAAGCATCGCCGCCATAGGAACCGCCGCCATGAGTCTCAGAAAAAGCCCCCGTCGTTGTCGGAAAAGGTACTGCAGAACCGGTAATCCCTGAACGTGTACTGCCTACAAGATAAACGTCACCATTATCTTTAATAGCCAAATAGCCTCCTTCATCCCAATCACTCCCTCCAAGAAAAGTTGAGGCCAGAAGCTCGGTTAGATCGCTGTTAAATTTGGATATAAAAACTTCCCCACCCCAGGTCATTGCGCCGGTTCCATAATATGTTCTTTGAAAGGCTCCGTCAGTTGTGGGAAATCCAGAATGTCTGGTATATCCGGCAATAAATACATTTCCCATCTGATCAAGCGCAATAGAATTAACCTGTTCTATCCCAAGAGTACCAATAAAAGTGGACGCCAGAAGTGTGGACAAATCATTACTTAGCTTACAAACAATAATATCACCATTGCTCTTAATGTCTTCATCATACGCGCCTGAAGATGTGGGAAAATCGTAAGAGAAAGAAAGACACGTTAAATAGATATCACCATTATCATCCAGAACAATATCCGGAGAACCGCGCTCGCCTTCAGAATAGATACCGCCAATAAAGGTGGAAGCTATCAATGTTGACAAATCAGGACTCAGTTTAGAGACAAAAATATCATAATTCCCATTTTTATCACCCTGAAAGCAACCTACTGTTGTCGGAAAATCAATCGACAATGTTCGACCGGCAACATATACATATCCTTCATCATCAATTGCCATAGATTCACTTAAAACATTCCCTTCATTGCCAGCTCCCCCTAAAAATGTTGATACCAGATTTGAGCTAATAATTCGTTCCTGAGCTGAATCATTCTGAATAGCCTTAAGTCCCAAACTTTTTAGCTCATTATTAGAGTTTGAAATTATTGCCGCCGATGAAACAGCAACAGTAAATAAAATTAATAAAAATAGGAAAATACAGATAGACATTTTTTTCATATCAACCTCCCACCATAGATAAGTAATTTTCTCTCGTAATAATAGAACGAAAAAACGGTCTTTTTGTTACAATTTTCGCATCCTAATTGCAAATAATTTTTAAATATCGCCATTAAATGCTTTCTAAAATATTTACCCATACTCAGCGATTAAAACATAATTCCTAAATAGATTTTGCCGCTGTTGTCTATATATATGTTTTTGGACAAATCAAATTCTTACACGAATTTATGAAATATTTTTAAAATGACTCAAATAACGGTTTACTCACTACCTACTACCAACATAAACTGCCTTAGGATCCGAGAATCTTACCAGATCACACATTCCGGTTTGGGGCCGTCTTTGTACTTGTAATTGATCAAATAAACAATATCCAAAATATTAACCAATATATCATTATTTACATCAGCGGATTCTAATGGTTCCGGAGCCGGACCATCTTTATACTTATAATTTAAGATATACACAATATCTAAAATATTAATCGCGATAAGACCATCAACATCACCGCAGATATAATCGCACGGATCTCCAACATCGTTGCCATTGGCATCTTCCTGACCCGGATTATAATGCTCCGGGCAGTTATCACAGGCATCGGCGACGGTATCTCCGTCAAAATCGGCAGTGTCGTCAAATCCGGGACAGGCATCACAATCATCGGGAACACCATCGCCATCACTTTCAATATTGTCATCCCCGTCAGCACATATATCGCAAATATTTCCAAAACCATCGCCGTCGTCGTCAAGTTGATTGGGATTGGCTATTCCCAGACAATTATCATTTATGTCAATTACTCCATCCTCATCGTCGTCGGCGAAAGTGAATAAACTTATGCTGTTGTCGCCAAAATTCGGCACGACCAAAATATTATCACGCAAATTAAAATTAATATCAGCAGGATTGTTAAAACCGGTAGCAATAACCTCCGGCCCGGAACTGAAATCGGGACTGAATCGAAATACATAGTCATAAATCCAGTCAGAAAAATACCAATACCCCTGATTATCTCGCGCAACGCCGTCACCACTGGCACTTCCGATATAATTAATTAAATCGTAACTGAAATCGTTCAAATTAACGCCGTAGATACGGCCATTAGAGCCATTATTACTAATAACAATAAGTCGATTGTTGGCTTCATCAAATTCAATTCCGTTGGGCGATGGCATACTCGGAACGCAAACCGACCAGGTTTCATCTGCAATATTAACTTGATATATTTTGTTGCCACCGGCGCCACCATCATCCCAATCTGTAACATAAAGATACCCTGAATTATCAGATACGACACCATTGATTATATCTTTATCCGGGAAAAAAATGGTTGATAATATTGCTCCTGTCTCCAGATCGAAACTCACCAATCCGTTATAAGCCCCGCCATTTGAGCATGCATATAATTTATTTCCGACAATATGCAGTCCGGCAACACCAATCAGGTCAGTATTGAAATAGCTCTGATTACCCTCCATATCTACCTGAATAATGTCTCCTCCATTCCAGTTTCCAACCAAGTAACGATCATGAGCCTCGTCAAAAATTGCACTTTCCGGTGATCTAAGCAGGTTTTGCGCCTGAGTGGATAATGCAAGAAACAGGATAATTATTACCGCCAGCCCAACAATAATCCCTTTCATAATATCTCCAAATTGTTAAAATGTGAATTTAATAATTCTCTTTTCTAATCAGGGTGTGTAACTTGGTGGGCAAATCTTGCACAGAGAAAAATCCGCGAAAATTATTGTAATGTAGAAAAACTTGTAATTTTATTAATATGGTGATATATTTGTTATTCAATGTGAGAAAATAGATAATGGATATTAATAATTATTATTTAGCAGCCAAAAACGGTGATAAAAAGGCGGAAGAACAACTTTTTCAGTTTTTGACTGCAAGATTTCGCCTTTTTGTGCAACGAAAAATATGGAATCAGGGTGATGGCGAGGAACTTATGCAGGAAGCCCTAAGTATAAGGATGTTGAACAAATTGATAATATTTCGGCCTGGGCTCATAAGGTCCTGAATAATAAAATTCTGAACTATTTTAAAACTAAGGCGCTTCACGAAAGCAAATTAGGAGAATTAAAACAAAAAGCTATCGTGGATAATCCAATAGCTTCGGATAGTTCTCTGGAAATACAGCTTTTGGATTGCTTGAAAAAAATAAATGCCATAAATAATAGGCATGCCCGAATACTCAATTTTCATCATCATGGGTATTCGGTGACAGAAATATGCGAAAAGCTTGCTCTAACCCGGAATAATATGTATTCGGTTTTATTCCGGGCCAGATCAATGCTTGAACTCTGCCTCGAAAAGGGAGATATATAGCGATGAGTGGATGCAACGACAAGCGTTTCGAGAATATGCTCCATGCATACGAGCTAAATCTTCTGGATGAAAAGGAGCAATTTGAATTCGAGGTACATCTCTATAAATGTAGCTCATGTTTTGAAAAAGTGGAGAGATTCCAAAAAACCACCGACCTTCTTCGTCACAGCCGGAAGGTTCGGGACGCAATAGAAAAAATTTCCAGAACTGGTTCTGCCGTCGATAATAAAGCCGCTGTTCGCAAAAGGCTCTGGCCAACCCTTGTCCCGATCTCAATTGTCGCCATATTTTTTATTTTTCTGATACTTAAAGACTGGCAGTTTGATATTCAGCCTTCAAAAGAAGCAATTGCGGCCAATAATCGTCTGGCTATAATGTATTTTAATAATCTGACTGATCCGGATGACAGTCTAAAATTGGGTGAGATTGCGACCAATCTATTAATTACCGATCTTTCAGAATCTCAATATTTGAATATCGTTTCAAGTCAGAGACTCTCGGACATTCTGGGCCTGCTCGATCAGGAGGGTGTCAAAAATATCAGCAATAATACGGCATCACAAATAGCCGATGAAGTAGACGCCAAATGGATTCTAACAGGAAATATCCTTCAGACTTCACCGGATTTAATTGTAACGACTCAGTTAATAGAGGTAGGAACCGGCGATGTCTTAGCATCACAGAAAATAGAGGGCAACTCTGATGATGATATTTTTTCGGTTATCGATAAACTAACTATTCAAATAAAAAATGATCTTAGCCTGCCCTTTGAAGCTCTTTTGGAACCTGACCCGCAGATAGCAGATTACACAACTCATTCACCGCTGGCGTATCGCCACTATCTTGAGGGAATCGAAAATTATAATAAAATGTATTTTAACGAAGCTCAGGCGGATTTTGAAATCGCATTGAAATATGATTCTACCTTCGCCATGGCTTATTATTATCTGGCTCATATAAAAGATAATCTGGCTCATATAAAAGACAAAGATCTGATAATTAAGGCGCTTGAATATGCCGATGGGGCCAGTACCATAGACCGATTATATATCAAAATTTTTGAGGCATCTAGGGCCGGTGACAAAACTCTAAAAGAAAAATTGTTAAAAGAAGTTATTAAACAATACCCTGATGAAAAGAATGCCTACTATTTACTGGGCATTCTGAAACATGGAATGACAGATTATCCGGAAGCAATAGATAATTATAGCAATGCTATCAAAATTGATCCGCAATTCAAAATGGCCTATAATCAGATTGCCTATTCATATAGTGCGGGTGGAGATTTTGAAAGGGCATTGTGGGCAATAGATAAATATATCGAACTGGCGCCGGATGAAGCCAATCCGTTCGACACCAAGGCTGATATATATGCCCTTAACGGCATGCTCGATAATGCCATTGAATCTTATAAAAGAGCTCTTACCATAAAACCTGATTTCTATGCCTCATTGAAAAATCTCAGTTTGATGTATATGTTTAATGGGAAATATGCCAAGGCCGACAGCTGTCTGGATATAATAATCTCCGCTGAAGATACCAGTTACCGAGAAAGCGCTTATAGACATAAATGCTATATTCCACTGTTTCAGGGTAAATATGATTAAGCAATTAAGACAATCGATAAAATCATTGCTACCTCAAAAAAAGACTCCTATAGCTATCATTTAAGCAAATCGCTTATCTATATGGCACAGAAAGACTGGACCCTGGCCCTAAAGGAAATTGAGAAAACAATAGAACTTCACGACATTGATTGGCCGGAAGAAAAGGCAGCCTATAGATATTTCCGAATTCATATACTTGCTGAAGGCGGCAATATTGAGCGCGCTGCTAAGCTTACCGAAAAGCTTAAAGCCTATGTAGAAGAAAGTGGAAAACCTGTCTACTCATATTGGTATGCCGAAGGAGCCATTGCCATGGTTCTCGGTGATTATGACAAAGCTCTTATCAGCTATGAAAAAGCGAAGGAATCGAATAGCAATTTCTTTATAAACTATATGTTGGCCACGGTATATTCCCGGTCCGGCAGGTTTGAAGAATCCATTTTGGAATTTGAACAACTAAGTAATTCATTTGGCGTCGACCGAGCCTACTTTACTATCTGGTCGACAAAATTGTACTATCATTTAGGTTTGGCCTATGAACAGACCGGTCAATTTGGCAAAGCAATAGAACAATACAGCATTTTCCTTGATATCTGGAAAAATGCCGATGAAGGTATTGAAGAAATTAATGATGCCCGCAATCGTCTGGCCAGAATGCAAAATCAATCCTGATTTGTCTAAGTATATTTTATAGAAAATGAGATTAGGGATTGGCGATTTCGCCAAACCCTAATTTTTAAGAAGGATATTTCACACCCAAACCATACACGCCGGTTCCGGGCCGTCTTTGTACTTGTAATTAATCAAATAGACAATATCTAAAATATTAATCAACATGTCATTATTTACATCAGCGGATTCTAATGGGTCCGGAGCCGGACCACTTTTATATTTAAAATTAATTAAGTAAACGATATCCAAAATATTAATCAGTTTATCATCATCCAGGTCGCCGCAAACATAATCGCACAAATCGCCGACATCATTGCCATTGCTGTCTTCCTGCCCCGGATTATAATGTTCCGGACAGTTGTCGCAGGCATCTTCAATGGTATCTTCGTCGGCATCCTCGTGCCCCGGGTTATAATCATCCGGACAGCCATCGCAGACGTCACCATCACCATCTTCATCAGTATCAATCTGATCAAAATTGGGGATATTAATGCAGTTATCCCGGTAATCAATTATACCATCTTCATCGGTGTCGAGAAGCGGAACAAAATCAACTCGATCGGCGTTAAAGTTGGGCACTACCAGAATATTTTCAATAGGATTATACCCTAATCCTGCCGGACCCGAATGACCATCAGATATAAGAACTGGCGGATTAGTGAAACTGTTATCATATCTATAAACGGTACCTGCAGTATAGCATGTCATATATACATTACCATCGTTATCAATAGTTATCCCATCGCTGTATCCAAATGGAGTTGTAACAACGGTTGAAACCGAGGCATCGATTGGATCTATTTCCAAAAGCGGCGCATTGTTATCATAAGAGGCCAGTAGCAGGCGGTTATTTTCTTCATCAAAGGCTATATCCTGCGGCCAGTCCGGTAAGGAACTGGTATTAACGAACACTTCTGATGTTTGTGTATTGATATGAAGTTTAAAAACCCGTCCATTTCCACTCTGATCAACATTAGCTATAAACAGATTTCCGGATGTATCCGATACCATACCATCCATCTGCGCAGAATATGGAATAGCTTTAGACCATAATGGTTCGGCTGTATTTAAATCATACGCTCTAATGCGATTACCAGTGCTAATATATAGTGTATCTCCCACTATATGGTGACCAAGAGCCTGCGGTAAACCGGTAATAAAATTACTCTGGTTCCCTTCATTATCAATAGCAACCACCGCTCCGTTGGCCCAGCTTGAAATCAGGTAACGATCGCGAGCGGCATCATACGACGCATGCTCTGGGCCATCCAAAAGATTTTGTGCACTAACAATTACGGGGATTGCCAACATTATCAGGCAAACAATACGGCAGATAGATTTTGTCATAGTTCCTCCTATGATTTTGCTTTCAATTCTCATTTGTCTGCAAGTGAGTTACATTAGATAATCGAGTCTATCACAGATTATTGGTGAAACGGATATTTTTTTACGTCAAACCGCAAAAACTATTTGCATAATTATTCTATGGTTTTCAAAACTTATTGTATTTCCTCAATACTATTCCTATATTTGGAGTATGATAAGTAGGTTGGTTCGGGGACATATTGAGCATCAATAAGTTACATAAGATGGCTCGTGGCGGGGACAAGGGGGCTGAAAATAGACTTTTTAAAATTTTGTCTGATAGTTTTGTAATCTTTGCGCAACATAAATTGCGGGACAGAGCAGATATTGAAGAAATAGTCCAGGAAACACTTATGACTATAACCGCCAAATATAAGGAAATCGATTTTGAAATCAGCTTTTCGGCCTGGGCATATAGAGTTCTTGAAAACAAATTGATGAGCTTTCATCGAACCAGACAAAGCCGGGAAAATAAAATTCAACAATTGACCGAAGAGAAAAAAACCTTTCCTAATTGGACGCCGAATCCAACACTTCAGCTTAAATTGAAGGAATGTCTTCAATCGGTGAGCAAATACAGCAGCCGTTATGCTCGAATAATAAATTTGAGTTATCATGGTTTTAACACTGATGAAATAAGCGATAAACTGAAAATACGACGCAGTAATGTTTATAATCTGCTTTCCCGCGCCAGACGATTGTTGCGAAAATGTCTGGAAAAAGGAGATATTCACAAATGAGCGGTTGCCGCAATAAACGTTTTAAAGAAAAACTTCTTGCCTACGAAATCGGTATTTTATCAGAAAGTGAACGACGCGAGTTGGAATTGCATATTTTAGATTGCGATTTTTGTCGTGAGGAGATAAAAAGGTTTAATGAAGCTGCCTTGCATATCAGGTATGATGAGGCAACCCGCGGTACTATTCGTGAAATAGCCGAGAAAGAACCGATTGAAGAACAGACATCATCACGTCCGACCAGTTTCTGGAGGACGTTGATTCCTATTGCGGCGGCGGCTATTGTCGTTTTAATACTGGTGTTACAACCCTGGCAAATAGAAATACGTCCAAAACAGGAGGCGACCGCCGCTGAGAATCGATTGGCTATTCTGTGGTTTGAAAATCTGGCTGATAGAAATGATTCTTTGAGTCTTGGAAAAATTATTTCTAATCTTTTGATAACCGATCTAACCGAATCGCATTATATTCAGGTTGTTTCGGGGCAACGATTATCTGATATACTCGACCAGCTGGGTGGCGGTGATTCCGGTCAAATAGATATTAATCTGGCTATTAAAATTGCACATAAGGCTGGAGCCTCCTGGATTTTGACGGGGAGTATATTGCAGACGGAACCGTCAATTGTTTTAACTTCTCAAATAATAGATATTGTTTCCGGGGATATAATAAATTCTCAGCGGATCGTCGGCGATACGACCTCAACAATTTTTACAATTATTGATAAATTAAGCGCTACTATCAAAAACGATCTACCGATTCCTGACGGAGCAAAACAGGAGCCGGATCGAAATATTTCGGCATTAACGACCTATTCAACCGATGCTTATAGATATTATCTCGACGGCCTTGATTATTACGGTAAACGGTTCTATTCCGATGCAAAGCGAAGCTTTGAGCAGGTATTGGAGCATGATTCGACTTTTGCCATGGCATACTATTATCTGGCCTTCCTAAAAAGCGCCAAGTTGGTTGATAAGGCTATTGAATTTATAGATCACGCATCTGAAAAGGATGTGTTTTATATAAAATCTCTTGAGGCAACAAGAGACCATAATATCGGATTGAAAGAATCTGTTCTCACGGCTTTATTAGAGCGATACCCGGATGAGAAAAATGCCCTTCGTTTATTGGGCACTTCCAAGTATAACCAGGGACAATATGAGGAAGCGATCCGGTATTTTGAAAGAGCATTGAAGCTTGATCCACAGTATAAACAGGTTCATAATATACTGGCTTTTGCTTATAATAACCAGGGCAAATTTGATAAAGCTCTGGAGGCCAATGAAAAGTATATATCGGTGGCCCCCGAAGAACCCAACCCATATGATTCAAGAGGTTCTCTGTTTGCCCGGAATGGTCAGCTCGATTCGTCAATCGCTTCATACAAGAGAGCACTGGAGACTAGACCAGATTTTTCATCATCTTTGGAAGAGTTGGGCGTTATGTATGTTTTCAATGAGGAGTATGAAAAAGCGGCCGACTGTTTTCATAAAGTGGCTTCATCTGAAAACAAATCTCTTCGTTCTCAGGGACGATATGACCTCGCCCTAATCCCTCTATATCAGGGAAAGATAAGGGAGGCGCTGGAGGTTATGAACGACTGTATGGCCGCTGACAGACTGGAAGGGGCAGAATCGGAACAGGGATATAAGCATATTATAAAGGCCATTATCTATGAGGGAATTAATAAAACCGACTCTGCTTTTTATGAAATCGAAAAGTCATTGGATTATTATAAAAGCAACTATCACCTGTACTATTCGATGATGGCTCGAAATGGTGAAATTCAAAGAGCCAGACAGGAATTGGAGCATCTCAAAGACAGTCTTGATAAAACACCCAATTTCTTGTTCCAATACTATCTGGCGAAAGGTACGGTTGATTTTATAGATGGCGATTTTGATCAGGCCATAAGCGGTTTGGAAAAGGCTGAAGAGATATCCATGGCTCTTCCTGTCGTTTATATGCTGGGACGGGCTTATATTAGGGGCGGATATTTTAATAAGGCGATTGAAGTATTTGAAGAAAGGCTTTCGATTTATAGTTCCTATCGGTTTTGCCGTGGAACATGGAGCGTTAAGATGCACTATTATCTCGGATTGGCATATGAAGGAGCAGAAAGATTTGATGAGGCCAGAATCCAATATAGCACTTTCCTTGATATCTGGAAAAATGCCGATAAGGGTATCGAAGAAATTGACGATGCCCGAGAGCGTCTAAATCGGCTGCAAAGTAATATTTAGCATCCATAAAAAAGTGGATTCTGTACAAAAAAATTGCGGGCTAAATTTATTTAACCCGCAATTTATTTTTCTATACAATAAATATTAGTTGTTACTTTTTAAACCGCCGTCTCAATCCCATTCCCAGTAAACCGGATCCCAAAAGAATCAAAGTTGAAGGCTCCGGAATCATACCATTAGTGGTATCCGGTCGGTAAATATAACTTCCATCCTGATTCCAGGCAGCGTTCTGACCATATCCTCCGGCCACCCCATCCTTCGCGTAAAAACTGCCTATAACCGGTGCGCGGTTGGAATAGAAGCTATAGGAATCTGCTGTCCAATCAAGTTTCATGGCATTGGTGATACCATCCATTTCGCCAAATTCGACCTCTCCACCAGGGGAAAAATCCCAAAAATCATTATCCGTAACTCGCGGTGAAACCTCAAGAGTCAGATGGCTTATATCACCTTTAAGCAAAGGAGCTCCATCAATTTCAGAAATATCATATTTATAAAACCAGGAATGATCAGCCTGCTCACTAATAGTCCAGGTAATTTGAAAACCCGAAACTGCCCCCCAATAGCCTGTGGCATATACACCGGACGGTGTCGAAAGCGAACCGGATATAGTGGTCAATTGCGCATTGGCAACAGTTGCCAGTGAAAGGCAAAGCAATATTGAAAAAACAATTGATAATCTTTTCATAATTATATTTTATCCTTATTTTTCATTGTTATATCTTCAATCAAACTTGCATCAAATCCTAAAAATAGTAATTTAATTAAAATTATAGCAAATATTATTCCTGATACGTTTAAATGCCAGACTAATATCATCCTCTTATATCACACTGTCCTACAACAAATTACAATCGTAAAAAATCAGCATTTTGGAAAATATTTGAAATTTAATCTATTTATGTATTACTGTTCATATCAGTATGAATAGCTGCTCATAAAATGCGCAATATTATGCGCCGCCTAAAGGATTGAATAAGATAGCAATGTGAACAATAATATTGATTCAAATAGAACTAAAATGACCAGTTGACAATGGGAAAAACGGGGAATTGTCCACCCTGCCCTATAATATTTATCAACCCTATCTGAAGACCTTTCATACTGCCGGCATAATTAACCAATCCCAGCTGCAGCCCACTTGCGTAATGAGCGTGATTAACGATTCCCAATTGAAGTCCCTCAAAATCACCTTTGACAACATTAACCACATTATCCTGCCAGCCGACGAAATCAGAATCAACCAAACCAACCAATCCGTATTGCAATCCCTTTGACACACTTGAAGTAGTATGGTTCACAAGTCCCAAATCCAAACCAACAACGGAGACATTGCGCCCATAAAGCAGATTTAGTCTTACTCCGGTGATAGCATCGGTTTCAGGGAAAATCTGAACAGGCGTGAATAATGATAGCTGAATCGGTTTCTGCTGAGCCATAACCGGCGATGAAACAATAATGAGTAAAAGTAAAACAGATCCCAACAATACACGAAATATACGTGACATTTTTTCCTCCTGTATTTCCGTTAATTCAAAGTTTGGGTAGGTCAGGAGCTGTGTGCTCCTGACTATTTTAACATAATCTATTATATACTCAACAATTCGGCAATAAAAATCCTCCCCGATGAGGAAGGTTAAATATACAAGCGGAGAGGCTGGGATTCGAACCCAGGGAACCCGTAAAGGTTCAACTGCTTAGCAGGCAGCTGCCTTCAGCCACTCGGCCACCTCTCCCCAAATACTGATTGAATCAATATATCTATTAAACTCTGGATTTCAAGTGGAAAGTTAAAATTAAAAACTGATCTCAATTCTCTATAAGGCAGGAGAATAATTATTCGGCAACCGGCTCTATCGGCATAATTTTCCAGATAGCCCGCTCAATTATCAATGATAATTCTTCTCTTTTAAAAGGCTTGGTTATATACTCGTCGGCACCATGAAGCGTCGCTTTTCTGATCATTTTAGAATCGCCCATACCGATTATCATTATTGTGGAAATTTTGGGGTATTTTCTTTTTACTTTGTCAAGTAATTCAAATCCATCCATCTCGGGCAAGGAAATATCAATAATCATAACATGGATATTATTATTGGCGACCGATTCAAGCGCCTCTTTTCCGCTTTTGGCCGTTTTTGCGCCAAAGCCTTTCATCTTTAAAAGACGCTCAAAAAAATCAAGTATCGGTTGATCATCATCAACAATCAAAATATTTATTGTATCTTCCATAATTGGACCATTCTATCTTGAGGGACTTTTTTCCAGAGTAGATATTACTTCATCAATAAAATTATTAAGCAAAACCGGTTTATACAGAATCGAGGAGGCACCTTTGACGCCGGCCTGATTCACCAGTCGCTCGGTGGCGTTACCGGTAATGACAATCACCGGCAAATGCGGTCTGATATTTTTTATTCGTGAGACTGCTTCTACACCGGCCATTTCCGGCATTATCAGGTCCATTGTCACCAAATCATAATTACTGTTTTCAACCTTGCTCACAGCATCGGCACCATTTTCGGCCAAATCAACCTCAACCGAATTGGTAAGTTCACAGAAATCGCGAAATATTTCTCTAATCCTTGGTTCGTCGTCAACGATAAGAATTTTAAAAGCCTTCCCCCGCTCGGCTACCATTCTTTCTATTTTTTTAACATCCATGACTTATTCCAATATACTCTAATTGTTTTGATCTGTTCCTGGTTTAGTATTTTTATCGACTTTACCGCCGTCTTCCTTAATACGAGCTATTACTTTCAGAATATTTCGGCTTAAATTTAGGATTTCGTTTAAGGAAGATTCGATATGATCCATTTTGCCGCTTGATGTCGGCGGCGCGTAAACCATTTTCTCTTCATTCTGGAATGCCTTTAGCATTACCGATACTTCTTTTATTACTTCGACCGAACCATAAACCAGTTTTGTAAAATCGGGTTCAAGAAATGTCAGTTCCTTAATATTCTTCCTCTCCCGTGCAAGATTTATGGCCACATTTAATGCGAGAATTCTTACCTGCTCAGCCATTGAATTGACGCTGGCAACCCATTTCTCGTTTACATTATGATCTGTCTTGTTCATATTCTCTTGGCCGGCCGATTAATTCTTTAATTTTATCAACGAGTGGTTTAATGTCGGATGATTTAACAATATATGCCTCGGCCATCCATGTCTTAAAATCCGACATATATATTGAATAGGCCGAGTTCAGAATAATCGGGAGATAGGGGCGTTCGGCCTTATATTTTTCAATTAATTCAAGCCCATTATCACTATCTAATTCAATATCAAGAACTATTATATCCAGCTTTTGATTCCGGATAATATCCAGAGCCTTTTCCGGGCGGGCTGTCGAGATCACTTCAAATCCTTCGCGAGTCAGAAGATCTTCATAAAGCCTTCTTACATGGGCTTCGTCATCAATGACAAGGATTCTAATCATTTTTTGAAACCCTCATAGCAGGTAATTCAATATATAAGGTCGGACCGTCTTTAGCCAAATTCTCTAAACCGTAATTTCCACCATGATATTTAATTGTCTCCCCTGCGACAATTAATGACAATCTTTGCGTGCCATTCGAATTTCCGAATATTTTGTCATATATTTTGGCCGCGTTATTTCTCGCCTGCCTGGAACCGGTAAATTCAATCGTTAGCCTTGCCGTCTTGTTTTCCTGATAAGTCGTTATTCTCGCTTTGCATTCATCGGTCATCCCTTCAGCGGTGAGATGTATAAATTGCAATAATACATGCAACAGCTGATCCGGATTTCCCCACACTTTGGGTGATTCTTCGCTTAAGTTGAGGTTGATACCTTTTTGTTTGAATTTTGTCTTGGTTTGGAAATAATCGTAAGCTTCTTTTACGAGAACATTGAATTCTATTTCGCGGCTACTCGTCCGACTGGCCCGGGAGAAATCGAGAACCTGATGCAAAACCGTTTCGGAACGTTGAGTTTCCGACAAAATAATATTAAGATATTCGGCATTATCTCCGGCGTCGCCCGAGGAGATCATAAGATTGGCGAAACCGCCGATTACCATTAACGGATTCCTGAGTTCATGTGCTATCGATGATGTCAACTCGCCTATCACGGACATTTTTTCGGCTCTGATAATCTGTTCCTGGGAATCAGCTAACTGACAATTTATTTTCTCAAGTTCTTTTGCTCGTTCCAATATCTTGTTATACAACCTTGAATGTTCAATGGCAATCGCTGAATTGTTGGCAAATATTTGTAACAGTTCTACTCTTGTAACGGTTATTTGTTTTCCTGTAATTTTATTGTCGGCGGCAATAATCCCGAGTTTTCGGCCTTTACTGATAATCGGCACAACGGCCAGGCTTTCGGTCTGTAGATGATCTAAAATTTTAGCCGATTCCGATGATAATTCATCGCTATCATTAACTATTATTCCAAAACCGGATTCCAACGCTTCCACAAAAAAGTTTGGTTTATCGAGAGGTATTTTCCATTCTTCAACTCCGTATGAAACTGAAAATCCGGTGCTCTTTTCGTTTTCACGATAATCAGCAAGTAATTCCAGGAGTGTCCGGTGACGACCGGCCAGATTGCTCCAGATTTCATGTGCCTCTTCGGGATTACTGGGACCGATGACAATTTTTCCTTCAAGGACGTTTTCCTCTTCGTTTATCAGCAATAGAAACGCTCGATTAAAACCCAATCCCTGATTGGCGGTAACACCGGTTAGAATAATTCTGAGAACATCGTTGAGCTCGGCGGCTGATGTCAGCGCCTCGGATACCTGCGAAATCACCGACAGAACATAGTTGGCTTCCTCAAGCTTTACTTTCCTTTGATACGACTCAGTGACATCCAAAATTGTCCCTATTACACCGGATATGCGCCCTCCTTCTCCTCGAAATGGACTCAGCGAAATATTGAGAACCGCATAATGCCCAAGTCGATTAGTACACCGATGTCCATTTTTTTGGTAGCTCTTTCCTTTTAAAATATTGTCAAAAACCTCGGATAACCCGCAATTTATAATCATTTCAAAATCGTGTAAGGAATATTCCAACGCTTCATTGGCGCTGTTGAAACCGAGTATTCTGGCCGCTTCATTATTTAGATATTGCAGAAGACCTGAATCGTCGGTAACAAAAAATCCAAAAGATGAATCTTGTGGCCCGTTTAGAAAATTGAGCCTATTCAATGATGAAATGGGAGCATACAAATCAGGCATTTTTGATTCCCGATGAAGATTTTTTAATATTTATCATTTTTATTTTTTGGCCGTCGTTTATATATGTTTCCGAAACAAGCTCATCAATCTTCAGAAGGCGACGATTGATATCGGCAATTTTCATTGCCTCGGCCTCAACTCTTTTAAGCCGCTCTTTGACCTTATCATTGAGATTCTTTTCAATAAATAATAAACACTGAATATTACCGACAATAACCGAAAGCGGATTATTTATTTCATGATTAATCGAAACCGACAATTCTCTGACAGCCATCAGCCGCTCATCATTTATCAGTCTTTGCTGAGCCAGTTCCAGCATCCTCTGCGCCTTTTTGAGGTCATGGTATCCATCTTCCAGTTTTTGTTGATATATTGACCGCTCCCTTGAAACAGAAATCTGATGAGCCAGCATTGAAAATAACTTCACATCATGATCTCTGAAATATCCGGTTTCGGTATGCGTCAAACATATCAAACCAATTGGATTATTTTCAATCCTAAGCGGTACCGCGATAAGCGATCCGATTCCGGTGCCGGCCAGACGACTGTCCGAACCTTCGTTTGATAGTACCACTGGTTTTAAAACTCCGACCACCCAGGCCGAAAATCTTTCTGAGGGATTGGTTTTTAATAATTTGGATGGATCAAACTCCGGCCCGACGGCAATTTCTTTCTTATACTTAATCTCATTAATATCATAGAAGTAAAGAATAGCCGAGGTATAGGGGATCACTTCATTTATCCGCTCCATAACTTTCAATAATGTTTCTTTAACGGGCGGATGGCCGGACATTATAGTAATGACATCCGAAATTAAATTAAGTTTACTCCAGAATCGGCTAACCGGTTCATCGTTGTCGCCTTTATTAATCACCAAAATGATTCCCCTTACTGAGTTTTTTCACTTCTTTGAATATCTTCCCGGCAACCTCCTCTTCCAGCCGATCAAAAAGGATTATTTTTTTATCAGCCGACACTTTTAAGTCCGCATCGAAGGGATCATCATCGACAAACTGCCATCTGTCCTTGGCCTTCAGGCTGCAATCAAGATCAATAATATCAACCAGTCGAGCTTTTTTGATATCAACAATACGGATTTTGCCAACCGCAGTACCATAGACCTGATAACGAAATATCAGACCGGGCAAAATAAAAGCCTTGCGTTTCTCAATATCAATCCGATCGATAAAAACATCGATTAGAAAGCGTCCATTATGAGTTTGACCGTGTTCAATAAGAGCGTCCAAATGAGGTGTTTGAAGCGGACCGGCATCAGGATGCTCATTTGCATCGGCTCTTATGATTAAAACCTGATTGATAGTCGACAGCATCAGATCGAGTTTCTCTTTTAAATGAGAATCAGCCCATGGATTTTCCGCTATTTTTAGATTTACGATTATTCCGGTTTGCGACACTGCCACGCTAAATAAAAGGCAAACAAACAGGAATACCAATCCCGATACTTTATTAAAACTCATCTCAATCGCTTTCTTTTGAAACTCTTTTATAGTAGACATACTTGTTTAGAGTCTTCTTCAACTGTTCATTAAATGAAGCAATATCTTCGCGCAGGAATTCTATATCAGAAGAGCTGAAGGCGTCCTTTAAATATTCTCTTGAAATAAATTCAATACCAATCAGCCGTTCCTCTTCCTCATCGTCAACTCGTTTCACCAGACCGATAATATTATCCAGAACTTCAATACCCTGCAGGAATATTTTCAGCAGAACAATCATTCCTTCCTTAACCGGGCTATTCGATATCACCAGGACACCGCCGGCCGAAATATTAAGAATCGAGCCGTCATATTTCGGCCCATCACCTTCCGGCCAATAGCCATTAACGTCATCCTTAAGAATTGACAGGTCAATCGGCTCGGAAATCTCCAGCCGAATATAACGTCGTTTCTCCCCATTATGGAGTTTAAATGGCTTTTTAACCGAGAGAACATTATCGTCCGCTTCAATATCGGATATTATTTTTAGACGCGGATCACTCATTTCTTTACTCCTTTATTCAATATTATTCCTATTATTCTTTTCAAGATATTTAGCCAGAACTTTGGCGGTGCTGTTATTAAAATGAAAAATCGCCTCCGGCAAATTTCTAATTAGACTTGAGGGAATAATTTTGCCGCCATTCTCCCTGGTAATAAACTCGATGCCGGTTACAATCTTATTTTTATCATTGCGATGACTATGACAGATACGCCCCAGTATCAAATGCGGGAATTCCAGATTATCCATATCCATATTCATCAGGATAAAATTATCGTCGGCCAGCACGCTCGGCATAAATGCGAGCACACCACCACCGCCAATATTGGCAATTGTGGTCTCGAACCATTTCAGCTTACTCAAACGGGCCGTCTTAATATTCCGCTCATCGAAATAGGTTAGTCTTATAACCTTATCCATGTCAAATCTGACAAATTTCCGCCGAACCATCGGGTTTAAACTCTCGGCCATCGGAATCATAATTCGTCCGCCATCTGATGTCACAATTGCTGATGTAAATGCAATTGCCTGGCCTTTATACTCGAATTGAACGTTTACATTTTGTTTTTGGATAAGTTGACTAATTTTTCCTCCAGAGCCGCTTTTGTCCAGAACCAGATTATTATCTCCCGCTGACATTATTCTTGTGGTTAGTGCCTGACCGGGGAACTGCTCGGTAATAATTTTGATTCTTTTGCCAACCAGAATAGAACTGTCAATTTTAGCACTATTAATTAAGGCTGCGTTTGAAGACATTATAGAAGCCCCTTGTTTCTTTCTTCGATTTGCTCTTCAAAAATAAAACGAACCAGCTTGTTTTGGTTTTGGATATCGAATTTATTGACCTGAATCGGGAGTTTTTTCAATTCTTCAGGTTTAAAATATTTGTGTAATTTTTCGGCTATTACAAACTCCACACCAGCCAGTGCTGATTCGTCTTTTGACACCAAACGACGGCAACATGCAACGATAAAACGCGGGATTCTCATGGTCGAATAATTGTTTATCTTGAGCAACAATAAATCGCCAATTTGAATTTGATCATCAACTCTCATCATCATACCGCCAGCCGAAATATTCGAAGTCTGCGATGGGAGCCATTTGAATTCCTGATTTTTATCCTTCAAATTATTAATCACCGTATAGGTCAGCTTGGCTAAATAATCTATTCGGACAAACTCCCGGCGCTGTAATCTCCTGATACTTCCTATGCCATACAATTGGAGCTTATCGGCCATATTGTCCTTAAGTGGTTTAGTGTGGGCCGGAAATTGGTACATCGCATCTGATTTTACAAACCGGACAAAAACTTTTGTGTTTGACACCAGAAACTTACCACCTCTGACCCACGCCGGTTTGGTAATCACAATTCCGTTGGTGTTAAAGTCATCAATACGGGCAACGTATATACCGCTCTCGCCGTTTTCCTCAACGACTATTTCAAGTTTCTCCCATATATCAAAGGGATAGTCTGTGTTTTTACTTTTTCTGGCCGTTTTCTGCATATCTGTTTTTTATTTTGCTTCTGTTAGTGTCCTATTTTCTCGTGCCTGCTCAATGGCCAATTCAAGTATTTTTCTGGCCAGCGCGGTTCGGGAACGATCGCCTTTATGACGATAGACCAATTCCTGTCCACTCCTAATGGTGGTATTAAAATACTCTTTGGCCTGCTCATTCTGTCCAACTCGCCGCGATAACTCAGCAATTAAATAAGATGCCTGTATTTGCTGATTACCCTGAGAAATTGAGTGCCCCTCACTAAAGGCAAGTTTATAATATTCGACCGCTTTGGTAAGCGCTTCTTTTTCATTTAAGACAATACCTTTATGCTTTTCAGCAATTTCGGTTAAAAATTCAAAGAAAGATTTGTACTCAAAATAAGACGGCGAATGTTCATCAAGATCACCGCCAAGTGCTGCTTTCTTATGTTCCTGATTTACCGCCTCTATACCGTCAATCTTGGCGATAAGCTGCTTTAATGTCTCATGGAACGATTTAAGCTCGACATCATATTTATCCCTGATGGGCAGCAAAATTGACATTAATTCGGAGGCAATTTTATCATCCTCGAACTCCTGCGTAATGGCACGATCGAGGTCATACAGTTTTGTATTAACATCGTTTAGTGAAGTCTTCAGGGTATCAATTTTATCTTCAATGGTAATGAGGTGCCCCTTGAGACTCTGCCGGTTTGGATTTTCGCCTCTTTCCATATCTCGGTACAGCCACCCAATCCGAAGATAAAAACGACCCAGATCAAGATTGGATGGTTTATCGTTCAGGGTTTCATCGATAACGGCCAGAGTCAATTTCAAAAGAGCCGATTCATTGGGATAGCGGCTGGAATCAAGTTTTTCGCCAATTGCTCTTATTACCGAATCCGGCTTGCTTAATAAGTTTAGATGCAAATCCTTAATAGTCTTCTGGCGATACGTTTTAAAATAAGAATCATTTGTCCAATCTTTATAACTCTTGGAATATTCTCTTGTATAAAGGCAATTATCACAGGTGGCCGTAAAATATAGAAGCGGATTGTAGGCTTGGTACCGAGGATTTCGCCAGGTTATGTCGCTTGGACAAAAATCTGTATCACGTCCATTCTCCGTATAGGCGCCAACCTTAATGGTTTCAAACTCATTAATTGTCTTACAGACCGGACATTCGACTTTGGCCAGATAAAAGGGTGTTTCTGATATCATTATTTATTCCTCTCTTTATCACCAAACATTATATTTTGACTTAACATGGAAAGCTCACCCTCGGTCATCGGAAGTGTACTTTTAAGTTCTGCTATTGATCTTTTCTGAGCCAGAAGTTCTTTGGCTCGATTTATCAATTCCTGTCGATTACGAACCTTGCTCGTTTTAGTATCAGTTTTGGCTTGCTTATCCCGGTGTTTTTCCCAATTCATATTTTTTAGGTTTATATATTCGAATTCATTATCAGTCGATTCGATACCTTGCCGTGTTTGCGATGTGGTTTCGAGCCCCGCTTTGGGCGGCAACGGCATCGACGTCCCCTTTATAACCCTTTTCCGCCTTGACAGAACAGATCCGACAATTGAGGTAAGCAGCCCGGCTATCATTCTCAAGCCAATTAAATATCTGACCTTACCTGCCTGATTTTTCTCCAGAACAATCGGTTTGAATTTCAATATTTCCGGATCATGATTGTTGCTGTATTGGCGGCATACCAGTTGATTCGGGGGCAAATTTAGCGGCGACTCAAAATTCTCTTTGTAATTGTAACGAAGCAAAAACGATTCGGCTTTTTCCATTAGCTTTGATACTGTCCTGACTCTGAGCGAAAGATAAAAATTATCTTCAAGCAAACGATGGAATCTATTTAATTTGAAATCCCTGTCGGGGCTTTCTTCTGTTTTTGCCATATCCACCTGCCCCAATTTTTCAAGAATTGCAGAATTATAACCCAGTTCAAAACTGATTTGATTGGGTAAAATTCCGTGAGAGAGAAAATGCTTTGATAGAATCTTAATAAACTCGTTCTGCTGCTCCCAACCGATCTCAAATGAATAGGCTATCCAGGCGCCGCCCGTCTGAGGTTCAAAAGCGGTAAACTGCCAGGATGGTAAATTATATTTTTGGCACAAATCACCAAAACTATCTATTTTTTTAAGATTGAGAAGACCTATTTGAATCGTTTTTGTGTCGGTCCTAAGATGGCGGGGTGATACATTCTTGGGCGAAGTCTTTTCAATAATAATTTCTTTTCCCGGCTCCAATATAGTCGGCGGTTCCGGCATAATCTCTTCGGTCAAATCAATCGGATCCGGTTTAATCTCATTATCCTTCGGTATTATCGGGGACGCTGACAAAAATGATACCCTGTTGCGAGGTTTCATAATGGTCAGTCTTGATTTGGGTCGGTTTGTACGAATTACCGGGTCCCGGCCATTTCGGTGCGGTTGATCGGCAAGGCCAGCCATTTCTTCCCGACGATAGCGGTCAATCCACAGATTTACAGTTTTATAGGTTATTCCAAACTCTTTAACCGCAGCGCTGATACCATTTTCTTCGGCAAAGTTAACCATATCCAGGCGCCGTTTCCGGCTATTGATCAACTGTCTGTTCTGTGAAAATCCTATATTCATTGTCAATTCTCCATCATGCTTTCAGATCAAGATGTTGCTCATCCGACTTTTCCATGTCGGTATCATCCTGACTGTTGCTCTTATCCTCTTTTTTCCGTTCCTTCTTCTTCTTTTCCTGCTCTTGTTTATCTTTAGTTATAATCAGCATATCGCTTTTTATCGATTCCTGGGTCCGCTGGGCATCGGCCGACGTTTTTTCTTCAAACGTTTTGGTAACCTGACGTTGCTCCATCTCGGAACTGGCCTTCTTCATCTGATTGAGTTTACTGACCAGTTCGGTTTTGGACAGATTATCAGCAATGTCCGCCGGCTGAACCATTTTTTATCCTCTACTATCCGCTGGCCGTAAATCGCTCCTTTATCATTCCTCGAAGCTTCAGAACGGCTTTGGTATGAATTTGTGATACCCGTGATTCCGAAATTGACATTACTTCACCAATCTCCTTAAGGGTAAGCTCTTCAAAATAATAAAGGGCAATAACCAGCTTTTCCTGCTCGGTTAGGCGATCTATGGCCATTACCAAAAAGGCCCGTAGCTCGCTTTTTTCCAGATCGCCCAGAGCCGTCGGCTTGGACATATCTTTAATTATCTCGATACGCGGAACCTGGTGATTATCATCTTCCCTGTAAACAGTCTCGTCCAGCGACAACAGTGTTGAACAGGAGGTGTCGCCTTTTGCCGCCAGCAACTCATTGACCGTGCAGCCTACCTTTTTGGCCAGTTCATCATTTGTAGGTTGTCGGCCAAATCTGTTTTCCAGATGCAGATTGGCCCGGTCTATTTCGCGCGAGCGGGCTCTGGTCGAACGCGGCACCCAGTCCAAGGCACGCAACTCATCCAGAATTGCACCGCGAATTCGCGGAACGGCGTAAGTTTCAAACTTAACGCCACGAGCCGGATCAAAATTTCCAAAGGCTTCAACCAAACCAATAACACCAGTGTTAATCAAATCCTGCAATTCAACCGAACGAGGGAATCCAATTGCCATCCGCCCGGCAACATTCCGGACCAGTGGCAGATATTCCTTGAGCAGTCGGGCTCTAACTTCCGGACTGCCATGACGCATATACCGCTTCCAGTCAAGGGGAGATATTGGTGGTTTTCGGGTCGTTCTTGTTTGTTTTTTTGCTTTATAAACCGAAACCCGCTTTGGTTGCGTCTTCTTCCTGTCCCCCCGCGTCGATTGAACTTTCTGCGTTTTAACCATTTATCCTATTCCTCTATATCGGCTAATAATATTTTTGAGTTTATGCCTTTAACGGCCTTTGTTCGTTTGTCTTTTACCCCTGTCAGGAGTTCTTCTGTTACAAAATTGCACAATTTCAAAAACTGATCATTTAACGGCGATTCCGAATCTGTTTCCCGCAACGTTTTCTGCCGCTCCACAGATTCCATAATCGATTGATGGACATAAAGATAACCGGCATAGAACGGTACACTTCTTAAATACCGTCCAGCCAGCGCGGCCAGTTTTCGATATATATATTCAGAATCCTTGCCGGAATCGGCGCGATTTACAAAAATATGCGATTTTAATTGACTATTTGATTTAATTAATAATTTCAACAATCCGAAGTTATTGGCAATCGACGTCAACTCCGGATTAATAATGAAAAGATTCAGATCTGAGGCTGCCGAAATTATACTTAACAAATCGATCTGCCCTGTCGGTGCGTCAAACAGAATCAAATCATACGATCTGAAATCATTTCTGATTTCTTCAACAAACCGTGAAATACGATTGATATTAAAATTTATTCCGGTTTGAATAGCTGATGGTGAAACAATCAAATCAAGATTATTTCTCAATTTTGTGATTGCCTCCACCGCCGGCAAACGTCCTTCGGTGATATCATAAAAAGTTGTTTTGGGAATCAGATTGGCCAGCAGATGCAAATTACCAAAATTCCAATCGGCATCGATCAGGAGTGTCCTTATTCCCTGACGCGCCAGGGAATCTGCAAGATTGTAGGCAATAACTGATTTCCCGGATCCGCCCTTCCCTGAAATTATCGTCATCAACGATGGTTCACTGCCTTTATCCAGAAGCCCCTCTGTACTCAATAGACGATTATTCAATTTCATTTGAGGCCTCCATTTTCAAAACTGTTCGCGCAATTTCGGATGCATCGGCCCGGGATAGCTCTCCAATGCCGCCCGGGGAGTTGGTTGTAAAGACCAGAGGCGTCTTCAAAGACCCGGTCATAGAATAAATCGTCCCCCACCTTTTGGTTTCATCCAGATGTGCCGCAATCAGATAATCAGGTGAAACGGATTTAAAAATATTAACGGCATCAATCAAATCGCAGGTTCGATTACAGGCCGAAAAAACAAGGAAAGTCATATCCGGTTTTAAATTATTAATTTTATCAAGAAGTTCCTGCCGTCTTGTCGGATCAATCGGGAGAGGAGGGGTATCAATAAGGACTAACGAATCATTTTTCTGTCTCTCGGCCAACTCATCAAACATCGCCGAAGGAAGATTAAGAATATCTGCATAGCTGCCCATCTCCTCATAAGCCGCCACCTTCATATCATCCAGCGATGAGAGTGTAACCTTCAGACCCAAACCGGTTACAAGTTGAGCGGCTAATTTGGCCAGCGCCGATGTTTTTCCGGCACCGCTGAAACCGGTGAAAATTATTTTCATCCCCGATCTGAATTGGATATCAGAGACCATAAACCGATTGAGATAATCGGACAAGACCTCGCAGGCGATTTCTTTGATATTTGTATCTGATGAATATTGCTTTTCTATATTCTCAATAAGCTGCCGAGTTATTTCAACCGGAATATCAGCATCGAGCAAATCACAATACACCGGCTTGACATCAGACGAAATCTTTTCCGGCGATTCTGTCTTTCCGTGACCGCTTAAAACGGTGTCAGGTTTCTTATCTGGTTCATTTTGTAAATTTTCGGGAGTCTCGGCGACAACATCCAATGTGCCTGCCTTACCGGAGTTTTTTGATATATTATTTGATCTCTTCTCGTCTTTTTTCAGCATATAATCAAGCTGAACGGGCGATAGAATAGATTCGTCAATACAAGCGGTTACCTCCACCCGTTCAGTAACGACTTTCGTTTCATCAATCGGCAGAACTCTGGTTTTGAGAACCACGGCATCGCCGCCCATTTCGTCGCGCACCAGTTTAAGAGCGGCCGCCACAGTTGGTCCAGTAAATGACTTAATTATCATTTTCAAATCTCACTGTTCCGGTGGAGACAACCTCCACATTATTGCTGATTTCGTTGTATGACAGAACTATCAGAATCGGATAGGCCGCTTCTGTCAAACGCTTGAGGGCCAGGCGAACATTGGGGGAACTAAGACAGATTGGAGTATGTCCGGCCTCTGAAATTTTATCTATCTGAACACCGACCGCCGCAATCAGCCTTTCCGAATCGGCGGGACTGGTTACCAGCATCAATCCCTGCTTGGTATTCTGAACGGCATCGGTCAACATCTTCTCGATACCGGGATCGATTGTAAAGACATGAATCTTGTTGTCTTTGTCTTTGTACATCTCTGTCATTTGTCTCTTCAACGCCATTCGAACATACTCGGCCAGAACATCGGTTTCCTTGGTTGCCTGATGATAGTCGGTGATTGTTTCCATAATTGTTGCCAGGTCGCGAATAGCAACCCGCTCACTCAAAAGCGACCGAAGTACTTTCTGAATAGTCGAGTATGAAACGACATTCGGGACAACCTCTTCGATAAGCGACGGATGATCCTCTTTTAAGGTCTCAATCAGATGTGCCACATCCTGCCTTGTCAGCAACTCGGCGGCATAGGTTTTGATTGTTTCGGTCAGATGCGTCGCCATCACTGCCGATGGTTCAACCGCTGTAAAGCCCTTATTTTCGGCAATTTCTTTGAGATTCGGTATTATCCATACGGCCGGCAGATTAAAAGCCGGTTCGCGGGTAGTAAATCCATCAAGCTCATCTTTGATATACCCGGGATTAATCGCCATAACATGATCCGGCATCAATTCAAATTCGGCGATATTAATTCCCTTAACTTTTATCCGATACTCATTCGGTTTCAACTGGACGTTATCGCGAATCCTGATAGCCGGTACTATAATACCAAGCTCCGAGGCCAGCTGTTTACGAATTACCGAGACCCGTTCCAATAAATCACCGCCCTGATTGGAATCAACCAGCGGTATCAGTCCATAGCCGATTTCAACCTCAAGAGCGTCGACTTTTAGGAGATCTTCGGTTCTTTCTTCCGGTCCGGCCTGCCCACGTTCGGATTCCGCTTTTTCATCTTCAAGAGCTTTTTTCTTGGAGGATTCTTTGGTTAACCAGCCAATGGCGCTGACAACCGCTCCCAGAATAAAAAACGGCAAAGTCGGCATACCGGGAACGATACCAAACAACAACAGCATGCCGCCGGCAATCATGATGGCTCTCGGCTGGCGCATCAGCTGACGAGTCAGATCATGACCCATATTTTCTTTGGAGGCGGCCCGTGTAACAATGATACCGGCGGACGTGGAAACAATCAAAGCCGGAATCTGCGTCACCAGACCGTCACCGATCGATAACAGTGAGTAGGTCCGTAACGCTTCCGGTGCTGATTTTCCAAGCATCACCATACCAATAACAAACCCGCCAATTATGTTTATAAGCGTGATTAAAATTCCTGCGATGGCATCGCCGCGAACAAATTTTGAGGCACCGTCCATGGCGCCATAAAAATCTGCTTCCTGAGCAATTGCTTCACGACGCGATTTGGCCTCCTGATCATCTATCAATCCGGCGTTGAGATCGGCGTCAATTGCCATCTGTTTACCCGGCATAGCATCGAGAGTGAATCGTGCCGAGACTTCTGAAATTCGTCCGGCACCTTTGGTAATAACGACAAACTGGATTATAACCAGAATCAGGAAAACAATAAAACCAACGACATAATTCCCCTGAACCACAAAATTACCAAACGAGTTAATCACTTCACCGGCATATCCCTGACCAAGAATCAGACGTGTTGAAGCCACGTTTAAAGACAATCGCAGGAGTGTCACAATCAGCAGCATCCCGGGAAAAACCGATAAATCGAGAGGGCGTGTGATGTACAGTGTCGAAAGCAGAATCACCAGCGAGAAGGTGATATTAAATGCTAGTGCAAAATCAAGAATTCCAGCCGGCAGCGGAATAATCAAAACGGCAACAATTGCCACAACGGCAACGGCCAGCAAAATGTCTGATCTCTTAATCAGCTGAGCTATTATTCCTCTGGACTGGGCCGTCATCTTAGTTCACCTCTATTCCTTTCTGGCGATATACATACGCCAGGACTTCGGCAACAGCCCGGTACAGTTTGGCCGGGACATATGATCCGATATCACACATTCTGAATAAAGCTCTGGCCAATGGCCGATTTTCCACAATCGGAACCCCGGCCGCCTCGGCAATCTCCTTAATCTTGGCAGCGATAATTCGTTCACCCTTAGCCACAACCATCGGGGCTTCCATGACATCGGTGTCGTATTTCAATGCCACCGCAATTCGGGTCGGGTTGGTAACCACGACATCGGCTTTTGGAATTTCTTCCATCATCCGTTTGCGGGACATCTCCCGCTGGATCTGCCTGATACGGCTTTTTATTTGTGGCGATCCTTCGGTATCTTTCATTTCGTCTTTTATATCCTGCTTACTCATTTTGATATTCTTTTCGAAATCGTATTTCTGGAAGGCATAATCAAAAAGAGCCAGAATCAGAATGACCGCCCCTAACTCAAGCACTGTCGTCAGGGCCATTTTGCTCATTGCCCCGGCAAATACTGCCACCGAGTTGTCAGCCAGGTTATAAAAGGTGTCCAGTTCGGCGCTGATAGATTTGTATCCGACATAAGCAATTAAAGATATTTTGATAATATCGCGAGTCAGTTCGACCAATGATCTGACTGAGAGTAGTTTCTTTATACCTTTGGTGATATCGAGCTTATCAAGTTTTGGTTCGAGCGTTTTAGTAGTGAATAAAAAGCCAACCTGAAGAAGATTGATTCCATAAGCAACGATAACCAAAATGGCAAATATCGGGGCCAGGAGTATAAAGAAATTAATGACTCGCTGTGAGAAGAAAGCCATAATCGATTCATTGTCGGCATCCATCAATGGTGCCTGGCTGAATATATGTGTCATCAATTCTTTGAGTTGATCGGCCAACATCGGCCCCAAAATGTAAAGAGTGGATGCTCCAAGACATAACACTACGGCTGAGTTTAACTCCTGAGAACGGCATACTTTTCCTTCCTCGCGCGCCTTCTGCTTTCGCCTCGGAGTCGCTTTTTCCGTTCGTTCCTGGAATTGTTCGTCGGCCATCAATTCATCCTCAGGCAGTATTCATTCCGGCCAACACAGCCAGAACTTCAATATCCAAATAGTATAAAGTCTGATTCACAATATTTTTGAAAAGCGGCAGAGCCACCGCCATAACCAAAAACCCGACACCAATCTTCAACGGCATCCCAACAATAAAAATATTCATCTGGGGAACGGTTCTGGCCACCACACCCAGGGTAACCGAAACCAGAAAGAGCGTAATAATTATCGGGGCGCTGATTTTAATCGCCATCGTAAAGGCGTAGGCTGATAAACGAATTATTGTCTCTCCGGCCGGTCCGGAAAAGCTGACAGCGCCCGCCGGGAGTAGCTGATAGCTGTCGGCCAGAGCCGATATAATGGCGTAATGTCCATCGATTGCTAGAAATATCAGCGAGGCAATAACAATCCAGAATTCAGCTACAATTGAAACCTGCGAACCGGCCTCGGGATCAAGCACATTAGCCATCAAAAGACCCATCTGAAAACCGATAATTCCGCCGCCCATTCTGACACCGCTAAATAAAAGTGAGAAGAAAAACCCAATAATTAACCCAACCAGAAGCTCTTTGGCGGCCAGAAGTCCCAACAGCCAGACAGATTCAACTGCCGGCATCGGGGCCTGAGCGGCTAATGGTATTAAAACAATTGCCAGAACAACCGCAAAACCGGCCTTAACGGTCATAGGTATTGAATGATGTCCAAGAATAGGTGCCGTAATAAACAAACCACCGGCTCTAAACGAAATTAAAAGCAGGATTTGAAGCTTATCGGCGCCGTATGTCAAAAACTCTAACAATTCTTTTTACCTACAGTACGGGTTAATCGTCAATAACTTTAATCAACTCTTATGCCAACCGGATTGATGACAAAAAAGAATCGTTAGCGTATGTATTACAATGAGTTAGAGGAAAGAGGAAAAAGGCGGCAGGGTTGTTTTATCCCAAATAAAGCAATCTTTGCCAAACCGCCGGGAAATATTTTCTGGGTAGTGGTTTTCATAGTGTCGGGATTATTCCAAAAAGGCCGTGGGTGAAATCAAGAAGATTATTTATCATCCAGGGGAGAAAAATGAGAAGAGCCAATGCGACAATCACGATTTTGGGAATAAAAGTTAAAGTCATCTCGTGAATCTGCGTAATGGCCTGAAATAACGAGATCATCAGTCCGATTACCAATCCCGATATCAACATCGGCGCCGCCACCAGCAACATTGTTATTATCGCATTACGACCTACGGTTATGACCATTTCCGGTGTCATCTTATCCTACCCTGCACCATTAATAAAATGATTGTACCAGCGATTGAACTAACAAGTACCACCCATCAACCAGCACAAATAATAATATTTTAAACGGCAATGCTACCATAATAGGCGGAAGCATCATCATACCCATCGACATCAATACCGACGCCACAATCATATCAATCACGAGAAATGGAACAAATATTAAAAAGGCAATCTCAAAGCCGGTTCGTAATTCGGATATCATAAAGCTCGGAATCAGAATATGCAGCGGGATATCATCAGGTTTCTCCGGCTTTTCCATTCCGGAAAGACTTACAAACAATGCCAGATCTTTCTCATCAACCTGCCCCATCATAAAATCTCTAAACGGCGCTATACCCTTATCGAAAGCCTCTTCAATTGTTATTGTCTCATCAAGATACGGTTTCAAGCCGTCATTATACGCCTGGTTTGCAACCGGGCTGATAATAAAGAAGGTTAAAATTAATGCCAGCGACATCAGCAACTGATTTGGCGGCAACTGCTGGGTACCGATGGCCTGACGTAAAAATCCGAACACAATTACCATTCGAATAAACGATGTCATCATTAAAATAATCGATGGCGCCAGAGTCAGAACCGTGAGAAGAATAACAATCTGTAATGTTGTCGAAAGATCGCTCGGGTCCGTTGACTGCCCGACTTCCAATGATATTTTCGGGATTGCCTGTGCCGATGCCGACCCGGCCAGGGCGGCCGTAAACAAAATGGCAAAGACAGCGAATTTTACGCCTGTTTTCATATCCTATGAAACCTTTTAAATCCTATTTATTAAGACGACTCCATGTCGTCTATTCTGTCTTAGACCTCTTGGGGTCTATCAATTTCTTTGGAAACCCAGGGCACATTAAGTTTTTTCATATCAAAAGATCTGAGCTTTTCCCTGGCGCCGGCAAAAACAGATTTAAAACCTGCCTCCCGTTTGCCGACTTTACAATCGGAGATGATTTTACTCGTTTCATCCTTGCTCAATTCGGCCAGAACCGAAATGGAATTATCCGCCACACCAACCAGTACCGCTTTTTCCCCATATCTTATCAGCGAAACAGATTTTTTTTGCGCAATATATGTTGTCTCGATGGTCTCCAGCAGACGATTACCCCTATTGGCTGAGAACTTTGATCCCATCATTCGTCTCAAAACAATAAGAAATCCATAAATACCGCCAACCACCACAACCAGTGCCAGCAATAGCTTAACCAACGGTCCTGCCAGTGATTCATCATTGGTTGTTATCCCGGATAATCCAGTGGATACTGTCTTATCCTGTGGATTGTCGATTTGGGCTATCACTACCGGTTCTTTTTGCGTTTTAACTTCATTGGCCGAAACAATTCCAAATCGCGCCAGAATAAATGCCGCCGAGACAATAAGAAGAATAATCAGCTTCCAGACTGTTTTACATCTTTTTTGGCTCATTGCAGATTCTTTATTCTTTCTTCCGGCGAAATCAGTTGAGTAATACGGAGACCGAAGTTCTCCTCAACCACGACAACCTCGCCGCGCGCTACGCATTTATTATTAACCAACAGATCAACCGGTTCCCCAACCAGTTTTTCCAGCTCTACAACACTGCCGGGGCCAAGTCCCAGAATATCGGATATGTCCATTTTGGTTTTACCCAGTTCAATCGAAACCGGCAATTCCACATCCATCAGCAAGTCGATATTCCGCTGACCTTCATTCTTATCGCTTGACGACAACTGCTGAAAATCAGCTTTCTTAACCTCCAGTTGTTCGACAGCCTTAAGATCACCGGCATCCGGCCCTTCCACGGCGCTATTGATGGCAGCACCAATCATTTCCTGATTCATGCTCTCTTCGCCACCTGCATCCTGACCGCCTTCCGAATCCTCCTGTCCTCCCTGTTGGATAGCGTTATCAATCTCATCCTGGCTTAATAGCCCGGAACCGCTCGAACCGACATCCACATCATCGGCAGATTCATCAACGATATCTTCCTGATTAAGCAGAGCCGCCTGCTCATCCTGACTTACTTTGGGAGAGTCTTCATCAGGAAGTGATTCGGCATTGGCATCTTCTGGTGAAACCTCCTCCACCGCTTCCGAATCGGCACCGGCTTTATCTTCTGCATCTCCCTCGACCGCGTTTTCATCGGGAGAGCTGGAATCAGCGGCTGGCTTGTCCGATGCGGCCGCATCCGGAGCCTGTTCTTCGGAAAAATTTTCTTCGCTTTGAAGATTTTCTTCTTCCAAAGAGGCATTCTCCCGGGACACATCTACGCCCTTATTCTCATCCATTAACCGCTACTCCTTTCTTATTAAATAATATATTTCTTCAATTTTGCAGGCCTGTCTTCTACCATACAGACCCGGACGGCACTGATATTTTTTCTTTGTGCCGACAATCAATTCCGACGGTGCATTTATCTTGGTATCGGCAGTAACAACGTCACCGACTTTCAAATTAAGAAAATCTCGCATTTTCAACTTTGTTCGAGCCAAAATCAAGGACAGGGGCAAATCAACTTTACAGATGTTCTCTTTATTGATATCGCGACTCTCGACCAGATTTTTCTTCTTAGTTGCGTCAATCCAGCTTTGTGCCGTCAATTTGGTCAGGTGCCCTTCAAGGGAAACATAGGGATAACAGATTGTCATCAAACCGGTCGTATTGAACAGCTTCAGTTGCAAAGAAACGACAATAACAGTCTCACCGGCCGGGACAATCCGAATAAACTGAGGGTTTGTCTCAAATGATTTTTGTTCAATCACAATCGGAACAATGTTTTCCCACGATTTTTCCAGGTCACGATAGGCCTTTTCGGCAACTCGAACCATTACCTGTTTTTCTATTGATGTAAGTTCTCTCTCTATTTCAAGAATTTTCTGCCCGCCGCCAAACATCCTGTCAATAAAGGCAAATGTAAGAGTCGGATTAAAATCGACTATACAGAGTCCTTCCAAAGGCTTCGCCGAAATGGTATAGGAACAGGAAGGCGATACCAATGACATGATATATTCAGAGAAGTTAATCTGATCAACCGATATCAAATCGACATCGACCATTGTTCTCAGCATAGCTGACAGGGTTGAACCGATTTGTGCGGCCAGGTTATCATGCATATTCTCCAGCGTCCTTACCTGATCTTTAGAGACCCGGTTGGGATGCTTAAAATCATAGGTGGCAATCGCTCGGGTTTCATCGTGATCTGCCGCGGGAGCGGCAATAACCGAATCGGGCTCGTTCGACGATACTGTCGTCAATAGAGCATCAATTTCGTCCTGTGACAGGATTTTAGCCAATCGAACAACTCCTTAATTAATTACTGAAGAACAAAGTTCGTAAAATAAACCGCTTCGAGGTTTTTTGTCTTCAGTAAATGCTCAACTCTTTTCTTAATTTGATACCGCGTTATCTCTTTTTCTTTGGCATCGGATAACTGCTCAATAGTCTTTGAACCGAGAATCGATATTAATGCGTCACGAACCATCGGCATTTTACTTTCAAACAACTGCACTGTTTTGGCCCCGCTGATCTCAAAGCCGATTGAGGCTGCCAAAAATCTTGTTCCCCCGGTTCCGGCCGGATTAACAATTATATCCTCAAGTTCAATCATTTCTGTGTCAACAGAAACCTCTTCTTCATCCTCGAGTTCACTCTGATCATTGGCTTCTATTGCTGCCGCTTCGCCGGCTTTTTCCGCCGAGCTAAAATATTTTGTCCCTGCAAAATAGCCCGCGACCACCATTACCACGGCTATCCCGGCATAGATAACAATCGGCCGAAAACCTTTCTTTTTCACCTTTGGCTGTTCTTCTTCAGCTTCGGCCGCATCGACCTTTTCTGAATCCGGTGCTGGTCCATCCAACGGCATAATTTATCTCCTTTTCAATTTTTGTTTTTCAGTTCCTGAGTTTTTTCGGTCCCGAACGTCCGACGGCGAAATAGCACCACTTTTTGAATGACTTCATCAGGTGTCTCCTTGACAATTATTTTCTTACCATCGGTAAGGCTGATAATTGTGTCGGGACTCGATTCGACAAACTCAATCAGATCCGAGTTTATTATTATCTCGCTATTATTTATTCTGGTTACTTTAATCATTTCTATTTCTTATTAACGTTTCAGGTTAACCAACTCATCAAGCATCGTATCCGAGGTCGTAATAATCCTGGCGTTAGCCTGAAATCCTCTCTGGGCTGTAATCATCGATGTAAATTCCTGCGAAATATCGACTGCCGATGACTCCAGGGCACCCGACGAAATTGCACCCGAAATGGTTTCACCGGCCACACCAATCATTGGTTCGCCCGAGTTGGACGATGACTGATAAAGCGAACTGCCGGCTTTTAACAAACCACCCTGGTTGTTAAAATCGGCCAAAAGTATCTGCGCCAGAGCCCGGCTGACGCCATTGGTGAAAATACCATATATAGTCCCGCCCTGATCGATTGAGATTTTATCAAGAATACCGACAGTATATCCGTCTTGCTCCATAATGGAGGCGGTATTGGGAGAGGCAAAGCCGGTCAAACCGTCATAACGTCCCGCCGTTCCGGGATCTACTCTGACACTGGAGGTTGCCGCCCCATTGTTGGGATTGAATGAAATCGAACTGGCCCCGCCATCATATCGGAAATCCAGCAGAGAACCATCCTGATTAAATCTTACCAATCCGGTTGCACCACTGACAATTGTCTCAATTCCGGAAAACGAGGCTGTCCAGTTCCATTCATTGGTATTAACCGATTTCAAAAACTCTATTGTCAATGAGTGCTTTCCTCCTTGAGAATCATAAACTGTCATTGATGTTCCATGGATTGTGTCAGCAGTCGTAATCGCCGCTGTACCGGCCATTAGGCCGCCCTGCGCAGTGATTTCGACTCCACCTTTACCAAGTCCGTCAATTCCCATAGCCAACCCGGTAATCTCATCAATCACAATATCAAGTGATTCGGGAAGCTGAGCCACATCACCGGTCGGAACAAAAACGTCGTTGCAAACAAAAGTATGATTGGTGCCATTGTTGGCCACAAAGGTTGCTCCATCGGCCACACCAAAGATAACGCCGACAATATTGCCGCCCGTGGCGTATCCACCAACCGGATCAAGAGTAACGGTGGCGGCTGATGATTCAATATTATAATCGGCACCTGCACCGGCTCTCACTTTAGTAATCTGAATCTCTCCGCCGGCCAGTTCAGCCCTGACATCATCAAGCTGATTGATAGCCGAGATCAGATCACCAATTGTGGAGTCAATTGTTATTCCGGAAACGGTATCTACCATAGAACCGTTATCGCGCGATAGCTGGAATCCCGAGGCATCGTCAACGCCCAAACTCGATAAGGTCATATTTTCTGAAAGAGCAATGCCTGGAGCTCCGGTCCCATCATCGGCGACATTGGCGCCGGTAAACAAAGAGTTGGTTGCCTGAGTACCCGAAATAGTTAACGTATGAACACCTCCGGCACCGTTAACAGCTGTACCAATGACGGTATCAATTCCGGTTGTCCCGGTCGATAGCGGCGTCGCGACCGATTCGGTTGCCATCGAGTTCAAATTATTACCAAAAATAACTTCAGTCGTCGCTCTGGCAGGATCTTGCTGCCCAAATGGAACCGTAATCCGACCCACCGGATTGGAAATCGGGATGCTTCCGTCAGAAGCGGCCATTCTTCCCTGGACAAACAGTCCATTCGACGGATCAACCAAATTAGCTTCGGCGTCAAAGTTAAATGACCCGGCCCGTGTGTAAAAGACACCGCTATTATCGGACAGGACAAAAAATCCCGATCCCTGAATAGCCAGATCAGTTACCTGACCGGTCGTCTCAAGACCACCCTGCTGAAAAAGATTATCGATTGTCGATACCTGCATACCCAGTCCCATCTGGACCGGATTGGTACCACCGGATAGGTCGGTCGGTCGGCCGGCGCCCTTGTAATCCTGAATCAGGGCTTCGCGGAATGTGACTCGTCCGCTTTTAAATCCGATTGTGTTCACATTGGCAACGTTGTTACCAATGACATTCATCCGAATCTGATGATTTCTCAGTCCGGATACCCCTGCGTACAATGATGCCATCATAGCAGATTTTCCTCCTTGGTTATAGGAGAAGCCTCCCCGTCTGCAAACGGGGTCCAGCCTCTGTCCTCTTTTATTAGTTCTCTCATTTTATTATCATTTTCATTTATAGAATTATTGCCGAATCAATTGAGGTGAAAACTCCATCCTGCAAATTACTCCGATCAAAAGCGGTTATCACCATTCGATTGGGAACCGAAACGACATAGGCAACGCTGTCGTCAAGTATCAGCGATTCTTTTGAGCCTTTGTCGGCCGCTTTGCTAACCGCATCGGATAATTTAGTCAGCCGCTCCTCGGACATTTCTATACCACGGGAATGAAGACGCTGGCTGGCATGTTTGGAAAAATTCAGAGCTTTCGCCTGGGCTAATTCCTCGGAAAAAGCTTTCTTAAAATCCTTACCATCGGCCCTGGTCTGTTTGGTCGCATTTGCTTTTCCCTTATTAACCATTTCGAGAAGGCGAACTTCACTATTGAAATTGTTTACCTGCATTTTGACTATATTTCCTCCTCTTCGGTTTCTTCCTGATACTCATTGATGGCATTTATCTCGGCCAGCGGAATCTCCATTCCCGCTACCTGCAGATATGCCGAACCTTCGCGGTAAATGATGCCATTTACCTTGCCCTGCAAGAATGTTGATGGTGTAAACAACTCACCATTGACATCAACGGCACTGACCTTAATCGAGTAGTATCCTTCACCCACTCTTTGACCATTTTGATCAAGTCCGTCCCATTCGATTTTATTGCTTCCCGGAGGGACCCCTTTTTCCGTTAAGGTACGAATCACTGTGCCATTGATATCCAATATCTGAACATTCACCCTTTGTGCATATTGGGGACAATTAAATGATATCGTGGGTCGATTATTAGCATCAAGATAAACACCATTGTATGAAGCCTTGACCTCGCGGCCAATTAAATTGGTTGCCATCGTATTGTTAATAGTCTGCATCTGCAGATAATCCCACTCCAGCGAATTTTCGAGGGAATTGTTTACATTTTGTAGTTGCTCCAGCGATGAAAACTGCGCCAGCTGAGCCACAAAGGCCTCGTCCTCCATCGGCTTGAGCGGATCCTGATGAGTCAACTTGGTTATCAGAAGTTTAAGGAAATCATCTTTGCCAAGCATCTTTCTTGATTCGGCACTGATTGGATTGCCGTTGGTATCGGTCGCTACCGGTGATATAAGTCCCATCATTAACTCCTTAGGCGAAGCAGTTGACACCGTTTGCTTCGATGTACAAATGCTCCTGTGCTCTTTGTGCCACAACTTCATCTATGGCATTTGATTTTTCATAACTTTTTTGATATTGCCGCTCTATCCCTGCTGATCCGGCAAATCTGTTTTCTTTGGCCTCATGGCCGACTTCACCGCCATTGACTGAAACCTCAAAAGTATCAACCTTAATTCCCTGCCGATTAAGCTGCTCCAGCAGATTATTCAGGTTGGACTCAACAGCAGCTTTGGCCACAGGAGAATCGACCACCAGCCTGGCCGTCAGGACATCATTGTAAGTTGAAATGGTCATACGGACCGGGCCGAGATGATCCGGTTCCATCCGAATCATTACGGTATGATTATTCCTTATATTTTTCCCGTTGATTTCGGCCGGTAGAACAAATTTTACCGGCGCTGTAGCTATTTTGGTTTCCGGTAATTCTATTTTTTCAACATTATTAGCCAGAGTAGGTGCAATATCAGAAATCGGTTTAGTCTGAATAGGCGATTGACCGGCTTCAATCTTGCCAACCGGTTTTTGATCCAATTCGACACGAGCAACCGCCTCAAAATTGTTCAGTCTGACCTTTTCGCTATCACCGGCTTTACTTTCTGACGGAATTATTTCAGTGTTACCGGAAAACAGATTCTGTTTAGTCTCGGCAAACTGATCATTATTGGCATTTGAATTTGAATTGCTTTCAATAGCTGATACTTTGATATATGATTTTGTCGGCAGGGCCAGCTTAACCGGATCTTTTTCGGCTTGATTATTTTCAATATTTCTTTCCAGCTTAACACTTTTAACATTTAAAGATCCGATTACTTTATCTATTAAACTGGCGGTTTTTAAATCGGTATTGCTTTTGGGAGTAAGTTCCTTATCTATTTCAGCCTGTACTACCGGTTTGATTTCAGCATCCGGATTATTCTTATCAATCTGAGTCGTGACCAAATTAATATTATTCAAATTCAAATTATCAATTTTTAGTCCGGGAAATAGACCCGATCGATTCGGTGCGACATTCAAATCTTCTACTTTAAAATTGTGTTCAGGTGGAAGGGCCGTGTCAATATTAGAAGAATTTTGAATATTATTGACCGCCTCGGCTGTTGTAATCTTAAGAAACCACTCTGATCCAATTTTTATCGGTTCAATCAGGCCGTTTTGGTTTTCATTCTCACCTAATTTCTCATTTGCCGGTTCGCCCGGAAGATTGGAAAGCAGTGATTCTGCCAATTTATCCGGTGTGATTTCTTCAGAAACAACACCCGCATCCAGACCGATAGATTCCGATTCCCCTCCAAACAGAAATGGAAGTTCACCCGAAAGTTTCCCGCCAAGAATCTGTAAAAAATCAATTCCGGGGTTCTTTGAATTTGTAGCACCTAATTGATTCGGACCTGTTTTCCCCGGCTCAACTCCATTAGGGCCGGTCAAATCAATTATTTGATTAAATGCGCTCATCTATTTTTCCAATACCGTTATCATTTTGGTTGAAATTCTGGCGGCCCTTTTTGGTGGCATAATCGCCATAATTTTGGCGGCATTGGCCGATTTCATCCGTGGAAGAATCGCCATAACAGCCTTATCATCGAGATTTTCAAATAGTTTACCGACCTGTTCGGGTCGCATCCCATCATAAAGACGAGCCAGATTAATGATATGAGAGGACTCGGCCTGCTCTATTTTGATGAGAGCCTGATCAATTTTATACTCAAGAGCCTTCAATTCCTTAATCTGTTTGGCATTCTTAGCTTTGGCCTTATCAAGTTTCGCCAGCTCTTTGTATAACCAATTTAAAGTATCAACCGAATCCTGCGGAGTCATACCGGCAATACCCTCGGAGCTATTATCCAACGAACCGTCAGCCATTTGTTTTTTCCTTTTTGCTTCCATCTCGGGCGTATAATTGAGAAAGGCCAGCTCTGCCATTATAGCAGTGGTATCAAGACCATCCTCGGTAAACTTAGACTGCTCAATAACATTAGACTCTTTAGACTTATTTGAATCCACCAGACCCTCAACATAAACCTCTTCGGATACTTCATGCGCCGGAGCAGCAAGAAATTTGGAGGTGACGATAGCTATCACAAAAGATCCCACCGCTATTGCGGCCGGAAGAAGATACTTCTTATACTTATCCAAAAGGCCTGGCTTGGAAGCTTCTTGTTCTTCATCCTTAAAATCGTCGTCATCAAGTCCGACAATTTCTTCGGCCTGCTTTTCTTTGTTTTCTTTATTTTTAGCCATTTTTAAACACAATAAATTTATTTTACCAATTGACTGTTAAGCATAGAGCGTGCCGAAGCAGGGACAAGACCAGCTAAGTAACTATATTACAAGACATTACAGCAATAAGTCTAACGCTGGGAAAAGGATTAAATATTTTCAAAAGTGAAAAGTTTTCCTGTTGCACTCGTCAAAATATTCGGGTTTTAAAGATTGTAAATTAGAGTAGGCCGATCAGATGTTTATCTTCGATTGCAGTCGCCTTAAGTTTGAGAATCTCGCGACCTCCACCCATCTGATCGGGAAGAATAATTTTTAGATAATTATCGGTTATGCCCCAATAATGTTTTCCGTTTTTGTCGGTTCCAAATTCGGATATGGCATAAACGGTTTGACCAACCTCTTTTTTTAGTGCTGATCTGTAATTTATGTCTGATATATCGCGAAGAATTTTATTACGTCCTTTAATTACTTCTGAATTAATTTTATCCGGCATTTTTGAAGATTCGGTTCCGGGACGATCCGAGTAGGAAAAGACATGAAGGTAATCAATAAATCCTGATTGGGCGACCTTGACCGATTCGTTAAAATCATTTTCGGTCTCCCCCGGAAACCCAACAATAATATCGGCGCCAATAACAATACCATCAATGCCTTCTCGGGCTTTTCGAAGATTGTTCAGGTAATTTGCCGCGGAATATGGACGACGCATAATTTTCAGCAGTCGATCAGAGCCCGATTGAAGCGGAACATGCAGATATCGGCATATTCTTTGTCCGGCTTCTTTCATCACAGCTATTAGCTCAGTATTGACCTCCTGCGGTTCAATCGACGACAGTCTCAAACGAGATATATCGGTATTATCCAAAATACACCGAATCAGTTCAGTAATCGACTTTATTTTATCCCGGCGATACCGCCCAATATGAACCCCGGTCAGGACCACTTCATGATATCCGTTATTTGATAATAAATTTATTTCATCTATTATTTCCGGCGCCGGGCGATTTGTTAATTTCCCGCGAACGTGCGGAATAATACAATAGGCACACCTTTGATTACAGCCATCACTAATTTTTATCCAGGCCCGGCTGTGCTGATGAAACTCGGGCAATAACTGCGGTGCAGCCGGTAGTGTTTCTTCATCTATTAAAAATGGAAAAGTCTTATTTAGAATTTTAGCGATATTATCTTTATCGCTGTTTTTAACTACTAGATCGACACCATATAATTGCGCTGTTTTATCCGGTTCCGAATCGACATAACAGCCGGCAACGACAATAACTGCCCCATTTTTTCGCCGGGCAGCTCGGGATATAATATTCCGGCAGGAGGCATCAGCGCGGCCGGTAACAGTACATGTATTTATAAGATAGAGATCCGCTTCTTGATTGTAGTCCACCCTGTCAAGTCCCAAACAGGTAAGCTGATTGGCCATTCTTTCGGTTTCATACTGATTTAACCGACAGCCAATTGTCTCAACGGCAAATCGCTTTGCCTTTTCCTTTACCTTTTCTTCCGTCATTATCACAATATAAAAGAGATCATAAAAAAATAAAGCGGTGATTGATTCACCGCCTTACTTATTCTGCTATTTATTGATAAAAGCCAATAAAATTACTCCGTTTCGGGATTTTCTTTTGGCTTTTCATCTTCTTCAGCATTTGACTCTTCTGCGGAAGTCTCCTCTATCGGCTCGGTTTCAGCCGGTTCGGAAGATTCTGCCTCAGGAGCCGGTATTTCTGCCGTTTCCTCAGAAACCGTTTCAGGAGTCTCAGGAACTTTCTCACCGGATTCGGTAGCGGCTCCGCTTGTTTCAACGTCTGTGGTTTCAGGTTTGGGTGTTTCAGCGGCAACGGCATCGCCCATAGATATTGTCCGGGTCGGATGCGAGGCGATAAACGCGTCAAGTTCTACCTGCTCCCGCTTATTATAATATGCCTGAACCGATAAAACAACTTTATGCGCCTGCCTATCAAGCTCAATTACCTGAAGCGGGATTTGCTCACCGTCGGAAAAAGCCTGGCTGGGATTTTCCATATCCGGTTTTCCCATTTGAGTGGTTGGCACAAATCCCTCCACTTCATCATCGAGTTCAACCATAACACCCCGATCCAGTACTCGGGATATCGTTCCAAGACATTCGGAACCGGGCGAGTATTTCTTGGCTATATTCGGCCAGGGATCATCCTGAAGCTGTTTTAATCCAAGGGAAATACGGCGGTTTTCATGATCAATTCGGAGAATCTTGATTTCAATATTATCGCCTTTTTTCATTAATTCCGATGGATGCTGAATTCTTTTAGTCCAGGACATATCAGAAATATGAATCAAGCCGTCAATACCCTCTTCAAGCTCAACAAATGAACCAAAAGCAGTTAGATTACGAACCTTTCCATTGACAACCTTACCAAGCGGATATTTGTCGTCGATAGTCTCCCATGGATCCGGTTCCATCTGTTTGATACCAAGAGATATTTTTTCATTTTCTCTGTCAACCGAAAGCACAACCGCATCGATTGTATCATTAACATTCATTATCTTCGACGGATGTTTGATATGTTGTGTCCAGGACATCTCAGAGATATGAATCAAACCTTCAATACCTTTTTCCAACTCAACAAAGGCACCGTAATCGGTTATCGAAACAACCTTGCCTGGTACCCTTTTGCCAATGGGGTATTTTTCTTCGATACTTTCCCAGGGATAAGGTGATAGTTGTTTTAAACCAAGAGAAATTCGCGATGTTTTTTCATCAAAATCCAAAATCTTGATAGATATTGCTTCGCCGAGAGATACTACCTCGCTGGGATGTTTAATTCTTCCCCATGACATATCAGTAATATGAAGAAGTCCATCCACTCCCGCCAGATCAATAAAGACACCAAAATCGGTAATATTCTTGACAACACCTTCACGAACCTGCCCAACGGCAATTTCTTTGAGAAGATGCGAACGTTTCTCTTCCCGTTCTTCTTCCAGAACAATGCGACGGGAAACAACAATATTTCTCCGGTTTCTATTTAGTTTAATTATTTTAAATTCCATTGTCCGGCCGATTAAGGCATCAAAATCAGGAACCTGCCGAAGCGAAATCTGTGATCCGGGAAGAAAAGCATCGACACCATTGATATCGACAATCATGCCGCCCTTGATACGACGAGCCAGTTTACCCTGTATCAGTTCACCGGAATCATGGACATCTTTGATTTCATCCCAAACTTTCATGAAATCGGCCTTGCTCTTGGAAAGAATTAGCTGACCATTCTGGTCCTCAATCTGTTCCAGATAAACTTCGATCTCTTCGCCAACCGCAATATTAATCGGTTCCGGAAATTCAGTGATCGCAATCAGACCTTCGGATTTGAATCCGACGTCGACAATAACATCGTCTCTGCTAACACCCAGAACCTTACCCGATACAATCTGACCTTCCCTGATATCCTTAATAGTCCCATCATACATCTCCAGAAGACCTTCATATTCTTCCTGAGTATATATTTGGCTATCAATATCGGTCAGCTTCATCGAAGCTACAAATTCCGGTTCAGCCTTCTTTTTCTCAACATCTTTGGCACGGTCAGCCGCTTTTTCCGAGAGACGCTTCATTCGCGCCGTGACAACCTGTTCCTGCTTTTTCTTTTCTACCGTGGTTGTTTCAACGGCCCGTTTTTTCTCATCAACCTTAACCAGCTTAACCTTTTTGGTTTTGGTTTTTTTCGCCTGAGAAGCTTTTCTCTTGGTCGTCGTTGCGGTCTTTTTAACACCTCCCGTTTTTTTGGTTTTTTTTGCAGTGCTTTGTTTGGCTTCAGCCATCGTAATCAATTCCTCCTAAAACGTATATTTATCCCGAAACAGCAAACTGTTCCGATAGGATATTCTAAATAAAATCGGTTATTTTAATATCGACCCGATTTGAAATTCTTAAATGAAATTCCGAGTGCTATTAATTAACCCTCCTGTCGAATTGTGCTTTTAAATCCTTAATGCGATTCATTATTTCTTCGGCTAATTCTCGATAGCCGTTTTTATCGTCATCATAACTTTTAATTTTATCAATGGTCATAGGCGGCCCAACAAACAGATTGAGTCTCTTCTTTCCGATAAAACAGGCCAGCAGATTATCGGAACCGGTCACATATACCGGAACTATTGGAACCTTTGCCGTCCGTGCAATTTTACCGATTCCGGGACGGACCGGCAGTAATTCATCTTTTCTTCCCCGTGTTCCTTCCGGAAAAATCACCATTGACTCACCCGATTGCAGAATCTCAACAGCCGTCTCCAGTGCTTTTTTATCAAACCCGGCTCTATTTAGGGGGTGGGCATTAACCCGCCTGAGAATATTTCCGAAAAATCGGTTGCGGAACAATTCTTTTTTGGCCAGAAAATGAATCCCTTTGTTTACAGCGGACCCAACAATTTGGGGATCGGCCAGGGAGATATGATTACTGGCCAGAATAAAGGCGCCATTGCCAGGAATATTTTCTTTATGATGCACTTTCATCCTAAAAATCAATCTGGCCGCAGTCCAACTTATAATCCATCCGATTAAATAGAGGGGCTTCATACATTCAGTATTCGTACCTTAATTAGCCTGATTATCCTTTCCACCTGTTCTTCAATTGTCAGCGACGTGGTATCTATTACAACTGAGTCAGCCGTTTTTTTCAGAGGAGAATTTTTCCGTCCGCTATCTCTCTTATCCCGTTCAATTATGTTTTTCTTAAGCTCTTCAAAAGCAGTGCTAATCCCCTTACGAACCAATTCCAACTGCCGTCTCCGTGCCCGTTCTTCAACTGACGCATCAAGATAAATTTTCAAATCGGCATCGGGAAAAACAACCGACGTGGTATCACGGCCTTCGGCCACAATACTTCCTTTTTTGGCCAAAAACCTTTGCCGTTTCACCAAAGCCGCTCTGACTCCATCATGAACCGATACCGGCGATACCGCCTTGGTAACTTCCGGTGTTCGGATTTCATCGGTCATCTCCTTGCCAAACAAAAACACCCGATTTATATCACCATCCATTTCGAAGGTTATTTCCACCTGGCGGGCAATAATTTCCAATGACTTGCCATCATCAACCGACAGTCCCTTTTTCAACCCCACCCAGGCAACAACCCGATACATCGCCCCGGTATCAAGAAAGGTATAACCAATCTTCGAGGCCAATAATCTGGCGGTGGTCGATTTCCCCGAACCGGCCGGACCGTCAATGGCAATAATTTTCCCGGCCAATGCTGATAATCTGTAATTCATCGACATAAGCAAAGTATGATAAACAAATTTCCGGAAAAATCAATATATTTCTATACCCTCAAACAGATTAAAAATAAAAATTTATTCCGGGATTTTATGAGATTTGGGGATTTAAAAACTGATTATTGGGTTAGATTAAACCACTTTTCTGAAATATTATCGTATTCGCCGCTCTTTTTTAATATAAATATTGCCGAATCGATTTTCCCGGCCAGTTCGGCATCCCCTTTTTTCATAGCAATCCCGTAATACTCTTTGGACAGAATTTCACCAACCGTCTTGGCCGTTCCTTTAAGTCTGATATACTCTTTGGTTGTCGGCCAATCGTTTAGGATGGCGTCAATTTGGCCGTTCTCCATATCAATAAAAGCGGCGCCGATATTATCAAATGAGAAGACCGACAAACCTGAGAGCGATTTGGCCATTTTCTCACCGGTCGTTCCCAGTTGAACTCCCACTTTTTTCCCGCGCAGATCCTCGACCGAGGCAATAATCGTATCGTCCGGCCGAACGGCAATTACCTGACCGGCCAGATAGTAACTTTCTGAAAAATCGACTATCGCCTGCCTTTGTTCGGTAATTGTCATGGCCGAAATGATACAGTCATATTTATCTCCTTTTAACCCGGAGATAATTCCGTCAAAGGGCGTTACAATAAATTCCGGCGTCCAGCCGTTGATATGACAGATAGCCTTCATTATATCAATATCAAATCCTTCCGGCTGACCTGTTTCGGTGTTAACCATTTCAAAAGGAGGATAGGTGGCATCGGTTCCGACCCGAAGGATTGCTTCGGTTTTCCACCCCGGCTGCTCATTCTTGTCGCAGGCAAAAATTATAAAAACAATTAAACTTAGTATAAAAAATAATAATCTTCTCATCTACTCCTCATCTATATCAGTGAGATGATACAAAAACAGATGTCAATTACAAATAGAAATAATAAAAAAAGGCCGCCATGCGGCGGCCTTTGGCATTAGACAATTGACCTTAGACGTATTACGCTAATAATAATTTATCGATATTTTGCGAAGGTTATCATCGAGTTTTAAATTCAGCTTTACCGCCGAACTGTCGTAATTTTCAGATATATAATAATCAACGGCCTTGACAAGATTCAAAGACTCAAGATAATCGACATAGTTCGTTTCAGATATATTCAATTTCAGACCGCATCCTTCCGAAATCCGAAGCCGCAATGATGCATCATCACCTTTTATTTCGGTAAAAACATCCGGAACCAGAGTGCCAATCTCCAGACTGATATCACCGTCATCATTATCAACAGTCAGTTCTTTCAAAGGAATCGATTGTAAATTCAGGTCAACATTGGAGTCATCGCCAAGACAGGTTAGCTTCAACAGAGTATTATCATTAAATGACACGCTCCAGTCATTATCAAATCGTCGCTTATTAAAAACAATTATTTTGCCCGGGCCGCCGCGGCGGTACTTAATATCAAGGCTGGCGATACTATCTGATTGCGAAAAAACTATTTTCGGCTTGCGGGAAAAGCGGTCAAAGCGGGCCTTAACCAAATTTGATTGACTCTTCCCGATTCGAATATCTGATCTGTAATGGTCAATTTTGGCCTCGATTCTGTTTACCGAGGAATCAATCGCCTCACTCCATCGATTTGAGGAATACGATCCGCCATAATAGGTACCACCCTCGGTTACAAATCCGACATACACCATCGCGCCAACCAATAAAAGCGGCGCCAGATACGAAATAAATTTCAATTTACTGCGGAGAAATATTTTCTCGATACCGATAGCAATCAGGATCAGCGGCCATAACGAAAAAAGCTCCATCCAGTAATCATAACCCAGAACATCGGCATTGGTCAGCAAAATCGCCAGACCGATCGCAACAAACATCAAACCCCAGCGAAATCTGGCCGGCGTCATTCTGATGCCCCCTCGCCCCGGGATGGCGTATCCTCGATTTTGTTTTCGCTTTCATCTTTTTTGCCGTGTTTTATCAGCATCAGGATACCTATTACTATTAAAAGGATGGGCCACAAATCGCCCATATCAAACCACCAGTAACTGTTTTTTACAAGAAACAGAATTCCGATTACAATCAGAACGATACCGGGAATCATGATGTTCCATCCCTTTCCGTTATCTCCCGGTTTTTTCTCCGGCAAAGTTTCCGGCTGAGTCACCTCCACCGCCGAATCTATCGGCCGACGAGGAACTATAATCCACGCAATCAAATATCCGATAACGCCAATCCCATCGGCGAATATCAGCAGGATCGCAATAATCCTGACAATCGTGGCATCGATATTGAAATACTCAGCCAGTCCGGCACAGACACCGCCGATTTTACAGTCAACCCGTGATCGATACAGTTTTTTATTACTCATACTTACCTCCCAATAGGGAATTATTGTTCTTCTAAGTTTTGAATACGTTTATTTTAATAAAAAGTTTTGGAAATCTGCCTTACTCGGCCGACAGGAGCAAAACAATATAGCGTTGAATCTTTTCGATGATCTCCGGACTGCCATTAATTGACAACCGCCGTAGCTTCTCTATCATATCTTCACGTTCTTTTTCATCGATTGATAAGATACCAACCTGAAAGCAGGTTTCAGCCAGTTCAAGAATCACCGTATCAAGTGAATCAGGATGAATACCGACGCGGCTTTTAGCCGATGATTCCTGATAATGCGGCGAATATATCCCTTCATATTTTTCTTCGAGAGAATCAAGTCTGATTTTATAGATATTGACTTCTGTTATAATTGAATCTTCTCTCAACGGAGGTTCGGGCATAAAATCTTTACCCTCATCCGATTCAAATGACATTACAGCCTCTTCTTCGTCCAAGCCTCGTTTCTTTAGACTTTCAACCGCTTTCTTTTGTATTTCTTCCTGAGATAACACTTTATCTTTCCCGACTTCTGACTCAGGTGCCTTAAATGACAACGGCTCGACTTCTGCGGGCAGGTTTGAGACTCTTCCCGTTTGAGTAGCCATTTGAAGCTCGCCATAATTGGAGGATTCAATTGGCTCTCCCAAATCAAGTCCAGATTCCATAGATACCGGCTCGGTCACAACCGGTTCTGATTCCGGATGCTCAAGCATATTTGTTATCTCTTTACTTTCGCTGACAGTCTGTGATTTGTCAGTACGCTTTTTCGATACCGATACCGGTTCAATTACTACCGGCCTGGACAAATCCTTTGACAATTTTATATCTTCGGCTACTTTTATCGGCTGACCAACCTCCACCGATGTCTCCCCGGCTCGACCGCCCTGTACCGAAATATCTTCAACACTAGCTTTTTTCAACAACTGTTCCGTTGTCTCCATATCGCTGTCATCGAATAATCCTTTTAGGGGATTGTATTCCTGAGTCTCATAAATAGATACAAAGCCTACCAAAACAAGCGATGCCGCCACCGCCAGATACCTGTAAAGCCTGCTGCGTTTTCTGATCAATTTAACTTCGGTTATTTTATCCGACTCAGCCTGCTCTATCTTATCCATAACTTTATCTCTCTGCGATTCCCAATATTCTTCATTATCAGAGATGACAAAATCATCAACCATCTCACTAAGTTTAAGCAGATGATTATAATAAGCGCGGCAACTATCACAGCTTTCGATATGCTCCCTGATTTTATCTGCCTCATCCGGATCAAGCAGATTATCAATATAAAGCGATAGTTTTTCTTTTATATTTTCGCAGTTCATAACGTCACAACAGATCCTTTAACATCTCCACCAGTTTTTCCCGGGCGCGAGACAATCTCGAATTAACCGTTCCAACTGATATTTTAAGCTTTTTTGCAATATCTTCATAGCTCATTTTTTCAACCATCCGCAAGACAAAAACGGTTCGAAAAGGAATCGGAAGCGTCAATACCGCTTGAGCCAGACGCCGGTCGTCTTCTTTTTCAATAAGACTATTAAGCGGGTTTTTGGAAACATCGGGCACCTCGATTTCGGTCTCATCGAGTTCTGAGAAAACCGACATTTTGCTATCCCTCTTTATCCGGTTGAGGGCCAGGTTCCTTGCTATCCTGGTAATCCAGGGATAAAACGGCCGGTTAATTTCGAAACTGTCCAAAGCCAGATAGCCCTTCACAAACGCCTCCTGCACAATATCTTCAGCCGTGCCGACTCGTCCCAGCATCATAAATATCTGTCTGATCAACCTCCTTTGATATTTCAGCACCAATTTGCCAAAAGCCTTTTTATCGCCATCTTTGGCTTTTACAATCAGAAACCGATCCTTATCGGCCTCATTTATATCTACCGTCGGGGGCCGTTTTTCTTCCAATTTTTTATCCTGTTTATCTGTTTCTTCAGGTTTTGGATACCCTGTTTTTTGTCAGACAGATATTAAAAATCAGCTTCTCTACAATAGTCTGTTCCGGCTTGATATTACTTCGCAGGTCAACGTCGGTTTCAGCAATCTGCTTTATTATCGATTCCAGTTGATCATTATCGAAAAGATCTACCTGCTTGTTGAATTTCCAGCTCATCTTCCTTTTGTATGCCGGCAAAGGTTTGTTATTCTTGACCAGATAAAGATCAATAAAATGTTCCGACAGCCAGAATGTAATTCCCGATGGTGTCTCCCCTTTTCTAATAAGAAAATTGACAATATCGAGCGCCCGGTCAAGGTTTCGATTAGCAACCTGATCAGCCAGTTCATAAATTTTGAACATTTGATAATCGGAGCAGACCGCCAGTACATCCTCTTTCCGAATAATCCCCGCCTCGCCAATATAATCAATCAGTTTCTCTACCTCGCGAATCAGTCCGCCCATATCGCCGCCGCCCAATGTTACCAGCATTTTTATTGCTTCCGGCTCAATATCAATATTTTTTTCATTTAGTATCGCCCTGATTTTGCGTGACGACATATCACCCGATATCCGGCCGAATTCGACCGCCGAGGCTTTTATGGCTAACAGATTCAACACCTTGGAATTTTTGCGCGGTGCCTTGGCCGACGGGGTCGTCATAATAATGATACGGTTTGGGTCAGGCGGTGTCATCAAATCCAATATTTTTTCAATATCTTTTGGCCTGAGTGTCTGAATATCGGTGATTGTAAAAAGCTGGTTCTCGCCCAGCATCGGGAAAATTGATAGTTCGCTTAAAATATCGCCCAGTTTCTGTTTCGAGGCTGACAAAATTGTATGATTGGTCTTTAAAAGAGATTTTGGCAGAAACCGGTTGGCGATTGTTTTCTCGGCCTCTTTCATACGGTAATCTTCGGAACCGTAAAAATAATAAACCGGCTGGAACTTACCCTTTTCAAGTTCCCTGATTAATTCTGACGGGGTCATACCGACAAATTAAGCCGGTTGTTTATTGTATGTCAATCGAAAAGAAGATTGGTGGAAGGATTATTCTCCTGCGGAACCCAGCCGAGTCTGTATTTATATTTTTGCTTATAATCCAGAGCTTTCTTCAGCAGTTCGCTGTATTCGTATGTACAGTCTGTTTTCTGATTGACCTGGCTTATCAGATCGATATTATCGCCGAATATTTTTATCTCTTTGCCTTTAAATATTTTACCGTTCATTTCGACAAATTCAAGCAGAGTTAGAAGCGAGGCATATTCGGTTTGAAGTTTACTACCCTTAAACGGAGCCTTGAAGACAATCCCGGCTTCGGGAATGGAAAAGCAGACCAGCCTTTTATCACTATCTCGGCGCCTTTCAGGCAGATGAGTTCCAAAATAACATTCCATAGGGAACCTAAGCGCAAACCGTGTGCCCCGCTCGATTGGGAATTTATTGGACTGCTATCTCGTTGAATTACAGAAAGATACTGATTCCATAAAAAACCAGATTGTTTTAAAATATGAAATAATCTGCGGAGTTTTGATATTGCGGATTGTAGGGTGGGAGTCTCCGACTCCCGCCAAATGAAATATATTAAGGGTGCCCCACTTACAAAATTGAAACATGCTGTCGGGTCGCCGCACCCGACAAAATTTGTAGGTCGGGTTCTGAGTGAAACGGAGTTGCACGAAAAACCCGACAAAGGGTAGGACAGACAGGAATGTCTGTCCGGCTTTTGTAGGTCAAGGCCCACCGGGGCTTGATAAATTGAATATTTCTTCTTTACACTCCGGGCCATAGAGGTGTATAGAATTTCAATTTTCGATCAAGCAGAACACTAATTGGAATTTCGGTTAACAATGAATCGGTAGCTTCATCTACAATCTTTAGTATGAATTCAATTCGAACATCCTTTTTATGTTTTTTGGGTATGCCAATAGGCCTAATTGAGGAATGCCAAATATATGGCGGAGGGCTATAGGACGCCTTGGATGTAAGGAACTCCTCAAAACAGTCAACACAATTAGAACTATTTGTTGAATCATATATTATTGTTAATGAATCTACATTTAGAATTATGGCATTTTTATTCAGGGAACGATAAGATATTTGAATTGACCAATATGATTTGTCCTTATTTGGGATAAAATGTCTATATTTTGTGCGCGGCAGATGTCCAGAAAAATCCACCCGGGGAATGACTCGCAGTACTAAAACCTAATATTCATTGAAACTGATGCTGACAGATCGGAATAATCGTAAAGATTATCCGTAGAATTATTATATGTTCGGCTTATCGAAACCGTCGGCGTTAAAATATTTCCCGAACCAATAGTAATCGCTTTTGACAATGAAATAAAAAATGAAGCAAAAGAATCATTTCTTAAATTTTGCAGATCTGTCTCGGTTTCATCGGTGGCGTATTTAATAGTCTCAATGTACGACTTGTCCGCATAACTGCCCTTTAGCACCAGCGTATATTGATGAGCAAAAAAGTGTTTTACAAAAGCCGAGACATTTGGGCCGTCCCAGAGATTAGCCAGCGGAGAAAGATTATCGACATCAAAATCAGCAACTACAAAAGATTCATCATATTGAATAAATCGTCTGCCGACCGTGACCGAAACACCGGTTCGCTCACCAATCGGCCGTGAATAACGAAGGGAGATATCTGTTAATGAGTACCTGTCATAATTCTCGGTTCTGTTTCCCCGCCCGCCGGGGGAACTTTCCGAATCAAGCGGTTCCTGCTCATATCTTCCCCGATAAAACGATGTATTAAAATTTAATGAGTTACTGCCAAAAGGTGTTAAATTGACTCCTCCCGATAATGTCACACCGTTGCGTGAGCCATAATCGGAATTTATATATGAAACAGCCGAATACGAGACTTTTGAATTAATATGAAATTTCGAGGACAGATTATAGACAATTAAAGCATCCGTTGAAAAATTGTTTTGATTATACAGTTGATACGATCCGCCATATCCCTGACCGGACAATTCACCGGAGAAAATAACAGTAACCGGTGATAATTCACTTGTTGGAATTATATGAATTGAACCGCCTCCAAAAATATTCGATAGTTCATTATTCGTTTTATAAGAACTGTATTGTCCGAAAGCAGAAACCTGAACCGATGACGATGGATAAAAATTAATATGACCGCCAAAAGTTGAATATGAATCTTCGGTTGCCAGAGAATCCCTGAAAAGGTTTCCATTATACCCGCCGCCCAAATTAAAAGCGGTGCTTATTTCGCCGTTTGAAATAGCAAA
>CBFCZE010000003.1:0-55279 GCA_965602655.1 uncultured bacterium
CCAACGATAAACGATTCGATAAAACTGCCGCGACATGCAAAAATAATCGGTTATTGTGCTTTGATAATATTTATAATCAGTTTTATCCCGGTGCCGTTTAAGATGGTATAAGCATTTTCATCTTGAGACCTGATTGACCGCCGGCTATCGCATCCTGTTTGATAAGACCGTCCTCAAATGCCTTTAGAAATATATCGACAATCTCCGGATCAAATTGGGTTCCTCTGAATTTTTTCAGTTCGTCCAGGGCTACTTGAGGATCACGGCGGTCGCGATAAGGTCGATCAGAGGTAATAGCATCATACGTATCGACAACGGCCAACAGACGGCCCTCAATCGGAATATCCTCACCCTTTAGGCCTTTGGGGTACCCACTACCGTCGTACATTTCATGATGCGCGATTATATACGGCATAGCCGGCTTCAGAGACGGAATACCCTGCAACATATGGGCGCCAAGCTCCGGATGTTTCATCATGATGTTTCGTTCGTATTCGGTTAGTCGGCCCGGTTTGTTTAAAACCGAATCCGGAACGCCGATTTTACCAATGTCATGCAGAATACATCCAGTTCGTAACTCGGCCAGCTTTTTGGAACTCCAGCCCATTTCACCGGCAATAATTCTGGCCAATCGATAAACACGGTCGGTATGACCGGCCGTATAACGATCGCGCGCCTCAACCGCGTTGGCCAGCGTTCTAATCGTTTGAAAATATGATTTGCGAAGATTCTTATCAAGGTAATTGCTTTCTACCGCGTTGGCGGCATACGACACCAATAAAGATATCATCCGCTTCTGACCGGGCGAGATGTATGAAAAGGGATTGGTATAAACAAGATTCAACAAGCCGACTATTTCATCTTTGGAAATCAGCGGGTATGATAAGTACGACCGTTTTAATTTTGTACCGTTTCTGTTAAGTTCTTCGTCCAATGACCACAATCGTCTGTAATCGGAATTCTCCGGTCTCTTCTTATCTTCACCTCTGAGAAATTTTTCGATTGATTTATTCTTATATGAACCAGCCATACATTTCAATCGAAAATGCCCCGACTTTTTCGCTTTCAACAGTATGGCCGCAGAGGAACCGGGCAAAACCTCCACGGTCGTGTTAACAATAAGTTTTAAAAGCGGCGGCATTTTTATACCACTGGAAATCTCATCAGCAATTTTCAGCAATTCCAATTGACTTCGCAGTTCAACATTTTCTCTTTTTACCTGCTGGTTATCAAGTCCCCGCATGATAGTCGATTTTAAATCATCAAGTTTAAACGGCTTGATAAGATAATCATAACCGCCTTTTTTCAGTACCGAAATCGCTGTCTTAACGGTCGGATAACCGGTCATCAGGATAACAACCGCATCCGAATGAAATTTTAAAACATGCTCCAAAATTTGAACGCCTGAAAAATCACCCATGACCAGATCGGTCAAAACCAAATCAATGCTATCGGAGGATATATAATCCATCGCCTTCAGGGGATTGGTAAATTTGTTCAGGCGATAATTCTTAAACTCAGATAGGGCCTCGGCAATTATATTACAAATATACTTTTCGTCGTCAATTACAACGATATGTTTGGTGTCATCGGACATATGTTTTTATCCTTTCAAACCTTCTTGCAACTAACCCTTCGGTCGCTCAGCTTGCCTGTAAAACTCTCCACTTCTGCATATCGGAGAATATCAGAAACTTAAAATGGGCAAATTTCAATCTGTATTAAGATTGTTCTATGTATGGGAGAATACCTATTAAGAATGAAATATCTCCTTCGCATGGTACGATGATCGCACCAAAGGAGCCGAAAAGACCGACCTGATTCCAGCCCGACGGGCCGACTCGGCCAGACTGTCAAACTCCGACGGCTCATAGTACTTGACAACCGGATGATGTTTTTGAGAGGGCGCCAGGTATTGCCCAATAGTCAAATACTCGACACCGGCGTTGCTCATATCGACAAAAACTGAATTCAATTCATCAACCATTTCACCCAGTCCCACCATTAATCCTGATTTAACAGCGACATTTCCCTTCGATATCATTTCCAGCAATCCCAATGATTGTGCATAGTTAGCCTTCGGCCGGACAGTCTGATAAAGCCTGGGAACGGTTTCAATATTATGATTATAAACATCCGGTTTGGCATTCAGAACTTTTAATATATTTTTCTTAATACCTCCGAAATCGGGAGTAAGAATTTCAATCGTTATTTTTTTGTTTAGCCCTCTGATAGCCTCGATAACTTTGACAAACTGTTTTGCTCCTCCGTCCGACAGATCATCTCTGGTCACCGATGTAATAACGGCATGTTCAAGGTTCAGTATTGCGACCGCCCCGGCAACACGATTTGGTTCATTTTCATCAACAGGTTTTGTCCTACCGGGTGAAATATTGCAAAAACTGCAATTGCGTGTACAGATATTTCCAAGTATCAAAAAAGTGGCGGTTCCGGATGAAAAACATTCACCGCGATTGGGACAATTAGCCTGCTGGCATACTGTTTCCAGACGATTATTTTTTATAAGTGATAATGTTTCCAGATACCTTTTGTCTCCGCAGGCTTTAACTTTCAGCCAGTCAGGTTTGGCGATTTTGTTTATTTTTTTTGACATCTCTCAAAAAACTGTTTAAATTTTAAACACCCTTGTCAGTCCGGTCGTATTATATTACGGCATATAGACACAAGTTGTTAAGTTAAAAAGATTTCGCTCGATATCAAAGAAAGGAAATAAAATTATGAAGGGAGTCATAATGAACCGGATATCTGTAATATCTATATTATTACTTTTGCTCAGTTTTTCAACAGTCCTGGCGCTTGATAAAAAGCTGGAACCAAGGGCGACATTATTAAAGGAAAAAGGCATCACCGAATATCGAGCCGCCCCGCAATTTGCCACTTCCGAGTTATGCTCGGTCAGACACGCCGGAGACGCAGAGTTATTAATTCTAAAATGGCTTTCGGGAAATGAACTATATAAAACATTTCAGAATCCGGCTATGACCTGTACGGCGCCATATCCATTTAGCGTAGAAGAAGTATTTATGGTTCTTTACTTCGAGAGGGAGACTATTATCTACGCCTCCGTCGATGTTGAGACAGCCGATCTTAGCGATCCATCCTGCCCGGTTCCGGGCGATTTAATATCGGTTTCATCGGAATATGGATTCCAACTCGACCCACCGGGATTATGGCGAATTGCCATTCCTCTCGATTCGGCCGCCGTGGTAAATGAACCTTACTTTACCGGTTTCTTTATTTCAACTTCATTAGTCCATCCTGACTCATCTTTCCAGGATACCGTATCCCTTGTCATAGACACTAATCCGGAAATTTGTCGGGATTATAATATATGGGATGACAACATCGGCTATGTTGATCTGGGCGACGAAAACAATGATTATTATACATTTCCGGGAAGACTTCTATTGTATTCGGCCGGTACCACCGGTGGTACGGGCGGCTATGATCCGATGCCCAAATTGTCATTTCTTGAACCAGGATATTACGAAAAAGCCGGGACGCCTTTGAGATGCTGGGCCTGGGACAGCGAAAACAGTAAAATTGTTGATTCGGTACGATACGAATATAGAACAACAACCTCCGGCTGGGTCAGGTTTGGAGCAGATGCCAATGACAATCATGCTCTCCGTAATGGTGTCGATCCATCCGGGACCGGTCCGGGGTATGTTGTCGAATTAGGTCCGGCTGGTTTAACCGAGGGCCTGTATCGTTTTCGCGCCACCGCCTTTGATACCCTGATGCGAACCTCGGCGGTGCAAACTTATGTTGAAATCGATCCGACCCCGCCGCGTATGGATTTTATTAAGCCGTCATTTATGGACACGCTCTGCCTGCCCTATGCCATAACGACTTTCACCGATGACGATGATATTTTATCGGTTAAGTATTATCAGAAGAAACTCGAAACCGATTACTCGGTTTCGGTTGTCACCTTACACCAAATCGACTATGGTGACGTTGATTATGACACCAATGATGGTAATCCCATCGCCGACGGCGAGTTTGGCGATTATTACTGCGGTCCGACGGCCGGTGCGATAGCTGTCAAGTACTGGTTTGATATGGGTTATACGGCGCTGATGAGGGAACTTGGCCGCACTATTCCTGTGGATACGGTTGTCGAAAGATTGAGTTCGGAAATGTATACCAGGACCCATAATGGTACTTATGATGATTTCTTTGTTGGCGGACTTCATAATTACATCCACTATCATGGCCAAGACCTGTTCTTAAAAAGTTATTATACGCCCAATTATATGAGCATGCGAGTAGCTTTCGAGGAAAGAGAAATGCTGCTGATTCTAGGTCTTTCCGGAAATCCGGGGATGTATGTTGTTATCTCGGCCATGACCGGTCTGGATAATGGCGGCGGTCAATATGCAGTAACCATCTCCGATCCCATTAGCGGAACTTCAATTGACACTTACATTAGAAATAGCGGCGGCGGTTCACAAATCTTGTATGACGGCAGTTGGATGGATATTGACATTGCAATCGCGGTTGGAGCCGACGGGCACAATAACTCGCGGGAGGAATTTGGAGAAGCTTCCAAAGTGATCAGCAATTGGGTATATAACTGGGAATCGTCACCTGCGTTAAGCGATGATTCACTCTATTACATTACCACAATCGGAACCGACGCGCTTACCCGAACCGAAACTTCCACGACTTTAATTCGATCCCATTGTAATATTAATCGGGTTAAAGGCGATTATGACGGAAATGATTTAGCAAATTCTTTGGATATTCTGGCGTTGATAAACTATATCTATCAGGGCGGCGCCGTGCCGATCGGAGGGGCTCATCGTGCCGACGCCAACTGTGACAATCAAATAGATATCGGCGATGTCATTTATATGGTAAAATATATTTTTGAAAGCGGTGAAACACCCTGCTATTGATAAAATTGTGAATAAAAAAAAGGCCGCTTATAATCAGGCGGCCTTTTTTTATAAGTTATTATCGCCGGGAAATCGAAGCCGAAGCGGCCCGCCGGGCAACCTCCGGAGTGATATCGCATATCTTAATAATCTTATCGACTGCTTCATCAAGATAAACGACCCATGATTTATCAGGATATTTCAGCCGCAGTTCGTCGGTTACCTCATCGGCAATGGCCGCGATATAAGCCGCATACCGGCGTCTGCCTTCCACCTTCAGAAAGGGAACCAGATACTTTTTGGCCGCCCAGGCGGCGACAATCATAATAATTGCACTCAGGCCGCCAACCAGATCGATTATGTTGCCGGTGATAAATTCCAATAGCGAGCTAATTATAGGAATAAATGCTACTATCATATTTCCTCCATTACTTATAATTTTACCAAGTTAGCATCCAACTGCCCAGATCGGGAATCAGCAGTCGTTCACGCAAAACAGTGCCATCGCTTAATGTAATGGCTATTTCATATTTGCTTGTCGCGGGCGTTAAATCGGCACTTGGAATCAGATCGATATAAAAATATCCCGAATCATCGGTTTTGGTTTCTTTACTAAACGGCGATACAATCGTTGAACCGAGGCGGCTTACACCGGATGGAAGCCAGGCCGCCACCGTTGCACCATCTTCCGGGCTGCCTTCAATATCGTAAAGATATCCATACACTCGACAAAGGCTCGGATCGGCCGGTGTTCCGGGGTCAAACTGCCAGCCATAAACCGTATCGACACCGGCTCCGGCTACAACCACGGTATCAAAGTTTTCAAAGATATAGCCGGGGGATGAAGCGATAGCAATATAACTGGCGGCATTGAGATTAAATGAGGCTGTTCCCAGGATATCGGTTGTACCAACTGCGATAAGTACCGATTGATCCAGGTTCCGTATTGTTAAACCGACTCCGGGTATAATCTGGCTTACACCACTGTCAATTACAACCAATTGATAAGAGTACCCGCCGCCGCCGCCACTCAATCCGGAAATTTCGGTATCAAGATACTTCCCGAAGGTTCCCGCATTGGTATGATTACTCTGAGGCGTGTTCCATACCGACGAAGCCACCTGCGCCGAATCGAAAATTTTATAGGATGACGAATCCTCCAAAACACGATTGGCTATCGTATCGGCATAAACAACATTGTTGTCCATAAGGATCTTACCACCGCTGCCATTCTCTATTGTGCCCGATACGCCAAGACCGATATCGATTGTGCTTCCCTTTGTATAAATCCCGATTCCGCTGCCACCATCGGTCAGCAAACCTATGGACGTACTGCCGGCGCCGTTGGCATCGAAAAATACGGCCGGAGAATTAACAGAACTGTTTTCAACATAAAAACTGCCGCTGGTACTGTTGGCGCCGCTGATAGCAAACCTTTTTAACAAAAAGGTGGAATCTGTCCCGCCTGAATATGTCAGAATTCCATGGCCGGATGCGGTTGTATCGGTCGGCGTTACTTTGTCGGTGGCATTATCAAAAGCGGAGACCCAGTCATCCTGGTTTTGCAGTGTATCAAGTATCGCCATCAGCGAATCAATCAGAAGGTGCAGGCTGTCAAGCGACATTTCGGCACTGCGGGCCGCCAGACCGGTTGAATCGCCGATATCATCAAGTTCCCAGCCGGTTATTTGAAATTGCCCCAGTGTGGGTGTCCGCATACTGCTGTCATCGTACACTGACAAAAAATTGTAGCTATACGTTCCAACGGCACCGATACCGTCGATATCCGCTGCCGCCCGGTGAAAATAATAAACCACATCACCACCAATAACAAATGAATCAACTCCGGTCATACTGACACCGGCCGATGAATCTCTGAAAACGACATCATCGGTATTGCTCTTAAAAACGGTGAAATAGCCCGAATCAAGCTTATCGGCAGGGTTCCCGCTGGGAAGAAGATTGAGAATATTAAACGTCAATGTATCTTCGCTTGAATTGCCGGAATTATTCACAATCGGGACGCCTGACGATTTAAGACAAAATGGAATAAGCAATAGCAAAGTTGAAACCAAAACAATTTTCTTCATTACTAATTTACTCCCTGTGATTCTAATATTATTTTTCTTCTGCGATAAATTTCCGATCCGGATTGATCCGGTGTATATTCAATATACAGCTTTGGCCGGGGATATAACGTCTCATTAAAATTTTCCGAGCTGTAAATATATACTGTATCTCCGACTTCTAAAATTTGAGTCCTTATTATCATTCCATAATTATCGTAAGTGCCGTCAACCCAATCCTGGATAAGTTCGGTAAGTCCACCGCCGTCACCGCGCTGGCAATAAACATCTTCGTTATACGCTTCGGCACCAAGGTCAGTAAGGCTGTCAATTACAGTATTGTTATAATCACCACCACCGGTAGTCCAGGCAACAATATCCGGCGAAGTCTTCGCGTTATCCCAAGTAAATTGTGTTTCAGTCCAATCTCTTGTAATACGATAAAAATATAATTTGACATCATCATCCGGTGCATGCCGACATAACTTTAGACTGACCGAATCAATATTTCCTGAGATACCGGACAGGTCAAACCTCAGAAAGCCGTAATATGTGCAATCGGAAAAACCACACATTACATAAAACCAGGTTTCGGTACCTCTCGGTTGCTCATGAAGATTGCCGTCGGTATAGCCATCATCCATATCGTTCATCCCGTCAAGAGTCACCGAATCGGCAAAAACAACCGAGACAGTAAAAAAAGAGGCAAGTATTATTGCAAAATATCTCATTTTAAAATATCACCTTTTGGTTTTCTTTTTGGCAGATGCAGATTTTTTGGGTTTACTTAATTCCTCCTGCCTCAATTTATTAACCATATCCCAGAATTTTTTCTCACCTTTTCCCTCCACGGAAAGTTTTCTTTTTAATTCAATCACTTTCAAAAGATCACCTACTTTCGGTTGTGACGTATTATTCTTAATTGCATCATATATTCTTTTTTTTAAGTCTTCGAGAATATCAAGATCATCAGTCTTCTTTTCATCCTGTCCATCTGAATTTGATTTCATTATCTCAAACACCCATTTCGTAAATGAATAAATCAACGCTGACGGGGCCGGGCGCGCTAATATCGCGAGCCATTCGAAATCCTGCATTGGATTCTTCCCCAATTAAATAGGCCGTATATGGCGAACGAAATCTGACCAATACTTTGGGCGAATTAATTATTTCCGGAAGGCTGTTTCCTCTAAAGTCAATTAGATCGGAAAAGCGAACATCCTGAACGGCGCCACCGATGCCGGTTGTGCCAAACATAATACGATTGGCGGCATCAACATTTTCAACACCAAGATACAAAAAACGGGCTTCATCGGCGGTTCCAAAGATTTGGAAATTCCGCACCACCCACAACCTTCGACCCCTTAAATAACTTATCGAAAACAAAATGTCATCCTTTCTCAAGAACGTATCGGGCGACTCATGCGCGAAGCACCCGGATGGAATTTTCTTATCAGTTTTTCAAAGTCGGTTCGATAACTATCGGCGAGTGAAAGCCACCAGCGAGTTTCTTTTTCGCCGTTTCCGCCGTACCGCAAACATCCAGCCGCCTCAATTCGGCAAAGCAAAGATACCGCCATATAAGTTGCCGCCGTTTGCAGGACCAAATCGGCCCCAAAGGCTTGATCCGGATCAATTTCACTTTCGACAATGGCATTAGCCTGATTAACCGCCTCAATAATTATCTCATCATTGAGAAGACTCTGTAACAGTTGATAATCAATCAGTACCATTTGGCCGATTTGAATAGCACTGCCGGCAAGACGCTTTATTGTTCCGGACTGATGACCGACACTAAAATCGGTGTTTTCAATGTACTGTGTATAATAATGGTACCATAAGGCGGTTTTGCTTCCACTGCCGACTTCACCGCCGTCGATACGAATTATTTTGCCGTTGGTATAGTCAATCGAAAAATCCGTATTCTCAGTATATATTTTCCCCAGCGAACTATCCGAAGCGACCGCCACCGAATTGGGAACCAACTGCCCATGGGCAAGTGAAACGGCACTGTCGCCCAAAGTCACTTCCTCGAAAGTGGGCTCGGCGCTGCCTATTGCTTTGACAACCACCGTATCTTTGATAATACTATGCCCGGGAAGTAAAACTTCCTCCAGACCCGCAAAAGTAACCGGATAATCTTTTTGCAAACCTCCGGGAAGATTGCCAAAGCTGACATATTTTCTGACCAGTTCTACATTTGTGTATGACATTTATCGCTCCATAAGTACAGCCGCTTTAATATCCGGAACCGTTGTCAGTTGAGTGCCGACCGGTCCGGTGGTAAAGGTCGTTGTCACGCTTATTTTTATCCAGAACAGTTCGCTTCCATTGACACTGTTTTTCTGCCAGCCGTCAGGCACCGAAAAGATATCATCCCATAAAAGCAGACCCTTATTGGTGTCGCCAAAATTCCAGCTCCCGCCTGACGGTACAAAACTGACCCATTCACTGCCATCGAAGTACTGCCAGCTGACATTTCCGCCGACTCCGGTTGTACCTGAAATAACTTTCAGATAATGATACTTTTCCGCCAGTCCCAGATACAGTGTGTCGCCAACATCCTTAAAAATAGCCGAGGAATCCGAATGATAGACATCGCCGGCGGTACTATTGCCTGCCGCCGATGTCAGGTCTTCAAAGCTGGCCGATGACAGATCATAGCAGAATACCCTAGCCAACTCGGTTTTGCTTCTGTCCAGTATCTCAGGCGTTGAAAAGCTGCTGCCGTTACGGCAGCTATACAAAAGATTGTTTTGCCCGCCGCCGGCGGCTGAGACATAAACGAGATAAGGGACATTTTCGACATACTTCACCTGCGGAAACTCACCGCCGTTACTGTCAATAACGGTTACTCCGCTCCAGTTGCTCCCGTCAAATTCCTTGAATTTTATTTCACCGTCATTCCAGACAACACCAATCCGATTGTCTTGCGATGGTGTGACGTCAAAATTTTCGTCAAGATATGAGCCGGTGAAAATATCGCTTTCGCTTTCCCAGCTACCGGAGCTAAACTGTTTCCGTCGGTAATATATTTTTGTACCGCCGTGTGAATAGACGGCGTAGACATAATCGGCCATCAGCACCAATTTGGCATAGGTTGCATTGGTACCGGATGACAAAGTATCACCCGCACCAGCGGCGCCGCCAACCCAGGTAGCGCCCCAATCATCTGAGTATTTGGCATTGATATAATATTGACCGCCCGACAATCGGCTCCAGCTGACCCAGAGACGACCGGTGCTTTCCAGACAAGGTGAAGGAAAGTAATTGTCATCTCCGTTGTATATTGTTATTAAACTTCCCGTTGACCAGTTTCCGGCCGAAAAACTCAACTTGCGCAAAACCAGATCATTATTGGCTCCCAGCGAGTAGGCCAGATATATATTGCCATCGTCATCCATTAAGGCGTCAAACGGATAATCGCCGGCATCGTTTATCACGGTGACCGGCGTACTCCAGGTCGAATACGGGTAATCGGCATAAGTTAACTTTATTGCCGATGACGAACTTTGTAAAAGAAGTGCCACTCTTCCGGCATAAAAACCTGAAGGTACTTTAAACAGTCGGTGCCCGGGACTAATTCCGCCGGGGTAGGCAGCGGTACTATCTGTTAGATGTTTTTGCATATTCTTATTTATCCTTATCAGCCCGGCCGCTTTGACCGGGCTGACGGTTTGGGCTTATGCGAACACGGTGTCAAGGACCACCGAGGCTTCCTTTAATACTTTGGCATAAGCGACCGATTCCGAGATAACAGCTTCTTCGAACCGCTGCTCGATTACCTTGTCGTACTCCACCATCAACGGCTGTGTGATGACTTCCTCAATGGCAAAGCGCGAGTCCAAACCGATAACCAGATCGGTCGCAACCGAATCACAGCGAACCAGAGTTGCACCAAGAGGACTGAACAGTTCGCCCTTTTCCTGAAAACGATATCCGGCCAGCGGATCTTTGAATTCGTCAAGCGTCAGAATAGTTTTCAGATTATCGATATGACAGATAATGCCGTTCATTTCAAACGGATCAAATTGCGACCAGAGAGTAATCAGATCGTTATAAGTCAAAGAACCGCTGGAAGCGGCGTTGACCGTCGCGGCGGCATTGCTGTTACCGTCGCCATTAATAATACAATCGACAATCAGGCTGATTTTGTCGGTCTGCAGTTTAAATCCGATGTACCATAACAGCACCCGAAACTGCGCCGTTGTCCGATAGCGCAAAGCCTTGTAGCTCGCTTTCAAACCAAGACCATATTCCGGCACATTTATGGCATGATTTTGCTCGGTAACAACCAACTGCGGAATCTCGGCACCGTCACCAATCGGACGTAACGAAAGATTACTTCCGGAGTCGGTATCAATATAAAACGGCGTGTAGCGATTATTGGCAACGATAGTCGAGTTGGCTATCAGTGAGCTAAGTTCAGGGCGCATCGATTGCCCCTTTTTGATTTCCCGAAGGATAAACTCCGGCATCAGGGCAGCCGCTTTTTGATACATCTGCTCCACTGTGGTCGGATTTTTTCCGCCCAGTCTAATACCGGCCAGCGCCAACTGCCGCTCAAAGGCGTCAAGCGGCGCCCCTGTCGGAGTCGGATCATACTCGGCCGTCTCCAGCAGTTCACTTAAGGTCATTCCCCGCGTTTCGGCCTCAAGATAGGTATCGTGATCGATATTTATCTCAGCGGTACGACTTAAATCAACCGATCCGTCCAGTTCGCGTTCGGCCAGATCAATGCTTTCCCGCTGAAATGCCGCCGATTCCATAAAATCTTTTATATTCACATTATTCTCCTTATTTTTTTTAATTCAATAGAATGGTGCAATCGGTTGTTCCGTTAACTTCCAAAACCGTCCCACGGGCGATATTTCCGCCGGCCGGGTCATAGCCGGTCAGGACGGCCGCCTGTTTTACCGTTCCGCCGGTACCGCCGATAACCCGGTTGCCGACCTCCGGATAGGTTGACGATGTCGCCAGACGACAGATTCCGCCGACCTGTACCGTGGCCACCCGTTCGCCATCATCGGCATCGGTCAGAGTCAAACTGACCAGTTTGCCCAGAAGAATCGAATCGGAACTGCATGGTCCGACTTCGTAATCCCCGGTCAGCGTTACCCCTTTGCTGATATCGGCATCTTTGAGATCATCAACGCTGGCTGTCTGCGATATCTTAAAGCTGGCAAAAACGGGGGCGATTGTCTCAAGATTTTGTTCTCGTATACTCATCACTACTCCTTAATGTTAAAATGTAAACAGGATCGGGTACAAACCCGCATGATCCCGGGCATACTATCCCGCAAATTATATTTTATGTTCGTTCCAATTATTTCGGCTGACTGCAAGCGGCGAGGGTATCGTCAGATACCTGAAGCTGGCCGGAAAGTTGGTCCGGAAGCGTGCCGCCACTCGACCATACATACCGACCAGCTCCTCGGCGCTGGTTCCGGAGATGTCATCAGACAGCTTCACCGCCAGTTCGGCATCACGTTCATTTTCCCGACAGGCCAGATTGGCCTTAACCATCCCAACTATCCGGTTCCGATATTCTTCCTTGAGATATTCAAGCTCCTTTGCCGTCTTTTGCTCCTGATTGATATTGTCCCGGACAGCACCGAGGATATCTATTAATTCATCAAAATCAATTTTCTCAACTGCTTCGTCGGCCAGATTTTGGCACAACAGGTCAATTGCATTTTTGCTTACTTTATCTGTGACCACTATTAATCTCCCGCATTGTTTGTTAAATGGTATTCGATTCGAGCCAATCGCGATTCGATATCATTGCTAAATTCAAAAAACTGATCTTTGGATATCATCCCTTCCTTGATAACTACTTCAAGGCGAGTCAACTTTTTATCAATAGTCTCCACCAGAACCGCTTCGGCTTTTTCGGCCAGACTGATCCGGATACTGCCGATAGTCGTAAAGTAGGCCGCCGACATTCCCAGAAGAGTCAGGATGAAACTGTAAATCGGCTTCCTGCATGCTGCCTGAAAAAAGTTGTTGCTGTTATTGGGGCACACTGTCGGCCTCCCTTGTTTGTCTATCAGGGATTTCGTAAAACAGAAAACGCTTTATATGATTGTGAACAATCGGTCTGATTGCATACAAACCGTCAAAGAAACCGTTTAGCCTGAATTTTCTGGATGGCTCGCACCAATCGCTTTGCAAAACCTGTCCCCGGCCCAATTGAGTTTCGGATTGTCCTCTTGTAGTATCAACTTCATCTACCAGGAATCGTCCTTTTTGGGCCAGTCGGTTCAGTGAGAAATTTTTAATGATATAATGTTCTTTGCTTTTATATTTTTCAATTGTCAGCAGGATATCCCTATTGCGATACCGACTAACCGTGTAGGTTGAATTCGATTTTAATACAGAGTTGCCGTGAATCAGCAATTCAAGATTTTCATTCGTTGTACCCTGATCGATTGAATCAACTATTCTTGGAAAAGTCAGCTCAATTTTTCCGTCAGTTAGTTTAATCGTTGATATCTCGATTTCAGCAGATTGCCCAGCCGGAAAATTCTTTCTGGAAGTAACAGGGGTATTACACTCAACACCAATATTACCAATTTTTCCACTCAGGCGGTATTTGTACCCACCCGATATCTGCTCTTTGGATGTAATATTAAAAAACGCTCTTTTCTTATTGGTAAACAGAAATTTTTTATCGGTTTGACAATCGGCAATCTCAACGCCGTACCGGGTGGAAAGATTTTCAATGATCTTGGTCAGTTTTTTTTTGGATGCTGTTTCCGATGGTACAAGCAAACCGGGCAAAGAACCGGACATCGATTTCAAAGAAAACTGCCGCCCCGAAATATCAGGCAATTCATTGCCATTATCTTCTGAACTTAGAAGATCATACACCTTAATTTCTATTCGGGTAACATTTGATTTCCGGCCATCGAGATATTTGGATAATTCGGAGAGTTTCTGCCGTTCTTTACCGCGATAACCGATCAATCGACAATCGAGACGGTACTTACCATCCGGCCACGATAAACTACCCAGATATTTGTGAAGATTCTGACTGACAATTTTAGTGTCATCATAGTACCGGGCAATTAACTCTTCATTGGGACTATCGATAATTATCCGAAGCGATTCATACGCCGGCATGACCTTATACCGATGTGTCGTATCAAGTTGTTCTATTCCCCAGATTCTATTTATTGTTGCCGGCGCAAAATTTTCAAAATCGTTTTTGGTATTAGATTGTTCGCCGACAGGAAAAAAGAGTTCATTGGTCAGCGATGTATCATGCACCGAACCGCGATAGACAATTGATGTTTCCAACACTTTTTCAATTTGACGATAGTTGAAGTGAGCGACACTTTTATCACCCTCGGCTGTTTGATACTCCTTAAACGGCCGATGCCCGCACCGGCGAATATCATCACCGCAGATCGAGCATTCCGGCAGAGAGAATACAAAACTGATCGAGCACTCTTTGTAGATGCCGCCATCGATATTGTTTTTTAATGTTTCCGCCCCTTTGGCATTTTTCAGCCAATAGAAATATACTTTTATCCAGTTGGTATCTCCCTTTTGTACCTGTTCTGCGTGGAAATTTCGTGCAATCGGAAGACTATCCTTGCGATGCCCAATCAGCACCGGTGAGTCGATAATAAGACTCATCATCGAATCAAACTCATTGTCCGGAAAACGTCCCCCATAGCTGTTTACCTCATCGGAGACGATATACATCGCCCGGATATAGATATTATCCTGAGTCACTTTCTCCGGCGGCGCAATATTATTATTGATAATATCCACCAACTCCGGCGGAAACGATAAATCATCGTCGATTAAAGAAGCCGTGATTTTGCCAAATAAATTTTCCATTTTACCTCCGTTACAAATCCGGAGGTTTAAAAATTCACCATCAATTTACCACAGATTCTGCAAATAATAGTATGCAGATAATTTCACAGACAGGATGGGAGAATAGCTACCGCAAAAACCATATTGTCATATCACATTGTGTTACAATGGGATACAAATAATTCACCGGAAATTTGTTTTGGGGCACAACAGTTGCTCATTAACAATATTGAATTCTTAAAGGAGTTTTTGAGATGATAGTATATCGCGCAAAAAGAAGATTTCCGGCTCTTAAGTGGATTCTGGCCGGTATCGTATTTGTTGCCACTCTTTGTATTACCTTTAGCGATCTTTACGGTGCCACCCTGCCGTTTTAAAACTCAATTTTTCATTTAAAATTATTTCCGGGAAATTTGACGGCAGGGCAAGCACTTCAACATCTGCCCTGGTATTCCTATCATATATGACAGAGAGGATAGGACCAATCTCTAAATCTATTTTATAACCTGCCTGATATGCCCAATATGCTTTTCCCCATGTCTGGCATAAGCTCTTAACAGCTCTTCGACATTGGAATAATCGGGATCAGGATGATCCACCGGTCGCGTCCACTCGTTTTCAGATAAGTTTTCAAATAGAAAATACCATCGTTTATGCAATCCCTTTAAAATATCCAACGAGTTATCAATCGGCATTGAATAATCGGGAAGTTTTGCCCAAATATCACACTGGTATTCTTTTAGAGCCGGATTCTCTTCGGTTAAGGCCCATTTGGTCCGGGCGTGACCAATGATATGCGAATCAGCCAGATGATGCACCACCTGCCGCACTGTCCATTTTCCCTCGCCATACGATGTATCAAGCTGTTTATCAGAAAGGCCGCTTACTATTTCTTCCAATTGATTGGGGAAATCACCGATTTGCTTTATATACTTCTGCCGCTCTTCTGCTTCCATTACCTCCCATAATTTAAGAATATGTTCAATTCTATTATATGAATATTACAATAATAAAGTCAAAAACTGTCACCTTTTTTCTGTAATGCGGCAAAATGTATTATTAATTTCATTTCAAACAAATATTATACTTAGCGCGCTTGCAAACGTACCTGCCTTATATTATCTTTGCTTTAGAAATTTTAAATAAAAAAGAGAGATTGCTATGGCTGAAAAATTTATTTTTCATATGTATCGTATTAATAAATTCTACGGGCAAAAGCAGGTTCTTCGAGATATAAACTTAAGTTTTTATCCCGGTGCCAAAATTGGGATTGTCGGCGAAAACGGTTCCGGAAAAACGACTGTCCTACGAATTATGGCCGGACTTGATATCGAGTTTCAGGGCGATGCCCAAATAACCCCCGGTTTTAAGGCCGGTATTGTCGAGCAGGAACCGCGGCTCGACCCGGATAAAACCGTTCGTGAAATTGTTGAATCTGCATTCGGCGAAACCAAAGCGGTTCTTGATGAATACAACAAACTCGCCGATAGTATGGCCGAGCAGATGGACGACGACCAGATGCAAAAAGCGATGGACCGGATGGGTGAGCTTCAGGACAAAATCGATGCGGTCGATGGTTGGAATCTCGACCGCACCATGAATATCGCCACCGATGCCTTATGTCTTCCCGACGATGATCGGATTATATCGACGCTATCCGGCGGTGAGAGACGTCGAGTGGCTCTCTGCAAAATCCTTTTGGAACAACCGGATCTGTTACTACTCGACGAGCCTACCAACCATCTCGATGCCGAAACGGTTAACTGGTTGGAGGAGCAACTTCGTGAATATCCCGGCACGGTTATTATTGTTACGCATGACCGATACTTTCTCGACAACGTCACCAAGTGGATTCTTGAACTTGACGGCGGTCATGGTATCCCGTGGGAAGGCAATTATTCTTCCTGGCTGGAGCAAAAACTATCTGCATTGGCCGCCTCCGAGAAAAAAGATTCACCACGGGCCAAATCGCTTCAGCGGGAGCTGTCCTGGATCAAAATGAGCCGCGGCGATCAAAATGAAATGGCCAAATCCCGAATCAGGGAGTATGAACAGTTAGTTGCGCGTGAGACCGCTAAAACCAAATCGGCCGGGGCCGTTATTCAAATTGCGCCCGGACCGGATATAGGCAGTCAGGTGGTAGAGTTCCACAATGTTGCAATCGGCTATGACGAAAATAACCTATTCGAATATCTTTCGTTTTTGCTCCCCCGGTCGGCAGTTGTAGGACTGGTCGGACCAAACGGGACCGGTAAAACGACTCTGCTTAAATTAATCACCGGCGCTTTAAAACCAAAATCGGGTCAATTAAAAATCGGCTCAACGGTGCAGATCGCATCGGTCGATCAGGAGCGGACCGGACTTAGAGACAACATAAGTCTGATCGAGGAAGTCGGCGAAGGTGTCGATGAGATTCCGGTCGGTGACCGTAAGGTACCGATTCGTCAGTATCTGTCACAATTCGGTTTCAAAGGTGCATCACAGCAAAAAAAAGCTAATGAACTGTCCGGCGGTGAACGTAATCGGTGTCTATTGGCTAAGGTACTAAAAATCGGCGGCAATCTGCTGCTACTCGATGAACCGACCAACGATCTTGATGTCAACACTCTCCGGATGCTTGAGGATGCGATTCTTGATTTTTCCGGCAACGTGATGGTTATCAGCCATGACCGGTTTTTCCTTGACCGTATCTGCACGCACCTTCTGGTTTTTGAGGGCGAGGGTAATGTGCGCTGGTATGAAGGCAACTTTTCGTCGTATCAGGAATGGCGAAGTAAAGAACTCGGCAGTAAATTGTTCGAAAACCGCCGCAACCGGTATCGGACAATAGTGAAGGCTGTGTAAATGTTTGGCTAACGTCATTGCACCAAATCAACTAACCCACAGCCGCCGCCGCGGGTGGACCACCCAATCTATTACACCACCCCCACTTTCGGACTGAGTATCGGTTTGTTCGCATGGTGCAAAGGCCAAAGGGCTAATGCTAATGCCATTACCGCATCGCATTGGTTGTTATCTTCCCAGGTTGCTGAGCGAAGTTCATCTTCAAGTGACCAGACCCGGCCGTTTTCATCAGGTAGTTCCCACCGTGCATATTTGATTTTCCTCATGCTGTGAAACAGTTCCAGATTGGTTAATAGCCCGGCTTTTGATTTCCCGGTGAAAATAAACGAGGTCGGATTAAGATCACTCAACTGCGATACGACCACATCGCCCAACCCGGTGGCATCGATTATCAACCGCCCGGGGTACATCCGTTGCTGTTTGCGAATCACCTCGAGGATAATGTTCCAATCCCATTTCCGAATCCGTGTCAACTCAACCACCGTCGCGATATTGTCAACAACCTCAATCGTTATCCCAACTGTCGCCGTTTTCTTCCGCGCCAGATCCCACCCGTTTAAATACAGAGAATTTTGTCGAAACCGCTTTTCTGGGTTTAGATCCTTACTATTATTTATATTGCTTGTTATCAACGCCTCATCGACATAACGACCCGGGATTATCTCACCGCCGGAATCGACAAACATCCCCATAATATTCTGCGCCACCCGCTTGTCGGAGAGATATTCAATCTGCATCTGAAGATACTCTTTGGAGATAAATTTGTTTTCGCGTGAATCCCCCGACTGGACATATGCTTTTTTCGGTCTATCTTTGAGCGATTTCATTTTCCGATAAAACCAGTTGCGCCCGTTGGGCGTCGAGACCAGATCGAGTATCCCCATCCGGTCAGCGAGACGCATCTTGATTACCTCATTAACAACGAATTCAGCCTCTTCTTCAAAAGCGACTTCGTCGAAAATAAAATAATCGTAATCAAAACCGAGCAGGTACAACCCACGCCGCTGGGTCGAGCGGGCCTCGATTATGGAACCATTGCCCAGTACTATACGAGGGTATGGCGTTACGGTCATCTTTTTGACCAGCCCCTCGATTCGGCAGGTGCTGTTTAAAATTCTGACCACCGTATCAAAAATAATCCTTGATTGATCCTGAGTTATACTGGCGGTAACGATATGATACCGGTCAAAGTGATCATACTTAGTATCCCTGATTCGGAATAATGCGTGATGAATAATCTTGATGGCACAGGCAAATGATTTCCCCCAGCGGTTGCCGGTCACCAGAAGATTTTCAAGTTTACAGCTTTTGGTCAGCCACTTGACCTGTCCCGGATGCGGCCTTATCCCCAGAAACTTTCGTGCAAAAAACGGGATATCCTTGATCGCCCGGCGCCAGTCCGCCTGCGAAAAAAGCTTATCTATAACAGGTCTCCGGCTTTGGTCTGGGCGGTCTCTTTTGATATCAGTCCGGCGGAGAAAAGTTTTATCAGATTGTCAACATCGGACCGTACAATCTCGGCGCTCTCGGCCGCCTGATACGACAAGCGATTGTCAAATTTATACAGGCACCGGCAGTCAAAACCTCTCAGCGCCAGTTCCACATTGCCGATCCACTCTAAAAACCGTGCCGCCTGTCTCTGCACCGAAACCACCTGACGCATCACCAGATCATATTTGAACTGCGCCCAGTTATGCGTCGTCCCATAGTTGTACCCCAGCATAAACGGCGAAAGATTTGTCCCGGCACAGATCTCCTCAATCATCGCCCGATGATTCATCGACCAAGAATTGGTCACCGCCCGCGTATGTCCGGGACCGACATAATCAATATGCACATTATCCCAGGTCACCGGATTATCTTCCGGCTCGCAGTTTTTAATCATCGAAACGGTATCATCAAAATATGAGTTAACCCTATCTACATAAGCTTCATCAGATTCACCCGATAGTTTTTCCGGCGGTGTGATTTTTACATGCAAACGATGATACCCGGCATTATGCGCCGTCCGCTGCATATCGTTGATTAGCTGTTGCTGAACAAAAGCCACAAACGGAATCGAGGCCAGAATTGATTTGCCCAAACCTTTGTTAATATCAGCATCAAGGGCCAGGTAATAAAAATCGTTACTGTCAATTCTTTTCTCGCCGTTCTCGGTCTGAAATACCAGAGACTCTTTATCCGGACGATTTCCGGCCACTGCTATAAAGGCCGGATCAATCGGCAAAAAACGTTCAACACCGCTGCCATCCGGGTTGACAAGTAAAAATCCTGCAAAGGCACCATCGGTATAGAGTGAGTTGAATAAAAGCGGCAAAAATGATTCCAGTCCGGCCTTGCGATGATACTTATATGGATAAATGAATTCACACAGTTTGGCCAGACATTGTTCGGCGCTAATAGAAATCTTTTCAGAATTAGACTCAATTATTTCAAATCGCCCCGGCGCCGATGATAACCTTGACCAGGTCCAGATACAGGCATGTAAGAGAGGGATATTATCGCGCAGGAATCGAAAAAGATCGATTTTGAACTTATTGGTCTGGTATTTATGATTCTGCCAGACAAGTAGGTTCGAATATTTTTTACCCGGCTGCAAAAGCAGGTTTTGTCCCGATTTGATATCTTCGTCAAATCGAACTAATTTAGTCGAATTGAACTTTCTTTTTAATTCTGTCTTGTGTTTTTTCATAGTAAACTCCTTTTGAAAACAATTCAGATATCAGAAACAACAGCAATTAAACATTAAAATTGCGCCCAAACTGTAATAATGAACATAATATCTGCATCAATTTGCATATTTTTTGGGATAAATTATAAGTTCTCAAAAAATATTTATCTGTATTTCATTGTGATACAACAGCATATATACAGACAATGTAATTTTATTATTGGAATGCAAATTGCTTTCAGTGTAATCGTTATATAGTTTCTTTGAGAGACCTATTATCTTATATTGCCTATGAATTGGGCGGGGATGTAATGATGAAAAAGAATTTATTTATTGGGATTTTGGCAATCTTTTGTTTTATGATTGCGAACCAGGCTTTTGGTGCGGCCTTTACCTTTACTCCGGAACCGCCCAACCTGAACGATCTTAGCCATAATATGGCATTTACGTGGGGAATTGAATGGAATAATACCTACGGTCCCATAAATGAGGCTACCTTAACGTTCAAAAATATCCATAACCTGATAACTGAAGACAATGATTTTCTCTATATTCGCCTTCTCAATGATGCCCCAATTGGTGTTCGGAAATATGGAGAACTATTTACGGACGGCGATAACTTTGAGGGAAGAGGAACGGAACTGGCCGTTTGGGCTGATCCCGATAATGGCTCATTCCCCAATGATCTTACTTTTACCTTTAGCGAGCTTGGGGCTCTTGGATTATTAAATGACTATGCCGCCGATGGCGTAATAGGATTTGCATTTGACCCTGATTGCAATTTTGCAAATGATGGTATTGAATTCACAATATATTCCGACGTTCCTGAACCATCAACATTACTGCTTTTTGGTCTTGGTACTCTTGGCCTGGCCATTTATAGAAAAAGACAATAAAAATATATCATAAATATTGAATATTTAACTCAGGGTCGCGTTTTTCTGCGATCCTTTTTATTTTATCTATAATATTTCAATCTTCAAATAACCGGTTTTGCCTTTTACCATCTATATGAGGATTTTTGTTATTTTTCTTGTGGTAGAATGATTCTTCCATATTTATATTTTATTCAGTAAGGGTATTGACAGATTTATATTTTTATATATGTTTAATTCTTTAACAACCTGATTATCTGCGCAGGTCGAAAAAAGAACGGAATAAATAAAAATATTCTGGATTAGAATAATCGATTAATAGCATAATTATGTTAATTGAATTCGGGAAAAAGCTACTAATAGTCCTTCCATTTATTATTCTTACGGCAGGTTGCGGAACTGAGCCGAGCCAGCAGATAATTTTCAATGCCGAGAAATCTTTACATCAAGCTGAAAGCATTTTCAATACTGCCTCTATCAAACCGGACCTAACTGATATCAACATCTGGCGGAAGGTAAAAGACGCCTATTTATCTACAATCGCCTTTTGCTGGACTCACATAGATTCGTTGACATTAGAAAATTTCCCGACCGAACGCAAGGATTTGGAATCGGTGGCATTTATGGCCACATCACGGCTGGCCAGTATATATTTCGCCGAAAGAAAATTCGACTCATCAATTATAATCCTCAGACAACTTCTTTCACTGACCAAATTGTCTGATCGCGCCTTATTATCATCCCAATCCAATCTGGCTCGTGCCTACCACGCCAAAGGTGATTGGGTAAGCGGAATGGATATATATAATTCAATGATCGATACCTTTTACCCGCCTATCGATTCCGAAAACAAGATTATTTGGGAGGTCTTAAATCTTCCGGTCGAACTACTGAATATAAATATCAAGCTTCAAAATGTTTCCAATACCTTTGAGGGTACACAGTCTACGCGTGATTATTATCATAAATTAATCGCAGATTGGCCCAACACCGAATTGGAAAAAGAGGCTCGTCGAATATTGGCCGGACTTTTAGCCGATTATAAAAAATGGGATGAGGCGATAGAAACTATCAGTGTAGTCAGAGACTCAACCGGCTTGACCGGTATTCCCGAGGCAATGAAAATCGCCGAATTTTTAAGTCGCGGCAAAAATGACCATCTTGCCGCAATTGAAATCTATAAGGATTTACTTGAAAGAGTTGATGATTCAACATTGTTGACGAATATATACACAAGAATTGCGATAACCCATTTCGACAACAAATCATACTCAGATTGCCGCGAGACAGTTAAATATATTAGGGATAAATTATACGGTTATTATATGACCGACCCTCTACCTCAAAAATATCTCGCCCTTTCATTTGAAAAACAGAACGAGTGGAATCGAGCCGAGGATGAATACCAATGGCTAATAACAAATTTCCCGGATACCGAGTCTGCTTTCGAGACTTATTTGACTATCGCCGAACATTACGACAAATTAAAAAATACTCGAATGACCGAGATATGGTATGATAAAGCAGATGAATTCTACCTAAAAATGCAGTCCGAACGTAAAGGCACCTTTATCGAAGCTTCGGCCATTTCTTATCGGGCCGAGGTTGCCAGAAAACGCGGGGACTGGGAAAACGCCGCTAAACGGCTGGAAGAGTTGTTCCGGCGCTTTCCCGATAAGGATGTTGGTCTCAGAGGTCTTAACAACGCCATCGATGTATATCGTGAAAAATTGAATAATTCTGCCAAAGCCGACTCTTTACAGTCTATTATTCGCCCCGAAACCTGATATGTCCAAACGAGTTAATATAAATGGATCTTTGACCGATGATAATATGTAAAACCTTTAAGTATTACCAAATGGAGGAAAGATGAACCTGAGAAAAATTATCCTTTTTGCTATAGGGATGATGCTGTTGACCGGCGGTTTATATGCCCAGGTCGATAATGCCGGTGCGATTGATACGATGTATATTGAGCCGTATCAAATTGACGCCAAAAATTGGGCGGTTAACGTCTCTCTTTTTAATGATGAAGAGATTATAGCCATCTCATTACCGGTCATATTCAGTGCTGGTACCACAAAAATCGTCGCCGATTCTACAGTTTTCACGGGCGGTCGTGTCGATCATTTCCGCGTCAAATCGGCCCGCGTCGATACAGCCACGCAATGCCTGACAATCGGTCTGATTTGGGATCTGGGAGTTTCCGTTGCACCGATGGCTGCCGGCACCGGAAGAATTGCGACAATCTTTATCTCGGCACTCGATGGCAGCGATATCACCGAACCACTTAAAATTGACACAACAACAACAAATCCCAGCAACTCACTGCAAATGGTTATGCCATCAGACAAAGAGAGTAATCCGGCAGAGGAGGTTATTCCGGCGCTTGTTATCAAACCGGCCGAAGTTAAAAAGTAAACTTTGGATTGATTGAAGCAATTTTATAGCCTTATAATTTTGTTTATATCTCTCAACCCTTTTTTTTAAAAAAGTCAGGGCAATATTTGTCCTGACTTTTTTTAGCGATTTTGTGCCATTTCTCCAATAAAAATTTAATCAATTCATTCGGTTGTACTACTTTTTTATCTTGCTAATAAATCCAATATAACTTGACTTGGCTAACAACGTCGATATATTGCCTCAATAATTGGCAATAATCAAAATGGCAGAGATTAATAAACATAAAAGAGCCCTGTATGAACGATCCTTCATTGGATTAGGCAAAATCTGCCTGAAACTTGGATTAACCCCAAATATTCTGACCGCTCTTTCATTTATCTTTGCCATAGTTTCCGGTATCTATTTCTGGAAAACCGAAATTTGGTGGGGTATTTTCTGGATGCTTATTGCCTCGCTGGCTGATATCCTCGATGGTTCAACCGCCCGCGCCGGCAATATCGGAACTATTTTCGGCGGTATCCTCGACCATGTTTCCGACCGCTATGGTGAATTTTTTATTCTGGCCGGAATTGCTCTCTCCAAAATGGTTCATCCCGGATGGGCTCTATTCGCTCTTTTTGGAATGATAATCGCCAGTTATACCCGTGCCGCCGCCGAATCTATCGGTAAAATAGAAAACTGTGATGTCGGCATTATGGGTCGTCCGGAGAAATTTACTTTGATTATAATCGGCGCTATTCTGGAAAGATATTTCCCCAACGGCCGCTGGCTTGAGATATCACTGATAATTGTGGGGCTGACTTCATATATAACCTCGATCCAGAGAATTGTTTATACTTATAAACAGCTTGGCAATAAAAAAGAGATTTGAAAAAATAGATGATAACCGCTATCGGCAATCCGGTTTATGACTATATCAAAACTAAAGATTTCGAAACCGATGGGCGTATCCTTTCCGGATGTTCTACCAACGCCGCTCTGACACTTTCCAAACTTGGCGAAGAGATCAGACTAATCGGTGCGATTGGTGATGATTTCAGAAGCAATTTTATCGAAAAGCTCAAATCATTTAAGATCGAGACTGTCCTGCATGAATCGGCAGAAACGGGGGGGTTTTCGCTTATTTATTACGATGATTTTGGCAACAGAACACTCGATTTATTGGGCCGAGCCGATGATATTAAAACTATCAGACCCGAAAACTATTTAGACTCAAAAGCAATCCTTGTCGGTCCTATATTGGGCGAGATTTCTTTTGAGACAATAAAAACTATCAGGGATAATTTCGATGGTTTTATGTTTTGCGATCCCCAGGGATTGCTTCGTAATGCCGACGAAAATGGCCGCATATTTCACAAAAAAAACGAGGGAATAGAAGAGACACTGAGTGTCTTCGATGTGGTCAAGCCGAACGAGCTTGAAGCCAAAATATTAACCGGTATCGACAGCCGTCGGGATCCATACAAAGCGGCTAAAATAATCAAAGACTGGGGACCAAAAATTGTGATAGTAACTTTAGCCGAACTCGGCTCGGTTATTTACGACGGAAAAACCTACATTGATATTCCAGCTTACAAAACAAAGCTGGTCGATGCCACTGGCGCCGGTGATACCTATATGGCCGGATTTACCTTTGAATATTTGAGGACTGGCGATCTGAAAAAGTCCGGCTGTTTTGCCTCATCGGTCTCATCGCTCATGATTGAACAAATCGGCCCCGATTTTATTATAGATGAAAACGAGGTCCGCCGCCGACAGACAACACTGTTTAACAAAACCGATTTTATACTAAGACTGTAGTTACATCAGGATAGATTCTATTTAATTCCTGCGAAAATCAAATTCAAACATTGATTGAGATTCACCGCAAAATCGTTTTTCTGTAATGCCGTCTTATCCAAAAAGTATTCTCGCAATAAACCAACGAATATCGAATGAAAAACAGATTCTAAATATTGGCTCCTGATATCCCGTCGCAATTGATTCGTTTGTATCCCCCGCTTTATTATTTCTTGAATATATTCACTCTGTATATAAAAAATTGTTTTGACAAAAGCGTCCGATAATTCACCGGAGTTTTCATAAATCATCCGGAGAATAAAATCAAATTCGGCTCTGCTGTTTTTCATAAAATCTTGATGTTTCAGGAAAAACTGCTCGATTCTATCTTTGGCCCTGACAACCGTTTCGCCAAAAAAATAATTATCAAAGTAATTTTTGTAATTACATACCACCATCTCTGCCAGAAAAAACAATAAATTTTCTTTAACGCCAAAATACTGTATCAGCGAACCTTTCGATATCCGGGCCGTTTTGGCAATATCATCAAGAACGACTCGATCAAAAATATCCTCACCGAATGCTTTCAGGGCCGATTTATAAATCTTATCCTTTTTGGCCGGACTTAATTTTCGAAAGGTGGCCGTTACCACCTTTTCCTTTTCCAGCCGGACTATGATATTTTCATCCATAAAAATAACCAAATACAATAATGACCATTCAGTCATTATTAATATACTTATTATATATTCCTGTCAACAATTATCTTGCTCATATTGTTATCTTTGTCTATACTCAAATCACATTATTTAAGAAAGGAACAACTTGATGAGTAAGGTCAGAGTTGCCATAATCGGAGTCGGTAATTGCGCTTCATCATTTGTACAGGGAGTTGAGTTTTACAAAAATGCTGATGATAACGAACTGGTTCCGGGATTGATGCATGTCAATCTCGGCGGTTATCATATCAGCGATATAGAGTTTTCGGCGGCGATTGATATTGACAAAAACAAAGTCGGTCTCGATCTGGCCGACGCTATCTTCAAAAAACCAAACAACACCTACAAGTTTTGCAAGGTACCCAAAACCGGCATTACCGTTCAGCGGGGAATGACCCATGACAGCCTGGGGAAATACCTGTCGAATATTATAAAAAAGGCACCCGGTGACACCATTGATATTGTCAAACTCCTCAAAGAAACCAAAACCGATGTGGTCGTCAACTACCTTCCGGTCGGTTCGGAAGCGGCTACCAAATGGTATGTCGAACAGGTGCTTGACGCCGGTTGCGGTTTTGTCAATTGTATTCCTGTTTTTATAGCTCGCGAACCTTACTGGCAGGGCCGTTTTGAGGAAAAAGGTCTTCCGGTAATAGGCGACGACATCAAATCGCAGGTCGGGGCAACTATCACCCACCGTGTCCTGACTCGTCTTTTTCGCGACCGGGGCGTTAAATTGAAACATACCAGTCAGCTTAATGTAGGCGGCAACACCGATTTTCTAAATATGCTGGAACGATCGCGTTTGGAATCGAAAAAAATCTCCAAAACCAATGCCGTTACCAGCCAGCTTGACTATGATATCGGCAAAGAAAATATTCATATCGGTCCGTCCGATTATGTCGAGTGGTTATCTGACCGCAAGTGGGCTCATATACGAATGGAGGGGACAACATTCGGTAATGTTCCGCTCAATATGGAGATAAAGCTTGAGGTCTGGGACTCGCCCAATTCGGCCGGAGTTGTTATCGATTCGGTACGATGCTGTAAACTCGGTCTCGATAACGGCTTGGCCGGTGCTCTGGAGGCTCCCTCATCATATTTTAAAAAATCTCCTCCGGTTCAGTACACCGATGATGAGGCCCGACAGAAAACGGAAAGGTTTATTCTAAAATATGGCTGGAAAAAACCAAAAGAGCCAAAAAAGCCCAAACGAAAACTTACTATCAAGTCAAAAGCATCCTCCAAATCAACGATTGCCGCTCGAAAAACAAAGAATGCCAAAAAAAGCAAAAAAACCGGTTCCGGAATCAGCCACAAGACAGTTTTGAAAAAGTAGTTTTCAAACAATTATAAAATACCTAAATTGCGGGCGAATAAAATATTCGCCCGTTATTATTATGAAGCGTAAAGGTTTGTTTATAACATTTGAGGGAATCGACGGCTGCGGCAAATCGACCCAACTGAAATTAACCAATAATTACTTAAAGAAACTGGGATTTAAGCCGGAAATCCTTCGTGAACCGGGATCGACTATTCTCTCGGAGAAAATCCGCAAAATTCTGCTGAATAAGAACATTAAGATTAATCCGATTTCGGAGCTGATGCTTTATGTCGCCGCGCGCTCCGAGTTGGTGGAAAACATAATCGGCCCGGCCCTTGACATGGGTAAAATTATCTTATGCGACCGATTCTATGATTCAACCACTGCTTATCAGGGCTACGGACGCGGTATTGACACGGCGATTATCGACAAGCTAAATCGCCTCGCCGTTGGAGAACATAAACCGCGTCTCACATTCATAATTGATATTGATTATCCGACATCGTTGAAACGGATGAGAAAAATAAATAAGGTGGCCGATCGTCTTGAATCGGAATCGAAAGCCTTTTTCACCAGGGTCAGAAACGGCTTTAAGAAAATATCCCGCCGCGATAAAAAAAGAGTTGTCCTGCTCAATGGAAAAAAATCAATAGATGCAGTATTTGATGAGGTCAAAGATTGTCTCAGACGGAAATTGAAAATAGGCTGAATCAAAATACTCACCACGAGGGACGACGCTATTTGATCTGGGGCATTTGTCTTTTTGTGACACTGATCCTATTGACCAGCGGCACCGGTCTGTTTATACTCTCGGATGAAAATATATATCTGCCTCTTCAGATAACCAACACCCTCGAACTTATCAGTGTTATGCACCCCGATATATATAATAGCGGCAATCTGGTGAAGCATGCTCAAAACGCAGTCCTCAATGAGCTTGATAGATATTCGGGACTTCTGGAACCACGAGAATTGGATCGTGTTCATGAAGAGTTCACCGGGTCATATGGCGGCATCGGTATCACCGTGGTTGGGCACGATTATGGATTGATGATTATGTCGGTCCGCGAGGATGGACCGGCCGGGCAAGCCGGCATTCAAATCGGTGATATTATAATAAGAGCCGACAGCACCGATCTGGCGGAGATTACAGCATATCAGGCCACGTACCTTTTGCGCGGCCCCGAAAACTCCTCGCTGGAGGTGGCAATAATTCGCAACCAAATGGCTGATACCCTCAGATTTCACCTGATTCGCAAACAACTACCCTTGATTCATATTCCGTATGCAGGAATAACCGAAAATAGAACGCTTTATATCAGGATTATCGATTTTGAAATGGGCACATCCCGCGAGCTAAAAGATATTCTTGATACGCTTTACCTGAATAATCCTGATATTGTCAAACAGGTGATTCTTGACCTCAGGGGAAATCCGGGCGGTTTGCTTCGCGAGGCACACCGTACGGCCAACATGTTTCTCGATGACGGCTATTTGATTGTCGGGGTAAAAGGACGATCGATCTGGCGCCGTGAAGAGTACTATTCCTCAGGTTCGGATATAACCGGGAACTTACCGATAGCCGTGATTGTTGATCGCGGTTCGGCTTCGGCCGCAGAGATTTTGGCTGGCGCCCTGAAATATGCCAACCGGGCGATTCTGGTCGGCGACACCACTTTTGGTAAGGGTCTGGTGCAGGAATATACCGGACTGGGAGATGGTTCCGGGCTCAGATTGACCACCTCAAGGTATTATTTTGAAGGCGGTATATTTTTAAACGATCCCGAAGCCGAGGTAATTGACAGCGCCGCTGGTATTCCACCCGATTATTATTTTCTTTTCGAGGAGTTGAAACCATTCCCAACCGAACTTGAGAACTCCTCGCTTCTGCGCGAATTCGCTATTAATAATAAAGAGAGGATTGTTCAGTTTGCTCCTTTTGCCGAATCGAATCCGGTCTGGATGGATGAATTTTATGATTATTTAGAAATTAACCGATTCAAATACGAGTCAACTATCGCCGGAATTGCCAATCTGACCAGACAGCTTATCGCCTTGCGTGGTTATGATAAAGTCTATGTCGACGCCATCGATCGTATCTGCAAATTGGCTCAAAATGATGACAAAAATCAGTTTGAAGTTTATAAGGATTATATTAAGCGGCGACTCTATCAGATAGCGCAGGAATCGGAATTTGGCACGACCAGGGCCTATCGTGATGCGATTTTACCATACAGAGAGGACATCCAATTTGCCGAAGCGATACTGAAAAATATTGGCTCTGAAAAATTACATAATGAAAAATAAAATCATCTTTTCCGATTTTGACGGCACTTTCTGCGAAAAGGATGTCGGCCACCGGCTCTACACCCACTTTTCCCACGGCAAAAATCTAAAATATGTAGAAATGTGGAAAGAGGGGCTTATTTCGACTCGCGAAACTCTGATTCGCGAAACTTCGCTTTTAAATGTCGGGAAAAAGGAGATTTATCAGTTTCTCGACCAGTTTAAATTAAGAGACGGCGCCAGTGAGCTTTATGCTTTTGCCAAATTATCCAAAATTCCGTTTTATATTGTTTCCGATGGCAGCGATATCTACGTAAAATATATACTGAAAAAATATAAACTTGAGGAAATCAAATATTTTACGAACCGTGTCACAATTGAGAATAACCGCTACATTATTGAATTTCCATATAACAATGGCGATTGCACCCGCTGCGGATGCTGCAAGGGTGCCCGCATAAATGAAATTGTCGGCGGCGATAAAAACAGATGGGAAATCATATTTATCGGCGACGGCCTCTCCGATATATGCGCCCTGGAGTTTGCTGATAAAATCTTTGCCCGCAGTAACCTTTTGGAACATTGTCGTTCAAACAATATTAAAACTTTTGCATATAAGGACTTTTTTGATATATTGAATTGGTTAAAAAAATTCGGCTGAAATCTATTTTAACTTCCGGGCGAAACTTTTTGGAGATAAAAAAATGAAAGCGATAATAATGGCAGGCGGCTTTGGCACCAGACTCAGGCCACTGACAATAAATATTCCCAAACCGATGGTACCAATCGGCGATATCCCGATGATGGAACATGTTGTTCATCTTTTGAAAAGACACGGATTCGACGAGCTTGTATCGCTTCTGTTTTTCCAGGCGGAGGATATTAAAAATCATTTCAAGGATGGCCGCAAATTCGGCATTAAGATGGACTATCTTCAGCCAACCGAAGATTATGGTACCGCTGGCGCCGTAAGATTCGCCGAAACATTTATTAACGAAACGACGCTGGTTATCTCCGGTGATGTTCTGACAGATTTTAACCTGTCCGAAGCAATGGAATGGCATCACAAAAAGAAATCCGATGCCACCATTCTTTTAACCCGCGTGGAAAACCCGCTCGCTTATGGAATTGTAATTACCGATGAAAACGGCCGTATTACCCGCTTTCTTGAAAAACCGTCGTGGGGAGAATTATTTTCCGATACGATAAATACCGGCATCTATATTCTGGAGCCGCACGCTGTTCGATTGATTCCCCCAAAAACAAATTTTGATTTTTCGCAAAATCTTTTTCCACTTATGCTATCCCGCGAAATGAGTCTCAACGGTATGGTTGCCGAGGGGTACTGGAAGGATGTAGGAAATATTGAGGAATATTTTCTGGCTCATCATGATTTTCTGAGCGGAAAAATAAATCTATCGCTCGATCTGGAGAAGAAAAAAGTCGGCGATGCCACCCTTCACCTTGGCAAACGGGTTAAACTTGGTGATGACCTGAAAATTGAAGGAGTTGTTATAATCGGTGACGATACGTTAATTGGCGATGGCGCCACGCTAAACAATTCAGTTATTGGCAACAATTGCAATATCGGCAAACAATCGGAAATGACTAACTCGGTTATCTGGTCTGATGTTATTGTCGGCGGTGGTTCCAGGCTGAATCGCTCGGTTATCGGCAATCGCAGCCATATTGGCGATAATGTTGTTTTAATAGATCATGTCATTGTCTCCGATGACTGCACTATCGGATCGGGAGCTACCGTCAAGGCCAATTGCAAGATATGGGCCGGTAAATCGGTCGATGATGGAGCGATACTTTCGACCTCGCTGGTTTGGGGCGAAAAATGGAATCGAGAATTGATTACCGAATCAAAGGTTACCGGTCTGGCCTTAACCGAGCTGACCCCGGAGATGTGCGTCAAACTGGGAGCCGCTTTCGGCGCCTTTGTCGGACCGGGCAAATCGGTTGTTACCAGCCGTGACGCCTCCGACACCTCGCGTTTGCTTAAACGGAGCCTGATAAGTGGATTGCTGGCGGCCGGGGTCGATTGCGACGACCTTGAGACGTTGCCTATTCCGGTAGTCCGTTACGCTCTCAATCATAGTAATTTTGGAGCCGGTGTCTATTTCCGGCACAGCCCGAATGATTATCATCTGATTGATATAATATTTTTCGACGGTAATGGCATCGACATGCCAACATCCAAATTGAAAAAAGTGGAACGTCTCTTTTTCAGCGAAGATTTCCGGCGCGCCAATCTTGACGAAACCGGCCATCTCGAAATGCCTCAGGGCATTCTTGAAAATTATCGGGCCGATTTTATTGCGGCGGTGAATGCCGACCTGATTCGCAAATCCGGATTTAAGGTGGTTATCGATTATTCCAACGGCGGCGCCTGCCAGGTTTTCCCTACAATTTTCACACAGCTTGGAATTGATGTTGTCGCACTGAACGCACACCTTGATCCTCGAAAATTCTCCCGCCATCCCGATGAAATGCAGCAATCGGTTAACCAGTTATCGGCAATTGTCAAATCGCTTGATGCCAATATTGGATTCATTATCAACTCAGCGGCCGAAAAATTAACGGTGGTCGATGAAAAGGGAAAATTGATTGACAATCAACTACTGCTGATGATTATGACCGACCTTTTCCTTAGAACCCACCCGGCTCATCGCATTGCTGTTCCAGTTGGGGCCACCATGGGTGTCGAGGAAATTGCCTCCAAGTACGGCGTTGAAGTTCTACGGGTTCGCAATAGCCATCTGGCCATGATGGATGCCTTCCAGCGGGGCGGGATAGATTATGTTGGTGGAACCCGCGGCGGCTTTATTTTCCCAACTTTTCAGCTCGGTACCGATGCCGTTCTGGCGGCTATTTATATGTTGAAAATGCTGGCTAAACAGAAAGTCGGCCTGGCCGAACTACGCGGTGAATTTGAAAAGTATCTTCGTGCCGAAAGCAGTGTCCCCTGCCCCTGGGCAAAAAAGGGTCAAGTTATGCGAAAACTTATAAGCTATACCAATAATAAAAATCGGCAGTTGATCGATGGTGTCAGGATTATTGAAAACGGAGGAGCGGTTCTTGTTGCTCCCGATAATCTGGCCGCCGCTTTTAATATATTTGCGGAATCGGAATCACAGGAATCTGTGGACAGCCTGATATCTCAATATCGGACGCTTGTCGAAGAAGCTCAGAATTGATCTTTTATCAGTATTTCTGTCATATATTAACCGGCTGTTTACGTGGTGCCCCATCAGCTTGCGGTGTGCTGAAAAAGTCATTGCCGTAAAAGTCAAGTAATTCGTGGACAAGATTTATTAAGTTTAGCAGGTAAAATTCCCCACTACCATTTATTGTAATTCGTTGATAAACAATAGATTAGGGAATTACTGGCAGGATTCTTTTTGCTTAAAACTCCATCCCCTCGGCTATAACCCTTAATAACTGCCAATAATTTGCGACGAATGCGGTCATAGTCTGACCACAGGGCATTCCTTGAGATCACTATCGATATTTGCAACGTAGATGGAACATATCTACATTCCCTATGTTGATATAAGTTAACCTATGAAGAAGTGGAAGGAAATGCAAAAATGACGAAAACGCAACTTACTTTTTCTGAAGAAAGGCTGAACTCAATATCACGCAGATCGTTGACTCTCGTCGAGAGCCAGAGGACAGCCATGCTGATCGAGAACCAGCAAAGAAAAATCCAGTATATTAACAAGGCCTTCTGCAACCTGTTTGGAATCCCCTTGGAGCCTTCCGAGCTGATCGGTACCGACTGCTCCAAGTCTGCCCAACAGGCCAAACATCTATTCCGCTATCCCGAAGATTTTGTGTCGCGGATAGATTACCTGCTTGGCTGCAACGTCCCGATAATAAATGAAAAAATCGCCTTATGTGATGGCCGAGTGTTCGAGCGAAACTTCATTCCTGTTATGTCTGAAAGCGAGCACCTGGGATATGTTTGGCAGTACATCGACATTACCCACCGCGAAAAGACCCTGGATAACCTTAATCTCATCGATCGCCTGAGCCAAGCCTTAGCCCAAACAACAGATAGCGTAATCATAACCGACAGGCAGGGCCGCATCGAGTACGTGAATCAGGGCTTCGAAACTACAACCGGATTTTCGGCCGCAGAGGCTCTGGGTCAAACTCCCCGGCTTCTCAGGTCGGGTGTGCACAATGATGATTTTTACCGGAATTTGTGGAACAAAATTCTTACCGGGCAGAACTTTCGCGAAACACTCGCCAACCGGAAGAAAACAGGTGAAATATACTGGGCCGAGCAGACGATCACTCCCGTGAGGGATGACGCGGGGAATATTACTCATTTTGTCTCAGTACTTAAGGACATCACTGAGTTGCTGAGGAGGAAAGAACGGGAGGCTGAACTCCGGCTGGCGCGTGATGTACAACAATCATTCTTCCGCAAATGCGCCAAAGTCCCGGGTTTTGATATCGCGGCCAAAACCGATCCTGCGGACGAAACAGGCGGGGATTATTATGATTTCATTTGCCGACCAGATGGCAATCTGTGCATCGTTATTGGCGATGTCTGTGGACACGGTATGAGTTCGGCGCTGATAATGGCTGAAACCCGTGCCTTCGTGCGGTCCCTCGTATTGACAGTGGAAGATCCGAGTGAGATTTTAATCTTACTCAACCGCATGCTGCACGAAGACCTTGATCAGGGCCGCTTTGTCACTATGCTTATAATCTGCCTGGACTCCAGGTCGAAAACCCTCACGTATGCAGGCGCCGGTCACGAGTTCGGCTATCTGCTGGGCAGATCAGGTGAAGTCGAACATGTTTTGAAGAGTACCGGCCCGCCCCTCGGTCCTTTCCTTGACAGCAAGTACTCGTCGAGCGAAACACAGATTATGAAAGATGGGCAAATATTGCTCATGCTGACAGACGGCGTCACCGAGTCGTTTAATTACACCGGACGGGAATCACTGACCGGGCAGGCTTTGGCATATGTTAGGGCACACCGCCAAAAGCCGGCTTGCGAGATTACCTCGGGGCTATGCTCACTGAGTCGGTCATCCGGCCAGGAAAAGGTTTTTCATGATGACGCCACGTCCATTGTCGTGAAAGCACTTTGAAGCGAACGCGACTATGAACACAAGAAACGCGCTTTACCACCGCTCATAGCCGCCGGGGCACCCCAGCCGCTTGCGGTGGAAAAATACTATAAGCGACAAAACATTTAAAACAATCTCAATAGATAATACAAATAAAACGGCCGGTTGCGATCCTTGCAACCGGCCTTCCTGCTGGTAAATAGGTTGGGAGTTAGTCTGCTCTTCCTGCTACGCCTACTATCTAAATTTGGGCTCTCTTTTTTGTTTCTATTATATTATACGAATCCGAATATAAAATGTTCCAATTACTACATTTTTAACGATATTTTTTCATACTAATTAATAAGTAATAAATACTCTTGATTTAAGACCGATTTTAGAATAATATTGACTTTTGGCAGAAGAATAACCTCTGCTATTATTGGAAAATAAACCGCTGGAGAATATTATGGAATATTTTGAACGGACCAAAATTGATAAAATCCTTCTTAAGGATGAAATCCCTGTCGATAGTGATATCCTGCTATTCGGCTGGGTCAGGACAATCCGGGTATCCAAAAATGTCGCCTTTATAGAAATAAATGACGGCTCCTGCATGGGCAATATTCAGGCGGTTGTTGGCAATCCACACGATTATCCGGTTTTGAAAAATATACTCACCGGCGCCGCTGTCAGGGTTAAGGGAACACTGATAGAATCTCCGGCCAAGGGTCAGAAATACGAACTGGCTGTATCCGAATTACAAATGCTTGGCGAGGCCGACGACACCTATCCGCTTCAGAAAAAAAGACATTCATTCGAATTCCTGCGCGATATTGCTCACCTGCGCATGCGCACCAATACCTTTGGAGCGGTTAACCGCATTCGTTCAAAAATAGCTTATGCTGTCCACAAATTTTTCCAGGAGCGCGGCTTTTATTATCTTCATACGCCGATAGTCACCACTTCTGATGCCGAAGGCGCCGGCGAGGTTTTCCGGGTCACCACTTTTGATATAAACAACGCTCCAACCAAAGACGGCAAAATTGACTACAACGAAGATTTTTTTGGCGTCGAGGCTTTTCTGGCTGTTTCGGGACAACTCGAGGCCGAAATCGGCGCTCTGGCGCTGGGTGATGTTTACACCTTTGGTCCCACCTTCCGCTCGGAGAATTCCAACACCTCACGTCACGCCTCCGAATTCTGGATGATCGAACCGGAGATGGCCTTCTGCGATCTGAAAAGCGATGCCAAATTAGCAGTCGATTTTCTGAAATATCTGTTTAAATACGCTCTTGAAGAATGTGCCGATGAGATGGCCTTCTTTAACAAGTGGATTGATAAAACCGTAATAGAAACGCTTGAATTTGTAATCAAATCCGACTTTGAGCATGTTACCTACACCGAGGCAATAAAGATTCTTGAGGCGTCAAAAGAGAATTTTGAATTTCCTGTTAGCTGGGGTATCGATATTCAGACCGAGCATGAACGTTACCTCGCCGAGAAAAAATTCAAAAAGCCGGTAATCGTTACCGATTATCCAAAAAATATTAAAGCTTTTTATATGCGGGTTAACGATGATGAAAAAACGGTTGCGGCGATGGATGTTCTGGTTCCTAAAATCGGCGAGATAATCGGCGGTTCCCAACGTGAGGAGCGGTTCGACGTTTTAAAGGCGCATATGGAAGAGAAGGGGATGGATATCGGTTTGTATGACTGGTATTTCGATTTGCGCAAGTACGGGACTGCCCCGCATTCGGGATTCGGTTTAGGCTTCGACCGGACTCTGATGTATATCACCGGCATGGCCAATATCCGCGACACCTCGCCTTTCCCCCGCGTTCCAAGATGGGCCAAATTTTAAGATTGTTCGAGTAGGTCAGGAGCCGAGTGCTCCTGACTTTTTTTGCCCCATGAAACTATCAGGGTTCAATTCTCGTCATTGGAAAAATCAGCGAATCGGCGTTGGGGAAACGGCGGTGGAAAGACAAGGAATATCCGCCCATTCCGATTTTGCGGCTATTACTATATTGTAAAAGACCATACTCTCGAGAAAAAATATACCGATTAGTTTCATCCTCCAAATCATACCTGACCATCACAAGTCCGGAATAAGACTGATCTTGCATTGTAATAGTTGTATCTACCGTAATCATTCTCTGGCCGATGACCTCTCCCCCGGAGGTGCTTCGAATAATCAGACTACTACTGTCGGATGAAATAACTGAACCTTTATCCAAAACCGGCAATATATAGTTATATGTATAATGAATCAGATTGCTGTCGGTAATACAAAAATCCTCATCATAATATAGGTTCATACTAATGGGGAGTTCATAGACAACTCCCGAATCCGAAACATATCTGGATTTTGCGTCTGTGATTTTAGAATCCGAAAAATCGGAGATCAAATCAAACCAGAGGTTGCCGTCAATTCCGTATTGCTGTCGAAATCGGGTCAGGTAATGAGCGGCTCCGCTACCGCCATCATAAATGCTGTCACCATCATAATCGGAAAAAGGCACGCCGTCAGCATAAATGTCGCCATCCAAACGAAAAACGCCGTTATCATCCAAATCATCAAAAGGTACACCAACCGTCCAATAATCCGGATTTGAACTGGTATAGCTTGAATCATAGTTAAGATCCTGGTTGTCAGGTGAATCCCAGTCAATAATAAATGAATCGATAATCCTATCATAATCTCCGTCGCCGTTAATATCAACATAAGGTTCGCCTAATGATGCCTCCCAGTTGACCATCTGCTCGGTACTCCTGCACATCGCGGTAGAGAGTCGCATCATGATATAAACATTTGTGTCAACGTGGACAAATTCTTCAAAAGTCCAGCCCGGCGTCCCGGAGCCGGTCGGGTTATCATCGCTGCAAGCAAAAATCAAAAGTAAAATAACACCCAGAATTGTTAAAAAATATTTACACATTGTAACCTCCGTTGATTTATCTTAAATAATGATTTCTTGAAGAGAATGTCAAGTAAGATGAGATCCGGAGCCGAGCGTTCCTTACTTTTTCTCCTACAAAATTGCTTGCCTTAAACATAATTGGCGCTTAATATATCACGATATTGGTTATATTATTAAACTAATGGCTGGAGTTTGAAATGGCTGAGATAACGGCAAAAATCTTGAAAGGATTCAGAGATATTCTTCCCGGGGAAATGATCGCCCGTGAAAAATTAATCTCTGTTATCAAAGAGGTCTACGAATCATACGGATTTTCTCCGTTATCAACTCCGGCTATTGAACACAAGGCGATCGTTTCCTCCGCCGGCGATGAGGCCAAAAAACAGATTTATACTTTCGAGGAACCGGATGGTTTTGAGGTCGGCCTGATTTATGAGCTGACCGCCTCGCTCTCACGGGTTATGGCCGAACATCGGCAATTACCGAAGCCGTTCAAGCGGTATCAGATTCAGCCGGTCTGGCGGTATGATAAACCCGACCCCGGTCGCTTTCGCGAGTTTATTCAGTTCGATATCGACACTGTCGGCAGCAGTTCCATGATTGCCGATGCCGAAATTATCTCAGCTATGCACGATGCCCTGAAAAAACTCGGTCTGGAATTTAAAATAAAATTCAGCAATCGTAAGGTCCTAAATTCACTGATTGAATTTGCCGGACTGACACCCGATATGGCTCATCCGGTTTTCCGTATCCTCGACAAACTCGACAAGCAGGGTATCAGGGCGGTAAAAAAGGAACTCGGTCTCGGCCGCGAGGATAAATCAGGCGATAAAATTATTGGACTCGGACTTGATATTTCAAAGGTAGATAAAATCGAGCAGTTCCTGAATATCGCTCAGTCAACCCGTGCCGAAGCCGTGGACTCACTAAGGAAACTTTTCAAAGATGTGCCATCGGCCGTAGAAGGTATTTCTGAGCTGGAACAGATTCACCGGTTCCTTGAATCATCGGGAATACCAGATGATAAAGCCCCCATCGACGTCAGCATCGCCCGGGGTCTCGATTATTATACGGGGCCGGTTTTTGAGGCGTTTCTAACCGGCGAAAAAACCTCGCGTATTGGCTCGGTTATGGGCGGCGGCCGCTATGATAATTCAATTGGGCGTTTCACCGGCGTTGACACGCCGGCCACCGGAGCCTCTATCGGAATTGACAGATTAATGGCGGCAATGATGACGACAGGCGCCCTGGAAATAAAACCGTCGACCGCCGATATTCTCGTGACCGTTATGATGCCGGAAAAAATAACCGAATACGCTAAAATTGCATCAGAGCTTCGCCGAGCCGGATTCAAAACCGAGCTATATGTCGGCAATGCCAGAACAATCGGCAAACAGCTCAAATATGCCGACCGTCAGGAAATCCCGGTCGCGGTTATTATCGGCGAGGATGAGTTTGAAAATAATCAGATTTCAATAAAAGATCTCCGGAAAATTAAAACCGAAAAAGTTGATATCAAAGACAGAGCCACCTGGGTCAAAGAACTTATTGGACAGAAAACCATCTCCAATAGAGAGTTAATAAAGTTCATAGGAAAACTGCTCGAAAGGAAATAATACTCGGCTTTGGTATCAGGCCGCTTTTGAAATTATAAAATTTCTCTTTCTTCCAATTTATCAGCGAGGCTCCCCAGTTGACCACAATATTGCGAAAACAGGCTAAAATATTAGAGAATTTCACGTTTTTTCCAAAAAAGAAGACAAATATTAAAAAATTTCAAAAAATAAGTAGAAAAAGGTTAGGTTTTTGATTGATATGCCGTATAATAGACTGTGAAAATCAGTCTTCCATATTTGTCTTTTTAAGAGTTTATCTAGTAAATAATTCTTTTTAAAATCTATATTGAAGATCAAGGCGCAATGATGCGCAAAAAACGCTTTTCCTAACGTTTTGGATTTCCAAAAAATCTTTTGCGAGGGACAGGCAAATTAGGAGAGTAGAATGAAGCTCTATGTAGGAAACCTATCGTATGATACCAGCGAAGATGATATTCGCCAGGTGTTTGAAAATGTCGGTGAAGTAACGGAAGTGAACATCATTATCGACAGAATGAGCGGTAGATCAAAGGGATTTGGTTTTATCGAAATGCCCGATAAGGACGAGGCTACAAACGCAATTTCCACGATTAATAGCACCGAACTGAATGGACGCGCCCTCAATGTCAATGAAGCGAAACCCCGCGTTGATAGAAATAATCGTTAGAGAGATGGCTTTGGCGGTCAACGCCGTTATTGATAGCACATTTTAAAAAAAGCCCGCCTTTTGGCGGGTTTTTTTATGCTCGTTTTCTCGCATCGGCGAATTATCAAATCAACCTCGGTAGATTGACAATTTGGCGGGTTACTTGAAAAAACATAACTCTGATAATTTTTGCAATTTTTTTAAAAAAATTGCAAAAAAAGGTTAGGTTTTTAATAATTTTGCCGTATAATTGAGTGTGAAAATCAGTCTTCCATATTTATCTTTTTAAGGGTGTATCTGAGAATATTATTCTTTTTAAATCTATATTGAAGATCAAGGCGTAATGATGCGCAAGAAACGCTTTTCCTAACGTTTTGGATTATTTAAAAAAATCTATTGTAAGGGACAGGCAAATTAGGAGAGTAGAATGAAACTCTATGTTGGAAACCTTTCGTATGACACTGGCGAGGATGATATTCGTCAGGTATTTGAAAATGTCGGCGAAGTTACGGAAGTGAACATTATTATCGACAGAATGAGCGGCAGATCAAAGGGATTTGGTTTTGTGGAGATGCCCGATAAGGACGAGGCGACGACTGCAATTTCAGATCTAAACGGCAAAGAACTCAATGGACGGGCTCTTAATGTCAATGAAGCGCGCCCTCGTACCGAGCGAAGCAATCGACAGGGTGGCGGTGGCGGCAGACGCCGTTATTAGATAAAGTTCTATCCAAAAAACCCGCCATCTGGCGGGTTTTTTTATGTTCCCATTTCAAGGACTATCGAAATATCAAATCAATGCAACCCCGATAATTTTAAAATTATGCTGACTTCTGGAATCACCACCTGGTTTTTTAATTGAACAAAATTATCAGTCAAACGTAACTATACTTAAATCGGATTTTCAAATATTGCGGAGGGCAGATTATGTTTAAAATACTCCTATGTGGAATAGCATATATCGCTATTTTTGTTTCAACGGTCTTTGGTAATGATATCTTTCTTGCAATCGATTCGGCCGATGTGGCACAGGTAAAATCAATTATTGGTCAGAATCCAAATCTTTTAAATACAAAAAATAGCGACGGATTGACGCCATTAAATCTGGTCTCGTATCGAGGAAATCTTGATCTCGTTCAGATTTTATTAAATATGGGAGCCGATGTCAATATTGGTGACAATGAAAACAGCCAGCCGATACACAATACTGCGGTGATGGGCCATACAGATGTGGTTGACTTGTTGCTCGCATATGGAGTTGATATAGATGTCCGTGATAACAACGGCATGACGGCACTGATGTTTGCTATTTCCTATAGAAAGAATGAAACGGCAGCCTTTCTTTTGGAAAAAAATGCCGATGTTAAAATTGCCAACAATAACGGGCTAACCGCGCTTCATTACGCCGCCCTGCGGGGCCAATTGGATTTAATAGAAAAAATTATTGTGATGGGCGCCGATATAAATGCCCGCACCTTTGAAGGAGAAACGCCTCTCCATTATACTGTATGGCGGCATCAACTGGAGGCGGCCGAACTTTTGCTTCAATCTGGGGCTGATACTGAGATAGCCGAAGATTACGGCCGAACCCCGCTGTTACATGTGGCCAGGGAAACCGGACGTGTTGAGATGGCTCAATTGCTTATAAAATATGGAGCAAATATAAATGTTCGCGATAAATTTGATGATACACCATTAATTCTTGCCGCTTGGAAGGGATTTAGCGCAATTGTCAACCTACTTCTGGATAAAAATGTTGAAGTTCCTATTGCGGGCGATAATGGCCCTGAATTATTAACCTATGCGACGGAAAAAGGGTTAAATCGTTTATTTAAGATTATGTTAGACAAAGGAGTTGACCTGACCATTCCAAATCGAACTGGTGGAACCTTATTGCACGCTGCAGCGAAAGGAGGTTCGGCCGAAATCTGCTATACTCTTATTAACAAAGGATTTGATATAAATAAAAACGATGCTTTTGGCTGGTCGCCACTGCATTATGCCGCCTATAAGGGACGTTATGAAGTTGCGGAGTTGCTGATTTCAAAAGGTGCCGAACTAAACGCCCTTACCTTAAGCGGTAATTCAGCCTATAATCTTGCCGATGCAGAAGATATTACTGAAGTAAAACAACTTTTAATAACCAGCGGCGCGGATCAGAGTCGACAGGAGTTTCCGGAATTAATTGGACCGTTTATGGGACAGACACCACCTGGCGAAACACCACAATTATTCGCCCCAGATATCGTTTCTACTAACCGAGGTCAGCATAGCGCTATCGCTTTTTCCCCTGATGGTACTCAGGCTTTCTGGTCATCATTTTATATGCCGAGTGATTCAGGATATGCAGTTGCCGTTTTAATGGGATCAGAAATTATAAACGGAAAATGGACAGTGCCTCAGTTCCCTGAATTTACTATTCCTTTTGAAACAAGGGACGATGTCCCGTTTTTTGCTCCTGACGGGAAAAAGCTCTACTTCCTCTCAAGGAGACCATTACAGGAAGAACAACGCGGCGGAAATGAAAATATTTGGTTTATGGACAAGACCGAAATGGGATGGAGCCGCCCGCAGCCGGTTCCCGGCGAAATCAACAAAATGCAAATGCACTGGCAATTTTCTGTCGCAAGTAACGGTGCAATCTATTTTGTTGGTGAAAGCCCGTCCGGTTACGGTATGGGCGACATTTATAGATCTGAATTTATTGATGGTAAATATCAAATCCCTCAAAATTTGGGATCGGTTATTAATACGTTGGAAGGTGAAACCTGTCCATATATTGCTCCGGATGAAAGTTATATTATATACGAATCGTCAGGGCTTAATGGGGGAGGCACTGAAATATATCTGTATGTAAGTTTCAAAACTAAAGACAATAAGTGGACAGAACCAATATTTACCGGATTAATGGGATTGGCACCGCTAATCTCTCCTGATGGAAAATATCTCTTTTATAATGGCAAAATTGATAATGTAAGTGGTATTTACTGGCTAAAAGCTGATTTTCTAAATAAATTGAGACCCTCAAATTAGGCTTTTTTTCGTTTGCATAATCGGCAGTTTAACCCGCTCCATAATAATGGAGTTATTTAATCCATTATTCAACCAATAATTCAGGGCCGTTTTCGTATATAATCAGTAAGATTTGATATGGTCCAAAATCGCACAAACGATATGGACCGAGCGAAATTGCAATTGAGGAAGGCAAAATATGCATATTGAACTTTCGGAATCTGCCAAAAAAGCAATAATCGATCTGGGCGTTACTAATTATCAATATTTCCGTATAAAAGTTGTTTCCGGCGGATGCTCCGGTATGATTTACAGTGCCGGCATTGACGATCTAATGACCGATGAGGATATTCTGATTTATAACGATAAACAGTTCAGAGTTATTGCCGATTTTAACAGCGTTCTTCACCTTTATGGTTTGAAAATTGATTATTCGGACGATTTGATTAAATCAGGTTTTCGATTTAGCAACCCAATGGCCAAAAAGGCTTGCGGTTGCGGTGTCAGCTTTAGTGTCTAATTTTCACCTGGAGGAACAAAAACTATGAAACGGATAGATATAATTGGCGCGGAATCGATTTATTGCATAGATAAGGTTCAGCTAAATAAAGCGATAAAATTATCTCAGGGAGATTCTCCCAGTGCTGAAAAAATTCAATCGGCCAAAAAAATATTGGAAACCGATTTATCACGCAATGAACTAGCTGCGCCGGCATTTTTGATAATAGACGATCTGCGGAATTCAAATTGATTTTATGCTCTGCGGTTATTATTGAGAGGAATCGTCCAGTTTTATTACCCCGATCAGCCCTTCTCCTGAGCCAATATTTCGGCTTCTGTGCCCCTTTCCAGAAGTATCTTCTACAAGAACGATATCTCCTTTTTTGAACCGACGTATTTCTCCATCTGAGGTTTCTGCCTCCACTTCGCCTGCCAAATAAAAATGCAGCTGCCGGAACGGTGCCGGATGCCAATCACCAAACCAGTTGGCCGGTGCCTTGAGAAAAGAACATTGCGTAGCCGAAAAGGCCTCGGAAATATCCAAAGATGGCGCCGGCGGAGCAAAATCAATCGATTTGAATTCAACATCGACATCCCCAAAATGCGATTCACCATTCTCATCTGTATAGACACGAGTATATTTCATTTCAAAAAAAGTCTGGACATTTTAAGGCTGGGTGGTTGCAGACAACGGTAACAATCCGAGTTGAGAGAGTATCGCAACATTATCCCAGCTAACCCAACTTTCGGCGATTTTGCCATTTTCAAATCTGTGAATAACAATATTTATCAGCATAAATTCTTTGCCGCTGGCCGGTAGTCCACCCAGGGGATCGATTTGAGTACCAGTCATTCTGGTGATATAAGCAACTTTATCATTTTCCGCCATTACAAAAAGAACAGAATCATTACAGTCCGGAATAGCCGTTAAAAAATCGGCCATGAATACCTTATACAAATCCGTGCCCTGCAATTCCTGGAATTCCGGAGACATTGCCTGACAATGTCTGATATAATCCGGCGATAAGACCTCATCAAAAATCGCCTGATTTCCATTGGATATCTCTCTGTGAAGACGAAAAACAGTGGCCTTATTCTGTTCTTCTATTTTGGCGATTTGGTCTTCTTCAGAACAGCCCAAAACGCCGATCAAACCAATGATTAGTATAAATAAAATATTCTGTCTACACACTTAAACCTCCTAACTTGAATATTTTTATGGAATTACAATACTCCATAGTTTTGCGCAATTTATTAATATTACCAATCTGCACACAATCGGCAATAAAAACTACAAAGATAGAAAAACACAAAGGGGAGCCCAAATATTATAATGACCAAACTCCGCTATCTTAAATAAAGGTTTGACAGGGTGGGCATAAAAGAACAACTTTTGCGATAAGTTAGTAAGCCCGGAAGTAATTTCCTTGCATATACCATCAAATACTGTATTTTCTGCTATTATGAGAAAACAATACGATAGAAAAAAATATCAGCACCGAAAATCGATTCATTCCAATCGACCGACCTTTGGAATTGTCATAAATGAGCAAGCCAAATCTTTCGCCGATGACAAAATTGACTTTCTCATAAGCGAGCTGGCCCGCTCACGATCCAACTGGCATATCATAAAATCAACCGTCGAAAAAGAAGTTACCTATCAGATAAAAAAACTGCTGACTCGTCAACCGGTCGGAATTATTGCCTGCGGCGGCGACGGTACCGTTAATCTCATAACAAAAAATCTAATCCGTCGCACCTGTGCCCTCGGAATTTTTCCGCTTGGGAAATATAACAATATTTACAATTCGCTTTTTGGCCCGCCCGATCTGGGAAAGGCCATTGATAATATTTTTTCCGGTCAAAGCCGAAAGATCGACTACGGAATGGCAGGAAGCCATTTTTTCCTGGGTTCAATCGGATTGGGCCTTATTCCTAATTTGGCGGAACTAATCGGGCAAAATCCTCCCCGCTTTGGAATTGGCTGGTCACGAAAAGCATCGCTGGCGGCCGCTTCGGTTAAGGCACAGCAGACATCGATTACAATCGACGAATTCAAATTCGACGTTACTCCGCTGACTGTTAATGTAAATCTGCTTTCTCATACTCTGGGACTGCCTCTGACTCCAACCTCAATTAACAATGACGGCAAAGCCGAAATTATTTTTGATATCGGTCAGGGAAAAGCAAACCTTTCCCGATTCATACGTAAAATATTTAAAAGAAAATATATTTATACCGATGAGATTCGAATGTACCGCGGTCAAAAAATAATTATTACACCGGTTACGAAAAGAAAACTTTACCTCGACGGGGATATTATTAAATTAACGGATGCGACTCTAAAAATCGAAACATTCCCGAATAAAATCCGGGTGTATCAGAAAAATGCGGAATAAAATCCATAAAATTATTCTTACTTCCCTGATAATATTGTTTTGTTATACATCTATTTCAGCTCAGTTGGCTGAAAACAGGGACAATGGATTATATGATGATTATCTTCTCGATAACAACAAACTCGACAAATATTCGGGCGGGTATTACGTCACCAGTGAATCCGACACGATCAAATGGCAAAAACCAACAGTTGCTTTATTCAAATCGATGCTTGTTCCCGGGTGGGGTCAGCTTGGCAACCGGCAGTATATAAAAGCTGGAATTGTTATCGGTGCCGAAGTAGCTCTTATCGGCGCCGTAATTCATTATGCCAAAAAAACGTCCGACGCCAAAAAGGCGTTTGATAGTGCCTCTAATACTGATGATGATACTCTGATTCGGGAAACATTTCGAACCTATGATAATTTCAAAGACAATCGCAATTTATTCTCATGGTTGTCCGGCGCGGTTATTTTTCTGTCGATGTTTGATGCCTATGTCGATGCGCATCTGGCCCGATTTCCCAAATATGACAAAAAGATTTCGTTGCAAATAAACCCTGGAAACCAGAAAGAGATAAAAGCGGTTGTAGCTGTAAAATTTTAGATTTAACCATCCATCTGCAGGATAGTCTTTAAATCGATACTATGCTTACCGGGATCAATAATCTTCTGAATACCGATTCCGGCATGCTCCGGCTGTGATAAATCAATCTCAACAAACTCTTTTTTCGGTCCCGAACGATCACCGATAATTTTAACTTGCGGCCGGGATAGATTGTCCCGATTGTTTCCCGTAACCAAGGCCAGTTCCTCTGATGATAATAAAACCAGAGTTCCGGCCGGATAAATACCGATGATATTAACAAACAGTTTTAATAAAAAGGCTTCGAATTTTACCGTCATTTGATACATCATTTTACGCAGAACTTCATCGGTTGGAATCGGTTTTTTAATATAAACCCGGCCTGACGTCAGAGCGTCAAAAGTATCAGCAATAGTAACAATCTTTGAAAAAAGATTAGTCGGCACTTTCTCGCTCAGGACCGGATAACCGGTGAAATCTTCATTGATATGATGTTCATATGCCACTCGTGCCGCCCGGGCCGAGTAATCATCAAACTTCAGATTTCGCAAAACCGTCTTGGCGCCCAGCTCCGGATGTTTCTGCATCTGAATCCAATCATTTTCATCATAAGCATCAGGTTTTCGAATTAAATCGCCCGGCAAACGAACTTTGCCTATATCATGAAACAACGCCGCCATACCAAGCTGAGATAATCTTAATTTGTCAAAACCGAGCCGGGCTCCCATGGTCAACGAATAAACACAAACATTTGAGCAGTGCGCATAAGTATGGTCGTCAAAATCACGAATTGAAGTCAACTGAATCATATACGATTCATCGCCTGCAATTTGATCAATCATCGAATGCACCACTCGCCGAGCCTTGGTGATATCAATCTCTTTATCCTGCTGAGCACAGACCATTGCATCCTGCACCACCGAAATTGATTTGAAAAATGTTACTCGCGCCGCCCGCCGGATAAGTTTTCTTTTTTCTTCGGAAAGACGCTTTTTTCCCTTTTTCTTTTCGATACCCAAAAGAAAAACGCCCTCGATACCAAGATCGCTTAATCGTTTAACGACCGCCTCATGATCAACATTGGTCCCGCTCCCCTTGGCAATCAGGTAGATAAATTTGTCTAACTGACGGTTATCGAGCGAATCGTCAAAGGTGATTCCGCCCACCCCGATCTGACGCCAGTTATCCAAAATAGCAGTGGCATTGACAAGACTATCACTGTTAAACTTGATAATTCTGTCGCGGACAAAAACACGACCATCAATTATCTTTATGGAAATCTTGCCGTACTCATCAATCAGCCTTCTGAAAATTACGTAGAATTTTGATGATTGCGTCAGATAAGTAGCATTATTGGCATCAACAAAACGAGCCGTCTTCAACAGAATGAAAAACAAGTTAACCAGAGCATGTTCATCCCGCCCGGCAATTTCAAGATGCATCTGTTTATTTGCTGTTGGTTCCATCATTCATTCCCGTATATCATTTCCCGCCGCTCCTGAATAGCCTTCTTGGCTTTTTGGCGAATTCCTTTTCGCCAGCTTTGACTAAGTTTTAAAAGGGCTGCTTCAGCTTTTTCGGAACGATTCCGAGCCAGAGCCTTAAAGGCAATTCTCTGGTAAAATTCCTGTGCCTGCGTTTGAAGAAAACCCCATCCTGAGATCAAGGCAGTCAGGTAACTAACCGCATATTCTCCACCCAGTTCGGAAAAAGTGGTTATAAACAGTTCCTGGTTCCCCTCGCTCAAAGTCGCAAAACGATCATCATTAATCAGTTCCGTTACAACTTTAAATCCGTCCTCTCTGGCCAGATTCAAAATCGATTGTATGGCCATCTGACTGACTATTTCATCACTGTCCCAAACCAACTGCTTTATAATATCAATGCTTTTTTGATCATTGTTTTCTTTCAGCCCGCGGGCAATCTGAAGTCGTACCCTGGGATCCTCATGGCCCAGTGCTTTTTCCAGATAATTAAAAGCCTTTTCGCCTCCAATACGAGCCAATATCATAACCGAATTTCTGACTACAAACCAGCGCCTGTCAAATATGCCGTGCGATATTATATCCACATGCTCCTTACCGGCTTTGATCAAATATTCGCATAGTGCCTCCCGATGCACCCTGAATTCCAACTCGCCGAGAAGGTCAACAATAACCGATAGCGCCTCCCATCCAAAAATATTCAGATAGCCGCACAAATCGTCCGGGCTTATCTCGGAATTATTATTTAGCGTTACCGTCAGGGCCGATAATCTTTCCTTACCTCCGGCAAAAATCAAAGCATCATGAATCCGGCCATTCCATCGTGACTTGGACTTATCAAGAACTTTTTGAATTTCCTTCAGATAAACGAAAAGTCTCACCGCCGCCCTTAAATTGCCAAATCGTATAAATTCCGTCTGCGTCTTTTCCACAACCGTAACGACTTCTGCAAATTCACCATATTCGGTCTGACTCCAGAGCAATTCCTTAATCAACTGACAGGTTGACTCAAAAGTATCAAACTGGGCGTCATATTTTAAAATCTCTTCAATTTTGACCATATCTGATTCGGACAGAGTAAAGGCTTCATTTAATATCTGAACAGTATCGGGTAGTTTTGCCGGCATTTGGATTGGAACAGCTGTCATGCCCATCTTTTGATCGGCCAAATCATATCGATTGGAAAGTCTCCCGCTGACCGAATCGGCTGGCACCGGTATTACGTCATTAATATCACCGGCCGGCGGTTTTCCGGTTATTTCACCAACACCTTTCGAGGTCGCCTCGGCCAATTCATCATCATCAAGGAAAATTTGGGCATACTGGATTTTTCCTGAATCATTGCTGCTGTCGGCACCACCACCATCGCCACCACCAACACTACCGCGTCTGATAAATGAATCCTCGTCGTCATCACCGGTCCGGACCGAAAATTCACCATCATATTCACCAAGACAAACATCCTCAATCGTTGAATATGTTAATCCGGGAATCTCCTCCTGCCAGAATAGGGCAACCAGATCCTCACCACCCGGTTCGCGATTTACAAACGCCTTCATTATTTTGAAAAATTGATTGCACTCATCATACTGAAATGAGGGTGAAAATATAATTTCGGTAATGCCGGCCTTATAGAATATTTCGGCCAGGGCTTCATCATCGGACGAATCTTCATAAACAACTTCGCCCTGATAATGAATTTTATTGCGTCCGATACTAAATGTCAGAGTGCCTCGATCTTGTATCAGAACCGCAAAACGCTCGCTGAATGACTCGCGCAGTTTTGTCGGAAGCGGATTATTTTCCGGATAAACCGAAACAACCTTAATGACTTTCAGAAGCTCGGTTAACGTTTTGGATATTTCAACTATTTCTTGCTCTTCGGCCATTTAACAAATATCTGCCTGATTTAAAAAAATAATCTTCCAATATAGTATTATCGGCAGAATGACTGAATATCTTTGATATCAAAGTGTATCGATAGAGGTCAAAAGAAATACTGCTAATAAATTGCAGGAGAAGCAATTACGACATACAAAATATGTTATAAAAGCACAATCTTTTTGCGATTGGCGACAATATTCCGCGTGGCATTTCTGGCATCAAACACCAGCCGGGCGTTATCTACTATTTTTTGATAATTATAGGATGAATGATCTGTCAGGATTACAACCAAATCGGCACTTCTCAAACCGGTTTTAGTCAAGCGCAAAGATTTTAATTTCAGGTTGTTCAGTTTTATCTCTGGTACCTGCGGATCATTATAATAAATCCGTGCCCCTTCTTCATTTAACAGCTTGATAACATCAAGCGCCGGTGACTCGCGGGTGTCCATAATATCTTTTTTGTAGGTAACACCAAGAACCAGAATTTTTGATTTCTTTACAGATTTGCTACTATTATTCAGGGTACGTCTGATTCTTTCAACGACATACTCCGGCATTCTTGAATTGATATCACCGGCCAGTTCGATAAACCGGGCATAATAATTCAAACTTTTTAGCTTCCATGACAAATAATGCGGGTCAATCGGAATACAATGACCGCCCAAACCCGGACCGGGATAAAACGGCATAAATCCAAACGGTTTGCTGGCCGCGGCATCAATAATCTCCCAGACATTTATTTTAAGACGATCACACATCAGGGCAACTTCGTTGACCAATCCAATATTTACCGCCCGAAATGTATTTTCCAAGAGTTTAACCATCTCCGCCGCTTTGGTCGATGACATCGGAACCACATTATCAATCACCTGCTCATAGAAAAGTTTGGCCGCTTTTGTGCACCGCGGTGTAATCCCACCCACCACGCGCGGAGTATTTTGCGTGGCAAAAACAGGATTGCCAGGATCAATTCTTTCGGGCGAAAAAGCCAGATAAAAATCACGGCCAACTTTTAATTCGGGGCTTTCAAGCAGAGGCAAAATCATATCTTCAGTAGTTCCCGGATAAGTTGTCGATTCGAGAATAATCAGCATCTCTTCGTGAAGATATTTTTTTATCCATTTTACCGCCGACAAAATATAGCTGATATCAGGGTCTTTTGTTTTGGACAGCGGCGTCGGAACGCAGATAGAAACAGTATCCATATTTTTTATCAGGGCCGGATCAAATGTGGCTTTCAGTTTTCCTGATTTCACCAAATCGGTTAACCGTTCGTTGGGAATATCATCAATATACGATCTGGCCGAATTAACCATTGCCACTTTTTCTTTTGAAATATCAAGACCCATTACCGAAAAACCTTCTTCGGCATATTCCACCGCCAGAGGTAAACCGACATAGCCTAAACCGATAATACCTACTTTGGCTTTTCGGTTTTTTATTTTTTTTAAAAGATTACTAAACATATTTTTCTCTATATTTAAGAATTTCTTGATTTCATTCTCCAATAATCAAGGGTTGTCTTTAATGTTTCTTCTAATTTAAATCGGCAAAACCACCCTAATTCTTTGCCTGCTTTTCGGTTACTTCCGCGCAAAATCGGAATATCCGATTTCCGCAATAACTTTTTGTTCACCTCTCTTTTTATCTTAGAATCCGACATTTTGATTAATTTCCGTAGAACCTTTTCAATCGAAACCGTTTTTCCGGAGCATAATTGATAAACCATCCCCGGTTTCCCTCTGGTTGCTGCCAGATAATAACCGCGAACAATATCCCGGACATCAGAAAAATCGCGCCGGGCGGAAAGATCGCCAACTTTTATTTTGCCCGGTCTCCCACTTTTTTCAATTTTTGCTACCTGGGAACAAAATGATGGAATCACAAAATCGGTCGTCTGCTTTGGTCCGGAATGATTAAACGATCGAATACGTATAATTGGCACATTTTTAGTTCGGTAATAATAAAGAGCCATATATTCACTCGCTACTTTTGATATTCCATATGGCGAAATCGGATTAAGCGGCTGATTCTCATCCAATATTTTGTTAGCCGGTTTGAAGATACCGTATACATCCGATGAACTGACAAAAATCAATTTTGAAAGATTTTTCAAAGTCGAAGCCGCCTCAAAAACATTGAGACTGCCGTTGAAATTGACATCATATACCTTTTGTGCGGCACCAAAAGATTTACCGACCGAGGCCATTGCGGCCAGATGAAATACGAAATCGGGCTTCACCTTTTTGACAAAATCATTCATTTTGCCAGTGTTTAAAACATTGAACTGCTCCAGTTCAAGTCCCGATTTTATCGAATATATATTATCAAGCCTTTCTTTCGGAGCTACCAGACCGAAAACATTTATCCCCTTCAGAAGTAACAGCTCGGCCAGATATGAGCCGGCGAAACCGGCCACGCCGGTAACAATTGCTTTAGGTCCTTTCTTCACGAAGCCTTTCCAGATCGGTATCGACCATCATTTTTACCAATCCCTCAAAATCTATCGTCAACTCCCAGTCAAGTTTTTCTCTGGCTTTGGAGGGATCTCCCAGAAGTTGATCCACTTCGGCTGGGCGAACAAAACGGGGATCGGTGGTAACATAATCTTTATAATCCAAATCGACATAACCAAAGGCGGTTTCGACAAAATCTTTGACCGAATGCGCTTTCCCCGTGGCAATAACAAAATCCTCCGGCTTATTCTGCTGAAGCATCAGCCACATCGCCCTGACATAATCGCCGGCAAAACCCCAGTCGCGCTGCGCGTCGAGATTACCCAGCGCCAGTTCTTTGGACAGGCCAAGTTTTATCCGGGCGACACCATCGGTGATTTTTTTGGTAACAAACTCCAGACCGCGACGGGGCGATTCATGATTAAACAAAATCCCGGAGCAGGCAAAAATATCGTAACTCTCACGATAATTTATTGTGATCCAGTGCCCATAAACTTTGGCCACCCCATACGGTGAGCGGGGATACAACGGGGTTTTTTCGGTTTGAGGAACCTCCTGCACTTTGCCGAACATCTCCGATGACGATGCCTGATAAAATTTTATTTTCCTATCTATTAGTCTGATTCCCTCAAGAATTTTTGTGACCCCCAGAGCGTTAAATTCACCGGTTAAAACCGGCTGATTCCACGAAGTCGGAACAAACGACTGCGCCGCCAGATTATATATCTCATCCGGTCGGGACTCTTCGATAACATTGATTATCGAAAGCTGATCGAGAAGATCGGCCTGGACAAATGTAATTTTGTCACGAATATGCTCAATTCGTTCAAACGATTCGGTTGATGCCCGCCGAACCATGCCGAAAACCTCATATCCCTTATCCAGTAGAAAATCGGCCAAGTAAGAGCCATCCTGTCCGGTGATTCCGGTTATAAGCGCCCTCATATAAACTCTCCAGTCTATAAATCTGTTTATTTTCTTATACAGCTTAGACTTTCAAAATAGCCGGGTGTTATCAAAAAAACAAATGATAAATATTGGTCCTGAATTTCTTTTCCAGGCAGGCTAAGTCTTTATCCGGTTGACATTTTGCCATTTTTTCTTATCTTTACATCAGAAAAATATTTGACAGTGGAGAAGACTATATTGGACAATCTAATTTACCTCGATAATGCCGCCACCTCCTGGCCAAAACCGGATAATGTTTACAAATTTATGACCGATTTTTACCGCGGATGCGGTGTCAATCCGGGCCGGAGCGGCTTTGACAAGGCTATTGAAGCCGGTAATCTGGTTGAAGAACTGCGCCAACGGCTAACCCGGTTTTTCGGCGGCGATGAAACCAATCCGGAAAGATTATGTTACGCCTATAATGCTACCGACGCTCTGAATCTGATTATTCAGGGACTTTTATCGGAAGGGGACCATGTTATTACCACTAACCTGGAACATAACTCGGTTGTCCGACCTATCAATCATCTGGTTAGAGATAAAAATGTCGGAGCAACTTTTGTCCCATTTGATGATCATGGTTTTGTCGATCCCGATGATATCAAAAAAGCAATAAAATCTAATACCAAATTGGTAATCGTAAATCATGGCTCCAATGTTTTGGGCACCGTTCAACCGATTAAAGAGATTGGCCGGATATGCCATGAAAAAGATGTACTGTTCGCCGTTGATACCGCCCAGACAGCCGGGATGGTTCCGATTAATATGAAAGAGATGCACGTTGATGTTCTCGCTTTCACCGGGCATAAATCGTTGATGGGTTCAACCGGTATCGGTGGCCTCTGCGTCCGCAAGCATGTTGACATCCGCCACACTCGCGCCGGAGGAACCGGGGTGCGTTCGGCACATCCGTTTCATCTCGATGAATACCCCTTCCGGATGGAGTATGGTACTCCCAATGTCGTCGGGATTGCCTCGCTCTGGGCCGGGCAGGAGTGGATAGAAGAGCAGGGTGGTGTCGAGAAGATTCACGCGCAGGAAATGAAACTGGCTCAAAAGCTCCTTGATGGTTTCAAACAGACCGGCGGTGTCATAACCTACTGTTGCGAAAACCTTGAAAATCATCTCTCGACTATAACTATAAATGTTGACGGCTACGAGGCGGGCGATGTCGGGATTATGCTCGACGTTGATTTTGATATTGCCACCCGCACCGGCCTGCACTGCGCCCCGTTGGTTCACAAACAGCTTGATATTGTCAAGATTCATGGCGGTGTCAGATTCGCTATCGGTCCGTTTAATACCGAAACTCATATCGATCGAGCTATTGAAGCGATTACCGAAATTGCCAAACGCGCCAAAGAGAATAAGGCAAAAGCATCCTCGGCGGCAAATAAATAACCGAAATTGATTATCTAATTCTCCTGGAATTTGGAATTAAATATTTCGGCTTTATAAAACATTTAAATTATTAATTCGTTGATATATTTGACTGGACATATACATAAATATATTAGAGGAATTGAAATGAATCGAACAATCTTATCCCTTATATCAATTCTGATAGTTTTTTTGTCGTTTAATATTTTCGCTTTTGCCGATGAAATCGCGGATCAATATGAAGAATTCATCGAAGTTGAAGAGAAGATGCACTGGCTGGCCGAACACGAAAAAACCGATTTGGCCTTTAAAATACTAAATGCCGTAAGAGACAAGTTCCCCGACGATGAATATCAGATTTTGGACTGGCTCGTTTATTTCAACAGAGCCGTCGGAAAAAATAATGAGTGTTTGAATTTATGGTCCGAGGGTCATCGGAAAGGGTATTTTTTCGGTATATTCCCCAGCGATCCGCAATATCAGGTGTTTTACAGAAATTTAAGATTTATAAGGATTGCCGAAAAAGATGCCCGACTTCTCGAAAAGGCCCTGGAAAAATCAGAAACCATATATGAGATAAGAACACCCGATAATTATACCGCTGAGAAAAAATACCCGGTTCTTTTTGCGCTGCATGGCGGCTGGGGGACCATCTGGCATGCCAAAAAATACTGGCAGTCGGACATGCTATTCAAAGATTATAT
>CBFCZE010000004.1:0-47472 GCA_965602655.1 uncultured bacterium
GGTTGTCTTTATGCTCTTTTTTATTTGAAATCAGCCCCGATGCCTAAACCGATATTAATATAGAGAATAATACCTGTTTATCAATAGTCAATTGATGATTTATTTAAGCATTTTCGCTACAATATCACCCTTGTTCTCTTTCACCTCCTATATTATAGACGAATTAATTATGGAGTTAGAAAACAATTTTACTACAATGTAGATACTGAAAGTCAAAAAATGACGAAACGAACCCAACTCGTTGGACTGGCATGAAACAGAACAGGTTACAAGGAATTTTGGAGATTGACGGCATGGGGCAGATGTGGACTGCCGCCCACAAATTAGATGTTCCATTAGAAATCGATTTCTAATGGCGCTGAGAAAAGGTTTGACCTGCAAAAACTTTTTATATTCAAAACGAACCCATTTTCGCTGGAATTATATGAGGGTGATTAGGTTACAGGGTATTTTTTGAGATCGCCGGTATATAACTTCTTCAATCAACTAATCCACGGCCCGCCGCGGCGGGCGGGCGCCCGGACATATAATTGACAGACGCTATTATTCGAATAACTACCTGTTTAACTTGAAATTAGGGCGGATAAAGGCCTCTTTTTATAAAGAATCCGACTCATTTTCCGATAATCATAAAAAAGAGAACTTTTAAAAAACAGGAGGACAGATTATGTCCAAAAAATTGATCCTGCTGGTCGGGGTGCTGTTTTTGTTCGTGGCCGTCGGTTCGGCCTTTGCCCAGACCGAAGATGAAGTCGTAGCCCATTATATGAAAAAGGTTCAGAAAAAGCACAAGACCAAAGTCGGTTTTTTCTCAGCAAGCTTTTCGTACGGTCTGCTGCAAGATGATAATGGGTTTAATCAATTTAAAGATTATGCCAATGCCAGAATTACCCCCGGTAATCCGATTCTCGGCATCTGGCGTTCCTATCAGTTTAACGCCAATTTTGGTATGATGTTAAATTCGAAGACGGCCCTGAAATTTGGTTTCGATTACTGGTTAAAAATGGGAAGCGACCTGACCGGAGACTATACCCTCTCAATAGAACCTTTAGGAGCACAAACCGATATCAACCTGAAGTCTGAAGTGCAGGTAATGGGATTTAGCGCTGGAGCCGATTATTACCTGACTAATCCTCCCGATAAATACGGAATCGTTCATGCCCTGGCTTTGAGGGTTGGCGCTACCGGCGGATTCTATATGGCCAAATGGGAGGTCTGGGAAGGTTTGACATCGTATAATCTGGCTACATCGAGTTTTGAATCAAACAGAGATCCTCTAAAAGATAATTCTCTGGGATTTACGGTAACTGCCGGCGCCGATTACCCCACGCCGATTTGGAATATGCTGATTGGACTTGACGTTGGATATCAATATTTGAACTTCGACAACATTAAATCGTATAATACTGTTGATGAAGAGCTTTATCTCTCAGCCTCGGTTAGCGGAACCGACCGGGTTACTCTGGATCTTTCCGGAATTCGGGGAAAAATCGAGTTGAAAAAGTTCTTCAGCTGGTAAAATTGATTTGACATTATACGGTTTTACGCTATTTTGGCGTACCTAAATATATTGAATATCCGAAAAGGAGTCGTCTTGAAAAGAGTAGTATTTTTCGTAATGATTATTTGCCTGCTTCTGCCATTAGTAATAAGTGGACAGACCAACACAGTTCCGAATCTGCCAAAGGAAAAGGCCGGGACTATCAATCAACCCACCGGGGAAATAGCATTTATTCGTGAAAAAAATCTCTGGGTAATGAGCTGGAATGGTATGAACCAGTTTAAAGTCGTTACCGCGGAGAATGCCAGCGGAAAGCTTTCCTGGGCGCCGGATGGAAAAAGCGTGGCTTTTTGTCGATACGGCATGGTTGATTTAAGAGGACCCGATAATCTTGGCGGTAAACATAAGGTCTGGGATATTTTTGTTGGATATCTTGATTCGGCCAGAGGTGATACCCCAAATACAAATTGGTGGCGTCGACTGACATTTGATCTGGGTGGACGGTATCCCGAATGGGTACGCGACTCTGATAAAATTATCTTTACCAAAGATCTAAATGCCAATAAAGTTAACTCCCAAATGCCGAATTATCAGGCCTGCTTTATTGATTCTGTGGGAGAGAACTTCGAAATAATACGAACCGATTGGAGAGATTCGGAAAAACATATGTTAATGCCGACGCTGGGCCCGAATAATAAATACGCTTTTGTGCTTGTTGAAAATGTAACTTCGGCCGGCGTTGTAATCTATTCGCTGGACAAGAAAACCCTTTCTCAAGAAAGTATTGACGAGCAAGTAAAGTTTATTCCCAAAGCAACTGCTCCCGGCTGGTCACCGGATGGAAAATGGATTGCCTATATAATAAAATCAATAGATGAACAAGGAATCTATATTGTTAACGAAGACCTGACCGAAAACTATGTTGTTTTTAAGCCGGGTGTCGGTCAGACTCTTCAGACTTTTCCGTTATCATGGTCACCCGATTCGAAGTGGCTGACTTTCGGCCTTGGCGACGGGTCAATCTGGATTATTGATATTACCGGGAATAACCTGCGAATGATTCTCGGACCGGGTATGAATGAGGCTCCGGCCTGGTCGCAACATTAGAAATTATGTATATTTTTTTAAACCCGCCGTTCTCGGCGGGTTTTTTTTATACCTTTTTCCAGTTTGATAAAAGTTCAACAAGCAATCGTAACCCTACCCCGGTTTGGCCTTTTGGAATATAGGGCCGGCCTTTTTTCTCAATATCAACGCAGGCGATATCAATATGCGCCCAGGGCCATGGGCCAATAAAATTTTCCAAAAAGGCCGAGGCGGTAATTGTTCCGGAATATGGGCCGGCTGAGTTCCTTAAATCGGCAATGGATGATTTCATCATTTCACGATGTTCGTCCCAGATCGGCAGATGCCAGACCAATTCGCCACATCTGTCTGAGGCCGATTTGATAAGTTCGATTAATTTGTCATTATTCCCCAAAAACGGTATCCCCGCATACCCCAGAATATACTTGGTGGCACCGGTTAATGTCGCAATATCTATTACAGCTTTCGGATTAAATTTATTGGCATAATCCAGAGCATCAGATAGTATAAGCCGTCCTTCGGCATCGGTGTTAATAATCTCAATTGTTTTACCCTTGCGCGAGGTGACGATATCGCCCGGTTTAATGGCTCGACCGGACGGCATATTTTCGGCCAGCGGAATTATTCCGGTAATATTTTGTTTTAAGCCCAACCGCGCGGCAGTAACTACCGAAGCCAGAACAATACCGCCTCCGGACATATCACCTTTCATTTCATTCATGTCGAGCCGTTTTTTAAGACAGATTCCGCCGGTATCAAATGTAATGCCCTTGCCAACTAATACTATCGGACGGCCGCCTCTTTTACCACCCTGATAATTTACTATTACCACTCGGCACGGTTTTTCAGATCCCTGTCCGACAGCCAGAAGGGCCCCCATTTTTTCTGCTTTGATTTTGGCTTCATTCAGGATGTCACACCCGAATTTATACTTTTTCGCCAAAGAGCCGGCCCTGGATGCAAATTTCTGAGGGGTCAGGAGATTACCCGGATCGGCCGCCAACCTGCGAGCCAGTATGACCCCCTCTGCAATAGTTCGGCCAGTCTCTATTCCTTTATCAAAATTATCAGCCTCTTTTTTTGAACGAGCGCAGACAATTAATGAAAACGGTGTTGAGTCTGTCTTATTTGCCTCGCTTTTAAATTCATCAATAATAAAACTGCCCAGCATAAATCCTTCAATTATAGCAGAAACAGTCTTCCGCTCGGTTTTGTCATTGGGATAAAAGGCGATTGATTGGGAACTTTTTATTGCCCTTAACCGCGAAATTGTGCCCGAAGCCTGCCGAAAGTTATTGTCGTTGTCCTTTTTCTTTTCACCCAGTCCTGCCAAAATAACTCTATCGGCTAAAATATATGAACTGCTATGCAACACTACTGATTGATTCAATTCCCCCCCAAACTCGCCCGATTCATACACTCGCTTGATAGCACCATTATACATATTATCCAATTTTTCAAGAATCGGAGCTCTGGTATAATCGGCTTGGTAACAAAATACAACTATCGACGATACTTTAAGATTTTCCAAATTAGACAGATTTATTGAAATCTTCATAACCGCTCCAAAATTAATAATTAGTTTTTAAATAAATAACTAATTACTTATTCAAAGCACAAGAATAAAGCCGGAAATTTTCAGGATATAATTGACTAATATCGTAAAGATTAACTATCTCGAGCAGTTTCAGCTTCCTTTGACAAGACAATACCATAAGTATTTTTGCCTAATTTTTCCAATCTGGATTTAATACGCTCATCGATATTCAGGATCTTTGACCTGTCGAAATATTCCATATCATCAAGCATATTCAAATCTGAAATCTCTTCGAGAACCGCAACGGTTTTCTTGATGGCCTCATCAATATTATTGAGAACATTCGGTAATCCGTCAACTATCTCTTCGGGGCTTTTGCGCTCAAGAAACATCCTGATAATCTGCGATTGACCCGAAATCTGCATCGAGGCATTATTTATATAATGAGCCAACGTGGATACGGCCACCTGTTTGGCTTCGAGAAGGCCGCGCTCTCTTTCTTCATGAAGAATCCGACCGGTTAATTCCTGCCGCTGCTTAAAGAGCTTTTGAATTGACATATAGGTTTTAAAAATTTCCTGATTGGCGCGCGATAATATTGTTACAATATCGCCAATATTGATATCAATCAATTCAGCAAATTCCATAGTTTCTTTCACTATCAACGACGATATCTTATCGAGCTTTTCAACATTCAGACCAATTCTTTCGGAGATAATACTAATCTTTGTTATTTTGTCTTCTATATATTGATTGGATGGTGCAATCACGTCGCGATTCAGGGCAACCGCCAATCGAACTATATCATCCAATAATTTAGAATCGGCATTCCCGCAGATATAATGATTGGCTATGGCCGATACAATATCTTCCGGTAAGCGCCACTTTTCAGCGATCAGGCGGCCCACTTCCGGGTGAGATATGCCAAAGGCGATTTTTTCTTCATCGATAATATTTCCGCCTTTTTCTGCCTTTTTTAATACCCTGCCAAAAATTTCGGGATAATGATGAATAAAATAGAGGGTGCCGACATCATATAATAACCCGCAGGTAAAGGCTTCCTCGGGTGATGGATAATTGCACCCAATCGCCAGTTCGCGGCAGGTAGCGGCCACCGAGATAATATTCCCGTAGAAAGACTCTATATCTATTCCGGTTTTAGATGATACTTTTGAGGGATCGAAGATAGACGCCGATAAAGCCAGACATTTTACTGTGGTCAGTCCAAGGACCATAGTTGCCTGATGGACTCCGGCAACACGACCGGTTAGTCCATAAAAAGGTGAATTGGCAATTTTCAAAAGTCGAGCAGTCAGAGCCGAATCGCTGGAAATAATTTCGGACAATTTCTCAATGCCAACCTCTTCTTTGCCGGTTAGTTCGATAATTCTGGCCACGGCTTCAGGCAAAGCCAGAAGATTTTCATCTTCCTTAATATGTTTGGCGCAATCAACCAATTCTGTGCGTGTAAATGTATTCATCTCTATTTTATTATAATCGGTAAATTGTTGCCGGAGTTGAATGATTTTATAAATAGGATTGTCATTATCCTTCTTTTATGAACCAAAAATGACTTTATGTAATTGCTCAATTTTAAAAGGTTTTTGCAAAATATAATCAAATCCTGAATCTTTCAGCTTCTTCTCATCAGGGGCAGTTCCCCATCCGGCCACCGCAATTGTTGTCGTATTTGGAGAAACCTCTTTTATACGCGAGGCAATATCTCTGGCTGATAAGCCTTGCTGTGCCAAATCGGAGATATTGATTTTCTGCGTGCCATCCTTTGATAAAATATCAATAATAACAACATCCGGCTTCTCGGATTCAAAAATCGAAAGAGCCTCTCCACTATTACCGGAAGCTCTGACCCGGCAATTCATAGAATGACACATCGATGTCATAAGATCCAGAATCACCGGTTGATCAGCAATAATGAGAACCGATGGCGGCTTAATAGTTGTGTCACTAAATTTGTTTTCGCCATCATTATTCGATCTGGCCAATTCCAACCTCAAATTAAATAATCCGATTAATATGGAAAGTAGCTGATGAATCTCAGTATCACCAACAGCATTTGGCAGGATATCATAAATTGATATAATATAATCAACCCGATTATTAATTAAAATTGGATAATCTCCTTGAAAAACCGGCCCACTGGAGTCCCCAAACAGTTTATATATTTGAATCCGATTTTCTTCATGATATTGTTCAAGATATCGCGATACATTTCCCAAACCAGATTCAAATTCAGGATGTTTCAAAGCCGCAATTTTGCCAACGCCCCCCTCACCCATCGAAATGACTATATTTTTTAACGATTCATGATCTGTATTGCTGTGAATAATCTCAAAATGGTTTTCTTTGCGTTTGAAAAGTAAAGTATACGCTTGCGGTGAGAAAAGATCAGTCAGCTTATCGGCAAGATTTATTATATCTCGCTCCGACTGCCGAAGACTAAGTTTGGTACCCAAAATATCATTTATAGCGTCAAAATTTCTTTGTCGCGCTTCCGCGGAGCTTCTAAAAGCGCTATTTTCAATAACAATTCCGGCCAGCCCAGCGGCTATATCAAATATCTTATGATCAGCGTCAGTTATTGAAATGGTACCGCTTTTTTTTATCAAGAGTAAGGCATCATCATTTTTACCAACCGGATATAAAATCGATGATCTGGCAATATAACTTTGATTGTTTTCATCGGTTTCTTCCTGATTTAAAACAATGGCCTTACGTTTGGACAAGGCATTAACAAGAGCGGCACGGAAATTATCAGAGAAGTCCGGTCTTTCAGGAGAACTTCCATAAAAAACCAGTTCGCCGTCGGCCAATCCAATTAGCCATACTTCGTCGGCCTCGGCCAGGGTTCGGCATTTTTTTACGAACGATGTCACCGATCCGTCAAGACCAATGGCATTGACCAAATCTTTTAGCTTTTTGAATTGATCGGATATTTGAAGCTTTGTTGTTTCCGAAAAAACTTTGCTTTTTTTTAATATTCGACCTATCTGAGTTATCTCAATTCTGGCCGAAAGCCAACCGACTATTGGGGAGACCAGAGAAATAAATTCTTCGGAATAATGGCTTTTTTTGACTGAGAAAAACAGCAAAGCTCCTAATTTGGTTTTTGCCGAGATTAGCGGCAATATTAAAAGCGAATTAAATCCGGCAAGAGCCAGTTGTGCTTTGCCGCCAAAACTTCTAAAATCGGATGTAATCAGAGGTGTGTCATTATCAATCGCTTCGCTTATAACATTACGTCCATATTGATAATCTTTTAGCAATTCAATTTCTTCTTCGGTCATTCCTGCCACAGCTGCCAGAGTGTATTTATGATTTTCCTGATTAAAGAGATACGCCGCGCCGGCATTTTCTTCCATACCATGAAGCAGGCTGGAAAGGATTCTATTCATCAATTCCGGCACCGGATATGGAGCGCGACATTCCTGCTGAATTTTTTCAAAAAGTGATAATTTATTAAGATGAATATCTACTTCAATAATACGATCTCCCCAATGACTGAAGTATAAAGCCAAACCGGCTACAAATAGAATTAAACCGGCCGCCAAAAGAGCAAACTCCAAAATAACGATTATCGGATAAATGCCCTCCAAAAACCAATCGGAAAAATCAGGGTGTTGTTCGACAAGAAATATTATTGATACAAGAAAAGTAAGAATTAAGCCGGAATATATCAGGCCGACGCCTCCGGTATTTTTTGTCCGCGCTATTTTGAGACGAAAAATAAAGAAAAACGCCAGGACAATAATTAAAACCGGATATGCCAAATGAATATAAAGCTGAGCCATTTTTATTCTACTAATTTCCCGTGTAACGTCCAGCTATCCGCTGAAGTCACTTTTACATAACACTCTTCTCCTATAATATCGGCAGTGCCGGGAAATAAAATAGTCTTGGCACCGCCAGTTTTTCCTTTTAAATACTCCTTACCGCGTTTGGAATATCCATCCACAAGCACAGATTGAACTTTGCCAATCTCGGATTGATTCTTCTCAAAGGATACTTTTTTTTGGGTTTCAATTAGAATATTCAAACGCCTAATCTTTTCTTCCTCAGGAACATCATCTATAAACCCGGCTGCAGCCGTTCCGGCTCGAACCGAATATCGGAACATAAAAGCCGAATCAAATTTGATTGTTTTTACAGCTTTTATCGTTTTTTCAAAATCTTTTTCGGTTTCTGACGGAAAACCGACAATCAAATCAGTAGTAATTGAGATATTCTGGATAAATTTTCTTAATTTTTCAGTCAATTCGAAATAATGCAAACAGGAATAAATTCTCCCCATTCGCTCTAAAATTGAATCCGAACCTGATTGTAACGGTAAGTGTATGTGCGGCATTATCTTGAGCTCAGATGCCATTACCTCTATCAGTCGATCTGATAAATCTTTTGGATGTGAGGTCATAAATCGGATTCTTTGAATATCGGTATCTTTTGCCAATCGTTCAAGCAAATCCGGAAATCTATGTTTCCCATCAACATAGGAGTTTACATTCTGCCCCAGAAGCGTAATTTCCTTGACTCCATCCTTAATAAATTCGTTTACCTGATTAATTATTTTCGATACCGAATATGAACGTTCCCGACCCCTAACATATGGCACAATACAGTAAGAGCAAAAATTATTACAACCGCGCATTATCGTAACAAAACCTGAATACTTGGAATCCCGGACCGGAGTCAGGTCTCCTGTATCCTCAAAACCAATCTCTGTCCTGACTTGAGGAACAGGACTTTGAGAATCAATCAGCGACGGCAGGCCATACATTTGGTCGGTGCCCAAAATCATATCGACGTAGGGGGCGCGTTTCAGTATTTGTTCAGCCATTCGCTGTGCCATACATCCAACTACGGCAATTTTTTTATTGTTATTTTCCTTTTTAAATCGACTCAACTCACCCAATCGGCCAAAAACCCGCTCTTCGGCCTTTTGTCTGACCGAACAGGTATTTATTACAATAATATCTGCTTCCTCTTCGGTTTCGACCGCAGTAAATCCACTGGCATTCATCAAGGCTGATAATGAACCGGAATCGGCCAGATTCATCTGGCATCCAAATGTGATAATTTTATATGTTTTATATTTTTTCATTATCTTTGCTTTATCTACGGCAAAAAATAAAAATATCTGATTTATTATATTCAATCAGGAATTTCCCGCAAGGGGATATTCAAATAACCTGTCTAACCTCCTGACAAATTTGCTATTTTCTCTCAACAATAAAAGCCGCCCAATAAATTAGGACGGCTTTAAATAAATATCAAATCAGCCTAATACGGATTTCCACACAATGGACCGAAACCCTTATACTTATAATTCAGTATCGCAACGACATCGATTATATTGATCCTTCCGTCACAATTACAATCGCCGGTCATTGTAATTGGTTGTGGCGGCGGTCCATCCTTGTATAGATAATTAAGTAAATGAACAACATCCAGAATATTAATTAACCCGTCAAAATTGGTATCACCGTAAAATTCGAAAACTGAAAACCCGCAATTAATTATATAAGGCGAATTTGAAGCTGTGGGGGATTCGATTCGAATTTCATCATAATAGATTCCCCGGCTGATACCGTGCCCGGAGGGTGTAAACCACATATACCAGGGATAAGATGTTTCCGGATCCATCTCAACGGCCAACCAGGATGGAAGATACGAAAACTCCCAATCCATGCAACCGGGATTTATATTATTAACAGTAAACATATATTCATACCCATATTTATTAATTTGTGCCGAGAATTTCATAATGGGTAAATTGACGGAAAAATCAATTATTTCGGGATCTTCTGTCGCCTCCAATATTGTCATTGTAACCGGAATTCTCACGGGGCTGTTTATGGCATTTATAGCGGAAATATGTAATGTATCACAATAAATTCCCGGTGCCAGACCTCTGTATTCATAGCTGAGACGGATTGATGCCGGTGCATCGCCAGTCGTCTTATCAAGGGTAAGCCAATCTTCGGTATGCGTTATATTGAATGTAAACGGTTCATGCCAGCCGTCATCAATGTATAAGATCGGGAGGGATATAGGATCGGCCATCGGTGAAGCAGTCCCCTGACCACACTCATAATACTCGACTTCAAATGACGATTTATCCACACCGATTACAGCCGGATCATCGGTAAAGTGAAATAAAAACTCAACAAACTGCGGAGAATTAACAGCCTCATCAGAATAAACCCATACCGTATCATAAAAATCATATCCCGGCTGGCCGATGGTTTTAAATTTCACGGTAACTTCCTGTGGAACCGAACCCGATCTCGGCGACAGTTGAAGAATGTAGCGGGAATCCTCTTCAATATAATAATTCATCGTTCCGGCACCACCGTTGAGAATATTAAATCTCCGATCAGGTGCATATGGAACATTACAAATCACAAAAATATTAGTGGAATCTATTTCCAGAACCGGCAAATCGGACGATATCTCAAGTTGCACATAAGCCTTTTGCGGGTTGTTGTTCGCCTCCGGATCGCTGACTACAACGGAATCATAATAAAGACCATATGACAAACCGGTAATATCAATTGATAAGGTAACATCGCCGGCATTGACACCGGACACAGGCATCAGAGATAACCAGCCTTCAGTATTGGAAGCCGTCCAGTTTAAATCGCTTAAGCCAACATTGCTGATAGAGAGAATCTGATCAGGCGGATTTGATGAACCGGCCACTGCATTAAAAATAAAACTTGTCTGAGATAATTCAATAATCGGCGGCTGATCCAATATCTCATACTCGACCGGTATCCTGATGGGGCTGTTACCGGCTTCGGGAGCAATAATATCTATTGTGTCATAATATATTCCGGACGGAAGGGCAGTCGTCAGGGTGGCGACCTGAATAGTTACCGGATCATTTCCCATTGTTCCCGAGGAAGGAATAATACTCAACCATGAGGACATTTTATGAGCCGACCAATCCAGGTGATCCTGCTCCCCTGTTTTTTGAAGTGTAATAAATTGCTGATCCGGTAAAACATCATCAACATCAGCCTGGAAGTATAAATAATCCGTATCGACAACCATATCAGGCACCGGCGCAAACGCGAAACAATACGGCCCTCCGAAATTTTGAACTTGAGGGAACAGCCAATCCCAGTCCGGGTGACTCCAGTTTGTTGAATCAATACAGAATTCAATCACATCTTCTCCACCCAGGGGAACATTAAAATGAAACCGAAAACGGGTTAAAAGATCAGTATCTGTCGCCAGCCAGCCGCTCAATGTGGCCGTTGTATGATTCATTGAGTCCGGCAGAATACCATCCCAACTATTTACTTTAATTTCATTTAGCATTGACCAGATATCGTCGTCTTCCCACCCATTCATTCTAATTATAGGTCCGACTCCATCCGGATCGCCGCCCATATCAAGCCAATTAATATTGATACCGTCGGTTTCAACACCATCGACTCGGGCAAAAAAGCGGTGCGACTGGCTATAGCCGGTATGCGTAACGCCATCATTGTTGGCCATTTTCAGGTCCATATACATATCCGTATTGGCCTTGTAAAAGTTGTCCATCAAAATCGGGTGATAAAATGTTGCACCCGGACTAATTTCTACCACAAATTCAATTGCCCCGACGGGGGAAACGAATAGAATTAGTGATAGCAACGCTGAAAAAAAAGAAATCCTTTTCATGTGTGCTCCTATTCAAGCGGTTAGTAAACTTTTTACCAAATAAGAGGCTAAGATTATTTATAAATTTAAATTAACATGCCGGCATCATTATGTCAAGCGAAAACTGTCACAAATTATTTTCCACTAATAACTTGACAAATGAGAACTCCAACATATATTTATTTTAAGGCAATTTCTTCTAACCGGGAATAGTCATATAGGCTTAATAGCTATCTGAAATACCTGTTAAATCAGGTTTGAGCTTGAAAATAAGGAAGTTATTAACGCCGCATAGTTGCGGGAGGAGTTGGTTATGTGCTGTAAGACAAGACTTTGCAGGGCCTATTTAGTCATTATTTCAGTAATGATTATTCTTGGTTTTTCTCAACTCGCCTATTCTCAGGGTTTATATTCTTTGGAGGTTAAAGTTGGCGATAGTATCGCCTGCCAGGGCCAGCAGAATGTCGCAATTCCCATCTTTATGAAAAACTATGCCGACACAGTGGCAGGATTCAATTTATGGATCCAACTAAGTCGTCCCGATATTATGGAATTCCAAACCAGTCTTGAAACTATTGAATATGACGTTTATTATATTTATACCGAATGGGATTCTGGGAATCCTCCAATCCCTACTGATTCGGTAATTGCTTCCCAATGCTGGGTATGCAACGAATGGGATGGTGATGAATGCGTTGCTTCATCCTCTGAACTTGGTTACTATAGATGTACTGCATATTATTGGGTTTGTATCGATTCGGTCTTTGTCCCCTGGACGGAAGGTGTTGATGTTGTTCACACGTTATCGACCGAGGCTTATGTAGGAAATTTCGACACGACAGGGACCCTTATCTCCGGCTGGGAGATGGTTATGGCTCGCTCATTGATTGGAAATGGTCTTGACATTCTAATAACGGCTTCCGCCAATCAAGCGACGTTTCCTCTCGATGATTACACACCCGGAATTGGATTTCCACAGCTTGGCGATATACCGCTGATAAAAATTCTAGCTGATGTTTACCCTCCGGATCCGAGCGTTGTTGACCGCGATGTTGAAATTATAATAGAATCAAATTTCATTGATAATTTTAATTTATTAAACGAAAAAGGAAAATCATTGGGCGTAACCTCTGGTGAGGTGGAAAAAATTGAATATTATATGTGTGAGCATTGGGCGGATCCTCCAAATGATGATATTTGCCTATACTGGAATCGCGTGGCGGAATATAATTGCCCTCCTGAAGGATGTGATTCAATATTTGTCGATACAATTATGCAAACTTTTCTTGATGTGGACCGATGCTGTGATCCTAATAGTGATATTTGCTACAACCATATCGAAGTATGGGAATGTCCCGACGAGTTTGGCGGCACCGGTGTTTGGCATAACGGGAGTATCTCAATAACTGACGGATCGTTGCATGTCAATCAATGCCTTTGCGGTGATATTGACGGCGATCAGAGATTAAGTATTCTCGATGCAGTCTTTTTAATTAATTTTATTTATAAAAAAGGGTATCCTCCTGAGCCAATGATAACCGGGGATACTAACGGCGATGGTAGAATTAATATTCTGGATATAGTCTGTATTATCAATACAATATACAAAGACATGGACTGCCTTAATTGCAGTTGGCTTGATTAATATTTCTTTTTTTTTAAAATTAAAAGAGGAGTTGCATTTCCGGCGACTCCTCTAAATTCTAACGGAGAAAATAGACTATCTCGTGCCGCTTATAAGCGACAGGACCGAACCGGACGTTATAGTCGAATGAGCCAAAAGTGACAGGGTTGATTTCAACAGCATCTCATTCTTGACAAAGTTGGTATATTCTTTGGCGTAATCAAGATCCCTGATCTGAGATTCGGCCGCTGTCAGATTCTGTGACTCAATTCTTAAATTTGTCAGACGGCTTTCCAGACTATTTTTCTGGGTGGCGCCGACATCGGCAATCTGCGCATCAAGCTGCGAAATCTCATCATCAATCTGATTTATCGCCGCTTCGGCCGCCTCGGTATCTGACAAATCAACAGATATTAATTCATTAACATCGGCCACAGAACCTTCCGAACCGTCAAGAAGCTTCTGGCTTCCAAACTCCGAAGATTCTCGAATCAAGTTAAAGCTGACGACAATATTATCGGCCTCAGCCTGATAGGCCGCTCGCGCCGATTCGTCAATACTGCCCTCATTGGCCGCCGCCACTGCCAATGTTCGCAGTTCGGTCAGTTTGCTCCTCTCCTGAAGAAGAGCTGAATCGGCTGTCTGATATTTATTAATCTGATACGAAACATTTTCAATTTCCTGATTCAAAGTGGCAATTCTGGTTCGCATCTGTTCTGAAATAACCAGCCCGGCCGGATCATCGGCGGCGCTGTTAATTGCCAACCCCGATGCCAGTTTCTCCATAGACTTACCAATATTAAAATATGTCTGATTGAGATTTCTGGCCAGGTTAACAGCAATTATATTATTTTTGAATCCAAGTCCCATATCAGCCTCCTTTTGCTAATTGCTTCTGTATGAAGACCCGGCAATTTGTCTCGCAAAGGGTGTGCCATTTGAAAGCAATTGGCAAGCAGGTAGACCACAAGGAGTTACGGAAGCGACAGAGACTGACACCATTATTTATTATGGTATCAATCCCACACGATATTGGATATATTGAGACCGCCGATTATCATAACGATAAATCGACGGCCTCTTCGTGGAGGAACCGAGAGAATTTATTTAATCTTCGAGCCTTCTTATATAGGCTGGAATTTTTCTGTTTTCATCCTCAAAAACCGGCGCTCTTCCCCGTCCGTTGCCACCAACAGCAGTTCTGACCGGATACTCTTTCTGCTCCGGAAATAATGACATAACTTTTCCGGGAGTGGCCGGAATAAATTCTTCCTCTTTTTGCTCTGCTGGTTGAACTTGCGCCGGAGCGCCAAATCCGGTGGCAATCACGGTAACTCTCATCTGATCGGCTAAAGTCGGATCGATAACCGCCCCGAAAATAATATTGGCATCGTTGCCAGCCGCTTGATAGACTATAGATGTGGCAGTATTGACATCGAAGAGAGTCATGTCTTCTCCACCGGTAACGTTAATTAAAACGCCTTTGGCACCCGAAATAGAAATTTCTTCCAATAGTGGCGAAGATATCGCTTGGTTGGCGGCATTTTCGGCCCGCTCTTCGCCTGACCCATAACCGGTTCCCATTAAAGCATCGCCGCCTTCGAGCATGACCGTTCTGACGTCGGCAAAATCGCAGTTAATCAGTCCCGGGACAGTAATTAATTCTGAAATACCTTTAGTTGCCTGGTGCAGGATTTCATCTGCAAAGGCAAAGGCCTCGGTCAGCTTGGTCGATTTGTCGACAATACTGAGTAACCGTTCATTTGGAATTGAAATAAGTGTATTGGCCGAAGATTTTAACTCCTCCAGACCAAGCTCGGCTTTGCCGATTCTTTTCTGCCCCTCAAATTTAAACGGTTTGGTAACCACGGCAACTGACAAAGCACCCTGCTTACGGGCGATATCGGCAATTATCGAAGCAGCCCCGGTACCGGTTCCGCCGCCCATACCAGCGGTAATGAACACCATATCGGCCCCATTGAGAGCCTCGGCGACTTCGTCCCGGTCTTCTTCAATCGCCTTACGGCCGATTTCCGGATTGGCACCGGCGCCAAGTCCTTTGGTCACTCTTTTGCCTATTTGTACTTTTTTACCGGCATGATTATGTTCCAATACCTGGGCATCGGTATTAACCGCAATAAATTCGACACCGCTCAGACCGGCTTCAATCATCCGATTGACGGCATTGCCGCCGGCACCACCCACACCGACTACTTTAATTCTGGCAAAATTGCCCTGCTCGTCGGTAAAGCTAAATTTCAGTCCATTGCTCATCGGTTTTTCCTCCATGTTTATTAAAAATTATCTGTAAACCAATTTTCTATTTTCTTAAACATTTTTGACAATTTACCTCTGGCCAATTTCCTATCGGTATCATTCTTGACGCTATAATTAATTAGTCCAATAGCTGTGGCGTATTCGGAAATTGACAGGCTATCAGGAAATCCGTCAATTCCTGTCGGTATTCCAATTTTGGCCGGCATATCAAAAATTTGCTCGACCAGATCAACCACACCCGGCAGCATAGTACCGCCACCGGTCAAAACGACCCCGGCCGTCAACGAGTCGGGCGGGTTCGATTTTTTCACTTCGCGCGCCGCCAGCGAAAGAATCTCTTCCATCCGCGGCTCAATAATTGTAGCCAGAACATTGCGCGATATACTGCGCGGCCCCCGTCCGGCCGCACCGCCGACTTCCATCATTTCATCCGGATCAACCATTGAGGCTAAAGCCGATCCATAAGCCATTTTTAATTGCTCGGCCTGATCAAGGGTTGTCCGCAAACCAATTGTGATATCGTTGGTAACATTTTTCCCGCCCAACGGAACGACGCCGGTATGCCGGATTGAGCCGTCAAAAAAGATGGCGATATCGGTCAGATCGCCGCCGATATCCAGCAGAACCACACCCATCTCTTCTTCTTCGGAACTGATATTGGCATACGATGAGGCCAGCGATTGCATCACCAGATGCTCCACTTCTATCTCGCAACGCTTCAGCGAACGATAAATATTTTTTACCGATGTAACCGCCGCCGTCACAATATGCACTTCAACTTCGAGCCTGACACCGCTCATTCCAATCGGATTTTTAATACCGGTTTGCTCATCGATGGTGTATTCCTGCGGTAGAACATGAATCATCTCCAGGTCGGTTGGGATGGCCACCGCACTGGCCGCCTCAATCACCTTATTTACATCCCGGTTACCAATCTCATTTTCCGAGTGAGCAATACCGATAACACCGTGACTGTTTATCGATTTGATATGATCCCCGGCCAGACTGACCACGGCCGAATCAATATGAACGCCGGCCATAAGTTCCGCATCCTCAACCGACTGCGAAATTGATTGAATCGCCTTTTCCATATTGACAATAACTCCGCGCTTCATACCTTCGGCGGGTGCCGATCCATGACCAAGAAATACCGGCAGACCCTTCTCATCGTTTTCGGCAATTATGGTTCTGACCCGGGTTGTCCCGATATCGATTCCGGTTATTAATCGTGTTTCTGTCTTCATTTTTCTACCGCTATTACCTGACCGGTCAGACGCAGATCCAAAATTTCGGTCTGACTTATGTCGGGATTAAATTCCAATAAAAATGTTCTTAAGTACTCCATATTTCTAAAAAAGTCCCCGGCATACATTTTAAGAGCTGGTTTCAGGCCATCCATATTAATGACGGTGTTTTCTGGAGACGATATATCTATCGAAGAAATCGCCAGATAAAAATCATTATCTTCGCTGCAAAGTAACCTTAACTGCTCGGCTAGAAGGTACAATCTATCATCTGTTGCCGGTGCAAACGCACGACAGTTTTTGGCTCCGGTAATTATTGGAAAATTAAACGAAGTCGGCCGATTATCAAACCCGGTTAGATACCCGTGCTCATCAAGCACAAAGTAACTCCCATTCGACCTGACCAGGGCCAGCGGCTTTATATCATTTAGTACAATCTCCAACTTATCTGGAAAACCGAAGTTGAGATCGGCCTTTATTACTTTTTTGTTGGTGATAATGCTGTCGATAAATTTTATGCAGGAAAAATTAAATATATTTTTTCCAAGAGGAGCGGCTAACAAATCCGATTCACTGATAATTCCTTCTGGAACGGCACTTATTTCTTTTAAGATAAAAGCGTCTGATATTCTGATAAAAATCACCGCCGCCAGCAAGAGAATTGTTGCCAGTAGGAGCAATTTGTATTTTCGACGAATCCTCAATATCATTATTTTGACAACCTTTCAAGCAGAGCCGGAGCCATCATAGTAATTGTTCCGGCGCCCATAGTAATTATCATATCTCCGGCCTGGGAAATTTTGACAATCTTTTCCATACAGTTTTCTTTGGCCCCGATATATCTGATATTATTGTATCCTTTTTCACGCGCATTTTTTTCAATTATACCTGAGGTTACACCCACAATCGGCTTTTCCCGAGCCGGATAAATATCGACGAGAAAAGCGATATCAGCCAATCGAAGAGCCCTGGCAAACTCTTTATAAAATCGTTCGGTCCGTGTAAACAGATGCGGTTGATAAATGACGATCACACGCCGATTGAATGACTTGGCGGTCTCAAGAGTGGCTTCGATTTCGGTTGGATGATGAGCGTAATCATCGACCACCATTATATCATTGACAATTCCCTTGATCTCGAATCGTCTTTTAACACCGACGAATTTTCCGAGCGCCTCCGCCGCTATTTCAAAGGGCACCTCAAGCTCCATAGTTGAGGCAATAGCGGCCAGAGCGTTACTGATGTTGTGACGCCCCGGAACGTTTAAATTGACATCGTCCAGCAATTGGTCTCTTTGAAACATCGTAAATTTAGAACCACCTTCTTTTAGTTCCACATCTGTCGCCTGATAATCGGCCCCGGCCCCAAACCCATAACTAACCGAGGCCCTTGTAATCCGGGGATGAAGTCTGGCCATAATCGGGTCGTCGATTGGATAAATAACCAATCCGTAAAACGGCACGCGATTCATATAAGTCACAAAACAGTTTTCCAAATCTTCCTGGCCATCATAACAATCAAGATGCTCCGGTTCGATATTGGTAATTACCGCCATCGAAGGATACATGGCCAGAAAGGAACGATCGTACTCATCGGCTTCGGCTACCAGATATTCGCCATTACCCAATAAAGCGCCGGTTTTCTTACCGCTGACAATCCCTCCGACAATAACGGTCGGATCAAGTTCGGCATCTGACATGATTTTGCCAATCATCGATGTTACCGTTGTTTTACCATGCGTCCCCGCAATACCAATCGAATATTTAAGACGCATCAATTCGCCAAGCATCTCAGCCCGTTTGATAACCGCTATACCCCGTCTTTTGGCTTCAATAACTTCAGGATTATCTTCACCAACGGCCGATGATATCACTACCGCATTAGCCGTTCCGATATTATCCGGCGCATGCTGATTAAATACAGGAATACCGATACCTTCGAGACGCTCGGTAACATCGGTGACATACAGGTCAGAGCCGGATATTTTAAAGCCGAGATTAAAAAGTATTTCAGCTATACCCGACATACCGGCGCCGCCAATTCCTACAAAAAACAGCTCTTTTATTTTTCCAAATATCATTTTTCTGCTTTTAAACCTGGTTTGAATCTCCATGATGTTTTGCAACTGTTTCTCCTTTTTCAAATTTTATCAGCCCCAGGATTTCATCGACTATTTTATCGACCGCCGATTGAGTACTGTTCTCCGAGCGAGACGAGGCCGCTTTGGACATTTTATCCATCTGCCCCGATTCATACAGCCCTACCGCCTTTTCAAGCAAACCAGCGATTTCAAGTTGTTTATCTTCTATTATTATCGCCGAACCGTTTTCGGAGTGGGCGCGGGCGTTAATCATCTGATGATTGCCGGTAGCGAATGGATAGGGTATTAATATCGCCGGAAGTTTACAAACCGCAATTTCGGCCAGTGTCAAGGCACCGGCGCGGGCAATAACCAAATCGGCGGCAGCATAGGCTAATTCCATTCTGCTTAAAAATGGGAAAAGGGCGCGGCCAGAGACCTTGCCGCCCGCATATGCGGCAACTTCCTTGTAGTCCCTTTCTCCCGTTTGCCATATTAGCTGAAAATCATCCGGCAGTTTTTCCAGGTCGTCTTTAATATTGCTGTTTATCTTTGATGCGCCCTGACTGCCGCCGAGGATTAGTATCGTCTTTTTATTTTCATCCAGCCGGAAGAAATCAATTCCTTCCTGCCGGCTTGCCTTTCCAATAATTTCCTTAACCGGATTACCGGTCTCAATCAGATTACAACCTTTTTTGAAATAACGTGAAGCCGAGCCAAACCCGAGAAACAGTTTGTCTACCATTCCGGCCAGTTTTCGTGTTGCCAGTCCCGGGTATGAATTCTGTTCCTGAATAACTCGCGCCTTACCGAGCAGCACCGCCGCCAGAATAACCGGAGCCATGACATATCCGCCGGTCCCGATAACTACATCAGGTTTAAAGCGGGAGAGTATCAGAATCGATTTTAAAATCGAGCCTATCAATACAATTGGAAACAGCAGATTGGTCAGCGTCAATGAGCGCTGTAATCCGCGGGCATTGATTAATTCAAGAGGATATCCTAAATTATTCCGCATTCTGTATTCCAAGCCTCTCTTAGTTCCGACAAATAGAAACTCCGCCCGGGTATCCGGCTCCACCCGTTTTTTCAGCCGATTGGCAATGGTGATAGCCGGGAAAAGATGCCCCCCCGTACCGCCGCCGGCGAATATAATCCTGAGTTTATTCATCGGACGACCATCCCTTTTCGCTTTGAAAGATTAAGCAGTATGGCAATAGAACATATTGATACAATCAGCGATGTCCCGCCATACGATAGCAATGGCAGAGGAATTCCGGTTGTCGGTAAAAGAGCCGTAACCACGCAGACATTTACCACGACCGAAACAAATATCGAGACCGTTACCCCCATCGCCAGAAGATACCCAAACCGGTCAGGCTGGTAACGAGCGATCTTTATTCCGCGCCAGATTATTATGTAGAAAAGAATTAATACTCCCATCAATCCGATAAAACCAACCTCTTCGCCAATAGAGGCAAAAATAAAATCGGTATGCGGATAGGGAAGGAAAAATAACTTCTGCCGGCCGTTACCCAATCCGGAACCGAACAATCCTCCGGCACCAAGAGTCAACACTGCTTGCTTCACCTGGTAACTTCCCAACAGCGGCGATTTTATTGAAGCCAGATAATCGTACACCCGGGCGCTTTTATAACCCAAAACAAAAACCATAAAGGCCGCCACCGATGTCATCGGAAGTATAAATGCGGCCAGATGAAACAATCTCACACCGGCCAAAAAGAAAATTATTAAAATGGTCAGAGAAATGGTAATGGCCGAACCCAATCCCGGTTCGAGAATAATTAATATCAAACCGAGCGCAATAAACGGTCCATACGGATACAAAAACTGTTTCCATTGTGTAATATCTCGTTTTTTTTGAGACAACGAAAACGCCAGGTACATTATTACTACCAGTTTAAATATCTCCGAGGGTTGAATGCTAAACGGGCCGATAAACAGCCAGCGATGCGAGTCGTTTCGGGCCGGCATCAGGAAAACCATCGCTAAAAGGATTAATGTCAAAAACAGCAAAGGTACCGAATATGCGGATAATTTTTTCAAATCAATTTTGTACATTAAATATCCGGCCAGCGATCCAACCAAAAACCAGAGCATCTGTTTTTTTAGAAAAAACAGGTTGCTTCCGAAACGGCTTTCGGCCATTACTGATGAGGATGAATAGACCATAATCATCCCGAAAATGACCAACGCCCCGGCACTATATAATAATTTCCTATCCAAAACTTTTTACTACTTTGACTTTACCGTTTTATTTAATTCATTATTATTATTCAAAGCGGCAACCGCTTCTTTAAACACCTGACCCCTGTGTTCAAAATTATCATACATATCAAAACTGGCGCAGGCAGGTGACAACAAAATCGTTTCTCCGGGTGAGGCTAACTCAAATAATTCTTGCACCGCCTCCTCCATACTGTCGGCAAACTGTACGGCAAAAGATTTTCCCAACTGAGCAAATATTTTCTCCCGCGCTTCACCGATAAGTACAATATTTTTGATACTGTTTTTCCCGTACTTGATAATCGGGCGAAAATCTCCCCCTTTATCTCGCCCCCCGGCAATCAGATGAATCGACGTCCCAAGCGATCTTAGGGCATAGCAGACCGAGTCCACATTGGTCGCTTTAGAATCATTCACAAAATTAATGCCGGCCACCGAGCCAACATTTTCCAGACGGTGTTCCACCCCCGGAAATGCTCGCAAAGTATCGGCTATAATCTCCGGCTTTATGTTAAGCAATAGAGCCGCCAGCGAAGCGGCTGCGGCATTTTGAAGATTGTGCGGTCCGGGAATTTTAATCTGTGCCGTTTCGATAATATTTTGCTCTTTTCCCTCCGCAAAGCCGACCAGCGACTCTCCCCTCTGAAAGACCCCGGTCGGCAAAATGCGGTTATGGGAAAAATATTTTTTCTCAGCCGAAGTTGGTATTTTGTCGGCGGCGATAACTCTGTCTTCGGCATTGAGTATCAGGTAATCAGATGATTTCTGATTTACGGCGATCTGGTACTTGGCTTTTTTGTAAGACTCAAAACTATCATATCTATCAAGATGATCGGGTGTCAAATTTAAAATTAAGGCTATATGCGGTGCAAACTCTTCAATCAACTCAAGCTGAAAGCTGGATATCTCGACCACGGCATACCCGTCTTTTGGGATATGCTTAACTGCTTCGGCAAACGGCCGTCCGATATTGCCGCACACCTCTACTTTTAATCCGGCATTTTTAAGGATTTCACCGATTAATGTTGTCGTCGTTGTTTTTCCGTTGGAGCCGGTTATGGCCACCATCTTCCCCAAACAAAACCATGAGGATAATTCAATCTCCGAGAATATCGGTATTCCCTCTTTCATAATCTTTTGAACAATTTCAATTGTTGACGGTACACCGGGCGATAAAATAACAAAATCAGATTCCAGCAGCTTATCGGTGTGGCCGTCAGTTTCATAATCGACATTATTGCTTTGCAGGATTTTTAGCATATCTGTCAACTCGGATTCGCTCCGGATATCAGACACAAACGGTGTCCCGCCCTGATCACTAACTAATAATGCCGCCGCCACACCGGAACGGGCCATTCCGATAATACCTACCTTGCGATTTTTTACTCTCTCTTTTATTGTCATCGTACCTTCAATGTTGCCAACATCAGCAACGCAAACAGAGCGCCAACAATCCAGAACCTGACGACTACCTTCGACTCCGGCCAGCCGCTCAGTTCAAAATGATGATGGATTGGTGCCATCTTGAAAACTCTCTTGCCGCCGCGATATTTGTACGACAGCACCTGTATTATCACCGACAAAACTTCTATTACAAAAACTCCGCCGACTATCACCAGCAGGAGTTCTTTTTTCAGCAAAATTGCAATTGCACCTAATGCTCCGCCCAGAGCCAGGGAACCGGTGTCACCCATAAATACCTCGGCCGGGTGCGAATTAAACCAGAGAAAACCAAGTGCTGCACCAATAGTCGCCCCGCAATAGATGGACATCTCCCCGGCTCCGGGGATATATTCAATCTGCAGGTAGTTTGAAAAATCGATACGGCCGCTAACATAGGCGATTCCGGCAAAAGCCATAAAACAAAGACCGCACAGGCCAATCGCCAGGCCATCACAACCATCGGTCAGGTTAATGGCGTTAGACGACCCGGTGATAACAACAATAATAAACGGGATATAAAATACGCCCAGCACCAACATGTAGTTTTTGAAAAACGGAATCCCGGTGGTACCGTCAAAACTTGAATTCGGCGGAGCCAAACTAAGCAGCAGACCAAAAATCAGACCGAGTATAAGTTGACCGATAAGCTTCTTCCGCGCCACCATCCCTTTGGTTTGATTCTTAATCGCTTTGAGATAATCATCCATAAAGCCTATCAAGCCCAGCCAGACAGTTACCATCAAAATCATCAGAATGTAAAAATTGGTCAGATCGGCCCATAAAAGTGTCGGGACAATAATGGCAAACAAAACAATCACGCCGCCCATCGTCGGTGTCCCCTCTTTACTAAGATGACTCGGCGGACCCTCGCTTCGAATTTTTTCCTTCACCTGGTATTTTTTCAGCAGTTTGATAAATAGCGGCCCGAGAATAATCGAAATCAGAATGGCCGTAATAGTTGCCGCGGCGGCACGAAAGGTAATATACCGAAAGAGATTGAAACCGGAAATATAATCAACTAAATGTGTAAACAGATGATAAAACATATTAATTATCCCGGAAGGCGGATCCTTTTAATAAGGTGATAAGTTTTTCCAGACCGATGCCGCGGGAGGCTTTAAGATAAATAATCCCCCCTCTTGGCAAATTACCTATCAAAAAATCTCCCGCTTCTCTGACATCGGTAAAATAATTTATATTACTATCTTTTAATCCGGCCTTTTTGGCCGAATCGAATATTTCACTCGATAATGGACCAACCGCTATTACATTTTCAAATTTCAGTTCGGCTATAAGCTTCCCGATCCGCCGATGGTACATAATTGATTTTTCACCCAACTCCAGCATATCACCGACAATAACGATACCTGCGCGATTCCTTATTTCGGGCAAATCGAGGAAATTTCTGAATGAGTGCAAGCCCGATTCCATCGAGATCGGGTTGGCATTATAGCAGTCGGCAACAACGGTCAATCCGGAAATTTTTTCAATCTCGCCGCGATATTGACTGAAGCTGTACTGTAATGACTCCAAATCATCAGACGTTATATCCAAACCAATCGCCCGACAGGTAGCATAAGCGGCCAAAATATTATACACCTGATGTTCACCAAAAAGTCTAATCTCTACTTTTTTTCCATCAATCTTCATTTGCGGAAAACCGGAGGCAGATATTCCTGCCTTTTCGGCCCTATAATCAGCGGACGAGCCAAAACCGTATGTTACAAAATCTCTTTTTCTTTTGGCGGAAATCTGCATCAAAATTGGATCATCGGCATTGAGAATAACAACCTTTTTGGAATCGATATAATCGACCAGGCTAAATTTTTCCTCGGCCACATTTTCAACACTTCCCAGAGTCTCCAGATGAGTCGGGCCGATATTGGTTATCAGCACAACATCCGGTTGCGCAATCTTGGCCAGTTGTCGCATCTCCCCTTTAACTGATATACCCAGTTCAAAAACGGCATACTCGGTATCTGAAGGCATTTCAAAAATTGACAGAGGCAGGCCAAATAAATTATTAAAATTGCCGGGTGAACGGTAGGTTTTGTTTGTTTTGTTTCGGATAAACGAGTAAATCATCTCTTTGGTGGTAGTCTTACCATTGGAACCGGTTACGGCAATCAATTTCGTATCTGACTCATTCCTATAATTTTGAGCCAGAGTAATCATCGCCCGATGAGTATCATCCACCGCAACCATCGGTACCCTGTTTTTAAAATCATTTATCCCGGTGAAATTGATATTCACCAACAATCCAGCGCAGTTTTTTGATACGGCATCACCAAGGTAGCGATGGCCATTATCATTTTCCCCCTCAATAGCGATAAACAGTTGTTCCCCTCGAACAACCCGGCTGTCGATCGCGACACCGTTAAAAACTGCTGTTGCAAACTCCATGTTTAGCAACTTGCCATTAACCTCCAGGGCAAGAGTGTTAAAATCCCTACTTATCACCCGGCTTTCACCTGTTTAAATCCAAACGCCTCCAAAGCGTTTTCTATTTCCATTTTATCATCAAACGGATACCTGGTTGTACCTATCTCCTGATAATCTTCGGCCCCCTTCCCGGCAATGAGAACCGTATCATTTTTTTCCGCCTTCCCGATAATGGCTCTGATTGCCTCTCGTCGATCTGAGATAACTCCGTAATTATCCCCTACCATTCCGGGTAAGGTTTCTTCAAATATCTTTTCAGGATCTTCGGTGCGCGGATTATCTGATGTCAATATTACAAAATCAGAATTACGCGACGCTGCTTCGGCCATTAGCGGACGTTTGCCGCAGTCCCGATCACCACCGCACCCAAACAGAGTCAATATCTTGCCTTTGGTTATCTCCCGCGCCGACAGACATAATCTTTCCAGGGCATCGGGTGTATGGGCGTAATCGATTACCACTGAATATGGTTGTCCCATAATTACCGGCTGATATCGGCCGGGAACCGGTTTGGTCGACTCCAGTCCCTTTTTTATTATATCAATGTCCATTTTGAGGGCAACTCCGGCTGAGGCCGCGCAGGCGGCGTTGGCCAAATTGTACCGTCCCGGCAGATTGAACCATACTTCGCACGATTCATTCGGCGTAACCAAATTAAAAAGCGACATTGTCGGAGACAGTTTCGGCGCCTCAATTTTGACATCGGCGTCATTGCCGGCCGACGAATATGAAATGGCATTGATATCGTGGTCGTCAGCAAGCGAAACAAACTCGGGAACGTCCTGATTAACAACGACATAACTATCAAGCCCGACAATTTTTCCCATAAGCAGTTTTTTGGCGGCAAGATATTCTTCCATACTCTTATGAAAATCAAGATGATCGCGACTGAAATTTGTAAACAGACCAATTTTAAAATCGATATTATCCACCCGGTTTAACACCAACGCATGGGACGACACCTCAACAACGGCATATTCGCACCCTGCTTTTTCCATTTGATGAAGATAATACTGCATCTCTATCGAATCTGGCGTGGTTCGTTTGGCCTTAAACTGCTCCATGGTTGTATCATATTCAAGGGAGTTAACCATCCCCGTTTTAAATCCGGCAAATTCCAAAATCTTTCTTATCAGAATCACCGTAGTGCTCTTTCCATTGGTGCCGGTAACACCGATCACTTTTAGCTTTCGCCCGGGATAGTCGTAGAAACAGGCAGCCATATCAGCCAGGGCTTTTCTAACCGAGGGAACCACAACGACAGGAAGATCGCATTCAATCTCGCCATCGCTCAAAATTGCCGCCGCTCCGTTTTGTATGGCATCGTCTATGAATTTTTTACCATCCAAACGATATCCGGTTATAGCGGCAAACAGCATTCCCGGTTTTATACGGCGGGAGTCGTACTCGAGGCCGCTGATATCAATACTGCCTTTCCCTACAAGTTTTGCATCCGCCAATGGTTTTATTAAGTTTTTTAGTTTCATTATATCTATTTATCCATTGCCGCAAACCACTCGACATTTTGTCGTCTTACTTATTCTCGCTCCCACTTTTGGGAATTGTTTTTTGACTACTCCACAACCCTCAAGCTCAAAATCTAATCCCTGATAATTCAGCACCGCCAGAGCGGTCCGCATATTCAATCCAACCAGATCAGCCATGACGATATTATCATCTTCACTGCTTTCCACCAGCACGGCCACTTTCTCGGCACCAGGGATATTGCGATTGGCCGGCGGGTACTGCCAGATAACCAAACCGCTTTCTCTGTTTGTTTTTAGTGTCAATCCATCCCTCTGGGCCATCGTTAAGGCAAAATCGTAATCACGCCCGACAAAATCGGTTACCTCAATCATCTCGCCTTCATCGCCATTTGCCCTCAGCCGAGTACATGGCTTCAGCATATCACTATTGGCAATGGTGTACCGTTCGGCCATTCTTTTGAAGGCCGGTCCGGCAGTATAACCACCGTAGTGCACCGGTTCCGGTTGATGCAAAACAACAATACCCGCAATCCGCGGCTTCTCTGCCGGGAAACACCCAAGAAACGAAGCATTAAACTTGTTTTTCTTATAACCACCATTTTCCGGATCAGAAATTTCTGCTGTACCGGTCTTACCGGCAATCGAGATAATACCGGATTGCACCGGTGTCGCCGTCCCTCTCTCGACAACACCATTTAAAAATGACCTGAGTATCACGGCGTTGTCTTCTTTCATAATCCGGCCAATGAATTCATTATCCGTATATTTGATAGATCGATTATCAGAGTCGATAATACCTTTGATTACGTGGGGCCGGTACAGCTCGCCACCATTAGCTACGGCGCCCAGGGCCGCTACCAGTTGCAATGGTGTTGCCGAAATCGCGTGCCCCATTGCCAAAGCCGCTATATTATATTCCGACCACACACCCGGTTCTCCGATAGCACCGGGGGTCTCGCCCGGCAGATCAACGCGCAACCTTTGACCAAAGCCAAATTTATAAAAAGCTTCTTTTAATTTTTCGCCACCCAGACGCTGGGCCAGTTTCCCGATGCCGATATTACTCGAAAGTTCCATTATCTGCTGAATGGTTAAAGTATCATACTTTTTATCATCGCGTAAACGTCGCCGCCCGCATTTCCATAAACCATTTTCGCAGTATATTTTTTCTTCAAGATCAACCAGATTTTCATCGAGCAGGGCTGCCACAGTTACAATTTTCAAAACCGAACCCGGTTCAAAACAATCGCTGACGGCTCGAAGCTTGAGAACACTTGACGACGAATTATCAACATAATCGGCTGCGGCCAGAATTTCCCCCGTATTGCAATCCAGGAATATTGCTGTTCCAGATAAAGCGTTATACTCCTTCACCGCCGATTTTAATTCGTCTTCGACAATCTCCTGAAAATACCAATCGAGCGTAAGAACTATCGACTTGCCGTTTACCGGTTTCACCAGTGGCACTTCTCTGAGATTATACGTATTATTTTTTCCATCTCGAAGAAAATCTATCAGGCCGGGTAAACCGGCCAATAAAGAATCATGATTATACTCAAAGCCTGATAATCCTCGATAATCAATATCGGTATTACCAAGAATCTGACGCCCCACCTCATCAAACGGATAATTTCTTTTTAGCCCTTTTCGTAAGTACAACCCGGGAACAGAATCGCGTGCAATTTGACGGGCCAGATTATCAGACAAATTTCTTTTAATCCATTTGAATCTTTCCGGTGTTAGTCGGTATTTTTTCCGACTGGTGCCTGATTTCCATTTATTTATTCGATCGAGATAATGATAAATTTCGTTTATTTCCGATTTGTTCCGCGGGTAGGCCGAAAGCGAATTGCCAACTACATTGATAGCGACTTCCCGCCCGGTCCGATCATATATTACTCCCCGCTCGGCCTGGATTTTTGTTTTACCGGATGATTGTGCCCTTGCTTTTTCACCATACTCAGAACCATGCACCACCTGAATGGTCCCCAGCCGAGCCAGCAGAATAATCCAGGTAGCCGTTATAACAACATATAATAGAATCAATCGAGCTTTGCTAAACTTACTCTTCATCGAATTCAAATATTTCTTTGGTTTCGGCCTTGCTTTCTGTAATCACAGGAAAATGATCGGCCACCTTTTTAAATGAGCCTAACAAATCGGCAAATCGATTGGTTTCGGAAAACTTCCGTTTTGAAACAAGCGTAAACATATTTTCCGAAGCGGTCTGCCGCAGCTTAAATTTATCCAGAGCCAACTGCTCAATCCTTGAGTGACGGCAAAGATCATTTATCTCAACCTGATTTTTCTTTATCAAATCTGTTATTAGATTATTTTCTTTTTTCAGGGCGCTCACCTCGGTTGACAGATTCAGGAAGTAAACATTCTGCCAGATATGAGTACAGGCAAATAAAACCAGAGCCGCTACTACCAGCGTCGTAATAAATGAACCCGATGAAAAAATCGATTTTTTCCTCCGAGGTCCGGTTCGCCGCCTTGGCCGATATTTGCTATCTGAGGTTTTCATATTTTTAAATTAATTTCTGAGCCGCCCGTAACCGAGCCGACCGGGCCCGGCTGTTAGCCTCAACCTCTTCTTTTTTTGGTCGGACAACTTTTTTTGTTAAAATTTTTGCCTCCGGTTTTTTGCCGCAAGCACACACCGGGAAATTATCCGGACATATGCATCCTTTGGCCCGTTCACGAAGAAACCGTTTTACAATTCTATCTTCCAGCGAATGATAAGACAAACAAACAAAGCGCCCATCGGGAGCAAGCAAATCAAACGCCCTGGGCAGGGTCTTCGTCAATTCATCCAGCTCGCCGTTAACCTCTATTCTGATAGCCTGAAAAAGGCGCGCAAGAGTGCTATTCAAATTCTTACCGGATATTGCAGATTTTAAAACCGCCTGTAATTTCTTAGTGGTATCTATTTTTTCCTTTTGCCTCTGTTTATCAATGACCAAAACAATCCGTCGTGCTTTTTTCTCCTCGCCATACTTGCGAAATATCTCAAGTAACTTATCAGTTGGATAATCATTAACGACCGTCTCGGCGGTTAGTTTATCACTCAAATTCATCCGCATATCAAGCGGACCGTTCTGCATAAAAGAAAATCCTCGTTGGGATGAGTCAATTTGATGCGACGAAACTCCCAGATCAAAGAATATGCCATCAACTTTGCTCAAATTGATATCTCTGGCCACTCTGTCTATCTCGCTGAATCTGCTGTTTATTATCTTTGTCACCTGCGGAACACCCTTCAGATTTTTACGAGCAACTAAAACCGCTTCCTTATCACGATCGAAACCAACGAGAACAGCCTTTTTGGAAAGACTTTCTGAGAGAATTTTTAAATGCCCGCCACCACCACAGGTCATGTCGAGATAGGTTCCGTCACGGCGAGTAATCAGGTAAAACCGTACCTCTTTCGGCATAACCGGCTGATGATATAGGCTACTCCTCTTGCCCTCGGTTGAGATCAAATAATTTTTCCGCTACCTCTTCGTAGCTTTGACCATACTGGCTAAGATATTGACGGTACGCTTCGGGGTTCCAGAACTCGATCCATCGATAAACTCCAATAACCAAAACTTCCTTGGCTATTCCGGCATCCTGCTGAAGATGTGAGGGGATAAGTAAACGGCCCTGACGGTCAAGGTTAATGTTGACAGCTACGGAATGAAGCAAACGGCTGAAATATCTGAAATCTTTCTGAGTGAAATTTAAGGAACTCAGGCGTTGTTGAATTTGTTGCCATTCGCTTCCCGGGTAAAGAGCAAGACATCCATCCAATCCTTTGGTAAGAATAAACACATTGTCCTGTTTGGATTTTTTATCTGATGGCCTCAGTTTCGAAGGAAGAGAGATTCGCCCCTTTTTATCCATCAAAACTGTGAACTGGCCATAGAAGCCTTCCATGGGTGTCCTCCACTTTACACCACTTTATTCCAATTTTCTCCCCCATTAAGTTAAAAAATCCAAATAATGTCAAGGAAAAAAACATATTTTTTAATGGCCGTAACCTATTTATTTACAATTACTAAGGAAAAATAATTTACGTCAAACTTCTAATACCTTTACTTATTTAAAGTTCCTGACAATGGTTATCATTAAATTTATTTAGAAGAAGTTTATGCGATTTCCATAAAGTATGGGACGACAACAATATATTTTTTGTATCCGAGCATCAATAATATCCGGCTTCATTTTTTATCCATTCTGATATAAACTGCAGGACAATCAGTTACACCGATTTTCCAAAATAATTACCCGTCCGCCCCAGAGGGCAGACCACTTGCAATATCTCAAATTGGCGCAAAATGAAACAGGAGGATTCTTGTGAAACTGAGGCTGATGACTTTATTCTTTGTTTTTTGTATTCTGGGTGGATTATCGGCAAAAGCTGATACTATTGAATTGACTTTCTCCCCCGACTCCCTGATTCAAACAAGTGCAAACCACAATTATATTTATCCCTCAACGCAGACAATAACTGTCAATCCCGAATTATCACTGCCGATAAGAACGGTTTACATAAATTCATCATCCGACATTTCTGATATTGTCGTTACGGTTGAAAAAGTTTATCAATTAAAAATAGGAATCGTACCGGAAAACAGATTAAAATTCAGCGGCCTAATCACCGCCCTCGAGGACAGGCAAAAACTATCACCGTTGCATGCTATAACGAATTTTGAAAATGTGATATATGACAAACAGATTATAAGCAAGGGCGGCTTTTCAATAATCGCCATTTCAATTCTACCGGTTACAATTGATAAAGATAAAAATCTTATATTAAATACCAGGGTAGCTATTAGTACAAATGCACCGTTAGTCGAAACTTATAATGGCAATAATATTCATTCGACTCTTGATAATTATGCATCACGTTCAGCAAATACTTTTTCGAATAAGGTGGGCTCATCCAACAGTACCGAGATAGTCCCAAAGTATGTCATTATTACATCGACCGACCTGGCCCCCGCCTTTGAGGAACTTGTCGATTTTAAAAATGCCACCGGTATACCCACAATTATAAAACCAATCGATTCAATATATGCCAATTATAGCGGTATGGATGAGATTGAGCAAATTCGTAATTACCTGATAGATTTTTACAATAATGGCGGCGAATATGTTTTACTGGGCGGCAATGATGCCGTAGTCCCGGTCAGGTATTTATATTACTACGATACCAGTACACCGCCGTCGAATCCATACAATCTGATGCCGTCCGATCTTTATTACGCCGATCTTGACGGCGACTGGGATTTGGACGGCGACGGTATCTGGGGTGAGCCAACGCACGATGCTCCGGATATCATTCCTGAACTTATGGTCGGAAGGTTGCCGGTTATGACAACAGCCTCAATAGAAATTTATATTTCCAAACTTATTCTGTACCAGACCAATCCCGGCTATGGCGATTTTGATTATCTCGAAGGAACCTTGATTTTCAGTTCCGATCAGATGCGCGATTATCCGGCCATGGGCCAGCATGGATATATTGCCAATGAACTCCCCGATAACGTATATACCGATACGTCGCAGACCATTGAAATGCCGGATGGGTATGACCCCAACCCGACCAATCCCAATGGCGCCGCCGGTATCACCAAAATATCCGAAGGATTTGGTTTGATACATATTCTGGCGCACGGCCGCAGAGACGGTTTCAGGGTAAAGGCCTCAGGTTATGACGGCTACCCGGCCTCATTGATTCTTTCGTCACCTCAAACAAACGGTCACGGAAGCCTGCTTGATCTGGAACCAAACGGCAAGGTCTCGCTGTACTATTCGCTTTCCTGTCAGGTGGGCGGCTATGATCTGGACAGTACCGACAATTTGCCCGATGACTGGTCATTTGTCGAAACCGCCATTGCCGCCGAAAACGCCGGCGCCATCGGGATGGTTGCTTATTCCCGCTGGGGTTGGGTATACTCCAGCTATTATCTGGAAACATCTTTCACGAAACATCTTTACGGTGATGCCGACGGCAATCCGGTCAAAGCGATGTACTACTCATGGCTCGATTACCCCTATTACCGCGACTTGATTTACGGACAGAATTTCTTTGGTGACCCGACAGTTGAATTCTACCAGACAAAACCGTTAAAACTTAGTCTTGACATTTCAGCCACCAAAGGCGAGGCGTCATTTTTGGCCTCCATAAACAATACACCGATCCCGGAGGTAACGGTCGTAATAACTCTGGATGGTGAGATACTGGAGGAGGGATTAACTGATGAAAACGGCCGCTTCGAATCGCCCATTAACCTTATATATGGAAGTGATTATTACCTGACCGCGTATAAAGACAGTTGCACTATATTTAGAACAGTTTACTCCCCGACCATAACACTCGACAGCGAGGAAGACACCGACTCGCAGCTTCCGGAAGAATATAGTCTGGAGCAGAATTTCCCGAATCCATTTAATCCCGCCACCACGATCAGGTACAGCCTTCCAAAATCGGATGATGTAATTTTGGAATTTTTTAATATTCTTGGCCAACTGGTTAATACTCACAACTTCGGATATCAGTCCGCTGGTATATACTCTTTTACCTGGAACGGTACCGATTATAATAATCAACCGCTATCGTCCGGCATTTACCTTTATCGCCTCAGAACCGATGGGTTTATCGAAACTAAAAAGATGGCTTTGATTAAATAGCGAAAATATCATCCGCTACGATCTGACTATTTTATAATATAACGCCCGCGGATAAGAAAGCAGTATCAAAAATATCTTCCAAAATAAGGCAATAATTTTACTCGGTCGACTCCGACTGTATTTAATAAAATATTCGGCGATGGCACGATGCCATTCCAAAACCATTTGCGGCTTTATTTTCCTGATGGTCCCGCCGTAATAATGCTCGATAACAGCCGAGGGATAGTACAGATTTATATATCCGGCTTTTCTTACCCGGCGGCAGAAATCGACATCGTTAAAAAATATCCGGAACCGTTCATCAAATCCGCCGATTTTATCCAGTACGACTCTGTTAACCATCAGGGCCGCACCCATCGGCTGATCAACTTCCGATTCATTCAAATGATCAAACCAGCCCATCTTCCATGAAGAAAAACATTTTGATTTAGGAAACAGTCTTGACAATCCCAAAAAGGTAAATATCAAATCTCGATACTTCGGAAAGGCGCGGCACGCTTTCTGAAGCTGCCCGTCAAAACCGATAAATTTTGGACCGATTGTACCAATATTGGAATCGGTCTTCATTCGGTCGGCCAATTTAACAATAGCATTGTCCCGTATTCTTGTATCCTGATTCAATATAAGTATATATTCCCCCAGTGCTTTTTCAAACCCCTGATTAACAGCCCTAGCAAATCCAAGATTCTCATTATTTTTTATAAGTTGAATATTGGGAAATTTATTTTCTATAAACTCAACGGTACCGTCGGTTGAACCATTGTCAATAACCAAAATTTGCAAATCAACATTATCAAGGGACGTTTGTGCCGTGGTCAGACAATCTTCTATAAACTCCATCCCATTAAAGCTTATGACGACCACCGATATATATTTTTTATTTTTCATTCCAGCAATCGATTAAGTACTGTCGCATACTTTTCTGCCAGAGCGGACATGGTAAACTTTTCAGCCGCATATTCAAAACTCTGAGTCGGCAGAATATTATTAATCTTCATGTTAAAAGCTGTCCTCAGGTAAGCGACAATATTTTTAATATCATAGTCGGTTATAGATGTTCCATACGGATATTCATCAAGCAGAGTCGCAATATCGGAATTTTCCGGCACCACGCCCAAAACAGGTCTACCGGACACCAGATAATCAAAGATTCGCCCCGGCAGGATATTATATTCGTCGAATTTGCTTACGCTTATATATAAAATATCACAGGGTAACAGAGCCTCAATAGCCCCGGATCGTTCCAGATAACCTCTTTTAAAAACAATATTATTAAGCATATATTTATCAATCAGTTTATCAAATTCGGCGTCAACAAATCCTGCATGAATAATTTGAATTTTTGTTTCCAGAATTTTATTACTGTCAATAATATTTCTGATCGACTCAAACAGCGGTTCGACAGGAATTAGATAATTAAAAGTGCCCAATAATCCGACAGTAAGTTTGTCTTTGACGACTTCACATGGCTTCTGCCACTGTTCCAAAACCGACCGGTCGGCGCCGTTCATTATCACTTCACCCCGGTCGTAATACTTTTTAATATCATTATTTACCGATATAATCTCATCGGCCTGCTTTTGAATTTTGTCCTTAAGCCGTAGCGAATAGTTTTTCATCAAGCCATCAGGATAAACTTTCTCAATCGGTAGTGAAAACCAATAATCTCTAATATCGGCCACCCAGGGAATTTGCGATATTTTCTTTAATGTTAAACCCAAAAGATGCACCGATGGCGGTGGCGCTGTCGTTACGACAGCCGAAATATTGTTTCTTCGAATTAGATCTTTAAGTTTTCTTTTTGCAAAAAATGTCCAGCCGCGTTTCAAATCGGGAAAATAAAGCGGTAATTTTCTGCTCATGTTTGGATACCCGGCTTGCCCCTGTTTTCTTTTCCCCATCAAATATAAAATCCGGGCCGGATCAAATGATCCACAACGATGTATCATCTTCTCATCATCTTCATTTAACAATGTATAATCATGTCGAGGATATAGAATATCTTTTATAGTAAGTACAATCACATTATAACCATAGTCGGGCAGGTAACAAAAAAGGGCGTACGGTCGCCCAACTCCCCCCATTCCAATTGGGGGGAAATAATAGGCTATCAGCAATATCGTTTTATTATTTTTTGCCTGCATCTTTTATCATCTTTTGCATCAGGGCAACTGTCTCTTCAATATTTTTGGAAAACTTCCCGTTTTCCTCTGCCTTAATATAATTTCGTTTCAAGATCTCGGCCAAATCGGACGGTTTCTCCAGAATACTTTCGAAAGTCTTCTTTAATGATTCGGTGTCTCTCAGATCAAAAAGAGCGCCATTGCTACTATCCATCCATTCGCGAACTCCGGGAATATCACCGACAATCGGATACAACCCGGCCGCCATCGCCTCGATCAATGAAGCCGGCGATGAATCGGATAACGAAGCCGACAGATATACATCAAATTCTGAAATGAATTCATTGAACTTCTCCCTGCTTAAAAAACCATAATATTCAATCCCGCTGTCTATATGTTCACTCCTGACCAACTCTTTAAACGCTCCTAAATCATCGCCCCATCCGGGAAAGGTAATGATTATTTTATTATTCTTTATAATATCCTTTAAGGCATGAACGATAAATCGATTATTATACACCCGGTAATGCGCCCGCGGTACAACAACTTTTATCGGTTTATTCCAGATAAGACCGTTTTGACTTTTTATATTAAAACTTTCAAAAAACTTATCGTCTGCTCCCCAGGCAATTACTTTGTAATTTATTTTATTATATATTTTTTTGGCTTCCGAACCCAGGTACTGCGAATCAACAAGTACCTGATACGCCTTTCGCAAAGCGTATGCTACTCGCCATTTATGAAACCGGGACTTCCGGGGGGAAATCAATATATCAGAGCCAAGACAATGAAGCAGCACCGGTTTTTTCTTCCATATTCCCGACAGAGCCGCCATAAAACCGTACCCGCAGGCAAAATGAGGATTGATTAAGTCGTATGAATTATTCCTTGTGAATTTTCTTATAGTGCGTGCCGCCAAAGCGTAATCAAAAGCGTTTATCCCGGTTGGCCGATTTAATATGATATCAACTGTCTCACCCTCTTCAATCGAAGCTAATACGACCTCAACCCCGAATCGCCTCAGCTCCGCCTGATAACGAACAGCATGCACCGAACTGCCATCGGCCAGAAGTAGTACTTTCACCTGCGCTTCCAGCCGCAAATCAGTTTCCCCAAGAAACTTCGATAAGCATAATTATTGTAAGATCGCTCCCCGCAACCCCACCTCTCCTTATATTTGGTAACCGATTCAATCTTACCCGGTGTACTTCCCATACTGAAACGTTTTATGCCGTTTTTAATGGAATGGTCCAAAGCATAATCAACTAAAAGATAAGCGGGTTTATAGTAACTGTATTTTTTATCAAAATAAAATACCCAGTTAAGCGCTTCGTCCTTTTCAAAAAAAGTTATTTGTGAAGCAATCATTTTATCGTCAACGGTCACCTTCAGCCAGAGAATTCCGGAACTATCTTTTGATAAATTTAACAGTTGTTGAAAAAAACCGATCGGATAAATCAGTTTGCGCCGATGAGATATTTCCGATTTCAGGGCCAATTTATAGAAACTATCAAGATCATTTTCATCGGTAATTTTATCTACCTGCCCACCTCTTTCCCTGGAACCGCGGATATGCTTTCTTACTTCTTTCCGTGATGGAACATACTCATTTTCACACAACTCCAAAACATGTTCAACCGCCGTCTGACTTTTAAACATCTGCGAATCCAAATTCATTGACGGCTTATTAATATTGGCTCTAATAAATTTATTCTGTTTCAAATACTTTTCAAATGCGGCAAGGAACTTTTGCCTCTTCTTTGGGCTATAATCGGATGCAAAAAACGGTCCGCCGTATAATCCATCCGGCATCGAATCGTACCGCTTAAAAAAATTTCCGCCTATGACAATTCCGCCGATTCCGGCCTTAATTATCCCGTCTTCTTCATCAAGAAAATACAGAGGTTCACCTTTTTTGGCCCTCCATAACGAGGCGAATCGAGTCGAGGCAAAAAATGAATTCCCCGTCAGGTTGTTCCATTCCTTCTGCGATATATCCTTATCTGAATATACTCTGTATACCATCTAATTATTTCGGCGACGCCACTGATTGTATCAATTTAAAGGTTTAAAAAATAATTCCCGTAAAAGTTTTTGTTATTTTCGATATCTATAAAACGTCCCTCATTTATCTCACTTATTAATTCAATCACCGAATCAGCAACCGTCCGCTTCGCCTGAAAATCGAGAATTTCAATTATTTTATCAAAATTGACCTTATAGTTTCTCGGATCGCCTCCGCCCCTTTCATATTTAACTTGGCACTCCCCTAATTTGGAACAAATGATATCCACAATATTTTTCTTGGTGTAATTTTCACTGTTACTGCCAACATTAAATATCTCGCCGGACACTTTCTTTTCGGGCGCATCGAGCACTTTTAAAGCGGCGTTGGATATGTCGTCGACATGACAGTAAGGTCGCCAGGTATATTCATCATACACCAGAAGTTCCCGACCCAACGTCAGCTCCCGGGTGAATTCCGACACGGTCAGGTCAAATCTCATCCGGGGTGACAGTCCAAAAGCGGTTGCCGAACGTAATATGGTTGAAGAGTAATTTATGCTATTGATATTATCAATAATGTGCCGTTCAACATTCACCTTGGTTTTGGCGTAAAGCGATTTAGGATTAAGTTCAGCTTTTTCATCGACCGGTTCATCGGTATTACTAAGACCATAATTGCTGCAGGTTGACAGGAAAACAAATTTATCAAGATCAAATCTGTTTAATCTATTTATAAGATTAATGCTGCCCTCTTCATTAACTCTTTTGGCTTCATCGGGATATTTTTTGCATAGCGGATCGCCCACCAGCGCCGCCAATAAGACAACATCAGAAACATTATCCATCGCTTTATCCAGAGTATCATTATCACAAAAATCTCCCCGAATAAATGAAAAGGAGGAATATGACATAAGATCTATCAATGAAGCCTTATTATCATAAACAAGATTATCAATAACAACGACACTGTACTGATCATTCAACAAACGACGGACCAGAACCGACCCGATATATCCGGCTCCCCCAATGACAAGTACTTTTCTGTTCTTTGATTGTTTCATGACAATTATTCTTTAACGGACAACATATCACACAATCGTTTACGGCCGCATTTAATTAATCTCTGATCAACATTATCTTGCAACGGCCAACCTCGCCGGATTCATTGGTAATCAAAGCCAGATATACACCGGCGGCAACATCGCGCCCGCTCTGGTTTTTCCCATCCCAGGGAATATTAATAGCCAATTTACGAACCATCTCCCCGGCCGAAGAAAATATCCTTACCGTCGCGGTGCCATCATAATTAAAATTCAGACGCTCCGTACCGGAACTGATTAGAAACGGGTTGGGAAAGGCGGTTATCTGAGTCATTACCTTCGTCGGCGGTCCGATAAAAGATCTGAAACGACTCAATCCAAATGGAGTTCCAACCCACAAATCGCCCGTAGCCGGATTAATAGTTAGTGCATTTATCTGATTGTCCGCTAAACCGGAATTTAGTGTTGTATAGACCGCAAATTCTTCCGTGACGGTATTGCAAAAGGCCAGACCGTTTCGAGCTCCTATCCAGGCGTTATCCCGACCGTCAAAAATCAAGGCTGTTACGTCGGGACCAAATCCGGACGGCAAAATAATATCGTCAAAACGAGGTATTCCCTCATCATACCGGGATAAGCCGTATTTGTGGCCCACCCAGAGGACACCATGATTGTCATACCTGACGACATTTACCGTATTCGAACCTAACTCGCTATTATCTTCCCGGAGATTTACCGCCTTTACTCCGGTTTCGGCAAAAGGATCGGAACCGCAATAATAGGTGAACACACCCGTGTACTGTGTACCGACGGCGAATGTCCCGTCATAATAATCTATTGAAGCCGGAAACTCCGAGGTCAGGCTGTCGGCTCGATCGAAAAACCTCCACTCGGTATTATCTTCAAGATTCACGACCGAGATAGAACGATTATCATAGGCCTGATAATTGGTCATTAAAAGATAATTGGAAAAAGAGACCATACTGTTAACAACCACATAGTTCGGATTTATGGAAATACCAAGCAGGCTCGAATTATTTTCATCATAATTTATTATACTCTCCGGTGTTACCAGCATAGCTCCGTTTCCCCAGGTACCCGCCCAAAGATTGCCGGAATAATCCAATGATAAAGCTCTGACACCCTGCCTGACTCCGTTTTCAACTGTCCCGACTATACCTGAGATAACCCATTTATTACCATCAAACAGAGCCGTTCCGCGCGTCTGAAATCCGCCGGCAACGGTTCCATCAGAATTGGCTGTGAGAACCGTCACATAATTGCCTGGTAAGCCGCCATCGGGCAGCTTTAAATAACTCCCATTATCACTGTAATATAGGCCGTCCGTCTGCAGGCCAAGCCAGTGGACACCATTGACAAATCGACCCGATAAAAATCTTGCACTGGGAATCGAAGGTGTACTACTCCATTCGGTGTCAGTTCCTGTGTGAATATAAAAACCGTTTCTTGTATAAATAGCCAGTGTGTCCCCGGTTTTCGTCATACTGTTAACGGCGGCCGGCTCACGCGTTGGGATTTTAGTAAAAGATGTATCACCGCCGTTAATAATAAGTTTATACGTATTTTGATTGGTTCCCAAAAAAATCGTATTGTTAAAATAAGCCAGAGCCGAAACGGTATCTCCGGCCAATTCGGGATATTGAGATGATCCAAAAGTTATCCAGTTAATATATGATTTTAAAAGGTCGGGATCACTCTTATCGGCCACGGCCATCCCGGCCGAGGTCGCCAGCCAGATTGAATCGCCGACAATCTTGATATCAAATACGGCCGGCTCCGGATTTAGATCCCCGAATCGAAAATAGAAATCCTCAATCTGCCCGCCGTTAATAGTCTTTGAAAAAAGAGCCAGCCCGGATGAAGTGCCCACCCATAACATTTCACCATCATCTTCAATATCATATAATGGCATCAGTTTGTCATTACGGTCGATAAATAAATACGGAGTGAATTCGTTCGCATAATATTTAATCAAACGGCCAAAACCGGCCAGCCAGATATTGCCATTGGCATCTTTTAATATATCATAGAGATCACCGGTACCTAATCCATTGACATTGGTAAGCTTATTTATGCCCAGCGTTACCGGATCAATTTTAAGCCAGCCCCCCGAAGTAACAACCTGAAGCGAATCATTGAAGTAGTCTATTTTTCTGACTTCGTTGGTCGAGGTGTAAGTGGTCCAGCCATCATAATCCAGCGAAATGCCAATAGAAATGACCAGAAAAAATAAAATAACAGCTATAATTATTGCCTTTTTAATAATTTTCCGTTTAGCCATAAGAATAGCAATATAACCAATATTGCGGCCATAATCAAAGAAGAGATTTGACCAATTATTGGACCAATCTTCGTAAAAGCTGAATGCCCTTCAAGCGGATAAATATTAGCACCGATAACATCCCTGGTATACAATCCTGCCGAAACTATCTCTCGGCCAAACGGATCAATAAAAGCCGAAATGCCGCTGTTGGCACAGCGGGCAATCCAAACTCGATTCTCCACCGCCCGAAAAACCGCCAGTCGCAGATGCTGATAAGGCCCTGACGAGCGGCCAAACCAGGTATCATTGGTAATATTAACGATAAATTCCGCCCCATCGAGAACGGCCTGCCGAACATATTGTGGAAAGGCCGCCTCAAAACAGATAAGCACCGCATACCCCGCCTTGTCAATTTCAAAAATAACCGCCGAATCCCCCGGATAAAAGTCGGACCACCACTGTATCTGGTGCGTTTTGATAGCATCAAGATACTGCGACAGAAAATCGCGCGTCAAAAACGGGAGATAATCCTGATAAGGCACATGCTCCGAAAACGGAACCAATTTTACCTTATGATACATTGTATCTATAGAACCATCGGCCGAAAACTGAAAAGCCGAATTGTACGCCTTCTCTTTATCATTATCATAAATTACATCGAGCGCTCCGATAAGATGTGTTGTCCCGGTTTTTTGAACTGTTCCGGCCAGTCTGTCTCTATAACGACGCTCCACGCGGGGATAACAAGGTGCGGCCGTTTCCGGCCAGATTATAAGATCAACCGAGTCATCGGTCACTGCCAGCGATAATGAATCGTACAACTCAAAATTGCGCAGACGTGTCTCGCTTTTCCATTTGGTAGCCAGGTCCACATTCCCCTGAAGCATCACAATTTTTATATCACCCTCTTCCGGATATGGCGCCAGAACCACCCAACCGTATAAAAACAAAAAAACACCGATTCCAAGTACACCCAAAGCCGAGCTGACTCTGGTTTCCAGCCGATTCGATCTTGATAACATCTGCCACAGAAAAATATTGATTAGCATTAGGAATAAAGACAAACCATAACTGCCGACGACCGAGACAATCTGAATCAAAGTCAGATAATATCCCTGACTATAAGCCAGATCGGTCCAGGGGAATGACACTTCGGTCAAACTCCGGAAATATTCCATTCCCACCCATAGAATCGGCAGGACCAAAAGGCCAACCCATTTGCGCCATTGATACAAACGTGCAAAGGCCGAAAAAATTATCGCGGGGTACAGGGATAACAAAATTATCCCCGCCACCATTCCGGGAGGGGTTACCACCGCCACCCAGTACAGCTGGAACAGGTTGGCCATAAAAGAATAAAAATATCCGACCCGAAAAGCCTCTTTTGGTGTCAATTTGGAAATTATTTGTAACGGACGGATAAGGGCAAACCAGGCAATAAATCCGAACGGAAGCGGCAGATATGCCAGCGCTAATAAAAAGGCCCAAAAGGTCAACTCCAGCCGGCGAAACCGGATAGATTTCTCTCCAGGCCAAAAAAACTGTCTAAGACTTGATAACAGGGATTTCACCGGAAACCATTAATGATTGGCCGGTCATCTCAGCCGGTTGCTCGATTCCCAAAAACTGTAGAATAGTTGGAGCAACATCGGCCAGAATACCGCCGTTTCTTAATTTATAATCGTTTTTTTTATTTTTGCTCTCGGTTCCGTCAAAAAACAGACATGGCACCAAATTGGTTGTATGCGCCGTGTGCGGTCCGTTGGTTTTTGGATCAAACATCATTTCAGCGTTGCCGTGATCAGCCGTGATTATCGCGCAATCCTGAACCTCTTTCACCGCTTGTATTACTTTTCCGACACCGGCGTCAACCGCTTCAACCGCTTTCACGGCCGCCTCAAACACTCCGGTATGACCGACCATATCGCAGTTGGCAAAATTAAGGACAATCAAATCATACTTTTTTGATAATATCCGCTTAACCGCCTCATTGGCCACCGCCACTGATGACATCTCCGGTTGAAGATCATAGGTTGCCACCTTCGGCGACGGTATCAAAGCGCGATCCTCATTCTCAAAAGGCTCTTCCACGCCACCGTTAAAGAAGTAGGTTACATGCGCGTATTTTTCAGTCTCAGCAATTCGAAGCTGCTTCATTCCGGCTTTCGCCACCACCTCCCCAAAAATATTTTTTAACTTTACCGGCGGATAAGCAACATGGGCCTCTTTCAGATCGGCCGTGTATTGTGTCATCGATATTAAATGTACTTTGGGATTTTGCGGATGTTTATACTCTTCCGGATCATGCCCCGCAAAAATATACGAAAGCTGACGAACCCGATCGGCCCGGAAATTAAAAAACAGGGCAATATCATTGTCGACCAGTTTGCCTTCGTTTTCATCCTTTAAATCAATCACAACCGGAATTATGAACTCATCGGTAACATCTTTTTCGTATGAATCTTTTATCGCCGCCACCGGATTGTTATGCTTCTCGCCGATTTTATTTACGATTGCCTGATAAGATTTCTCAATTCGTTCCCAGCGCTTATCCCGATCCATTCCATAGTACCGCCCCGAAACAGTTGCAACTTTCCCCAGTTTGATTTCTGAAAAATAATCGACAATTTCTTTCATATACCCGGCGCCGGAATGCGGCGGCGTATCGCGGCCATCCATAAAAGCATGCAGATACAGCCTTGTTACACCGTTTTCCTTTGCCATTTTAGCCAGTGCCTTAATATGATTCATCGAACTATGGACACAACCATCGGAAACAAGACCAAAAAGATGCACAGCCGAATTACCGGACACCGCCTTTTTCATACCAGTTAGAAAAACATCATTGGTAAAAAAGTCGCCATCGGAAATTGATTTGTCAATTCTGGTAATTTCCTGATAAACAATCCGCCCGGCGCCAAAATTCAGATGCCCGACCTCGGAATTACCCATCTGCCCGTCAGGCAGACCGACCGCAAGACCGGAGCCATCAATCGCCGTATGCGGGCAAGTTTCGAACAACCGATCCAGATTTGGCGTCTTGGCCGCGGCAATGGCATTGTGGGAACTGTCGTCCCTCAAACCGTAACCGTCCATTATACATAAAAGAAACATTTGTTTAATCCTTAATCCGATCCATCAGTTTTTCAAACAATTCCGTATTTAGGCTTAAATTCGTTTATCCATTCGTGACGTCCGGAGTTTTCAATCGCTTTGACAAGTCGCTGAATAGTTATTCGCCCGACAACAGCCTTATGTTTATCCGGTAAAAATTCTTTGAGAAACGGCCACAAGCCATACATCTTGCCGTTTCTTGATTCTTTCCAAAACGCCGGGTTCCTCTCATCGTGAAGAAGAATGAAACAGCCGTCTTTTTTCAGCGAAAACAGCACCTCTCTGAAAAACTGGTAGTAGTTGACAAACAGGCAGATAGACTCGGATTTAGAAATCATCTCACTGAAGCCGAACTTATCCATAAGTTTCCAATATTTACGACCTATATGGTGAAGGTAGCAATCCTTGTAATCAGATGATACAGGATTTTTTCCATCACAATCACCACTCGAAAAAATTGAACATCCGCCAAATCCTTTTTCGGCAAGTTTTGCCTCGATGAAAATTTTGCTGTCTTCTCCTTTTATAAACAGATCAATGGATGTAGGCTGGCCAGTATCTTCATTAAAAATATCCCGGTCGTCATACTCAAATTCCGCCTGGATTTCCCCGGCCGGCCAGTTCATTCCAGCATCTTTGATAACATCACGCAATGGTGCGAGATCATTTCTGACAATCAATGGTCCGACAAGATTGAATATCATTGCCTGACTGCTCAGACCATGATGGGCATACTTGTGAATTGGATAAGATTCTTTTCCCTCAAGCCTTTTCTGCTCGCTGTAGATGTATTCGGCCACGTCAATGCAAATGATATTATTCTTCCATTGATCATGCGATTTCAGGCAATAACTCATTCTCGCATTTGTCGGCAATCCTTTATCTTTAAACCAGACTGCGGCAGCATCTCTGAGTTCTTTCTCAAACAAGCTGTAACGTTTGAAAGGCCAACTCTTTGCCAGTTGCCTGCCACTCTTTTCAGCATTGCCCGCTTTTATCATTTTAGCTCGACACCTTTTTCACCGATTTGAATCTTTCCAACCTTATACGCATTTTCGCCGAAATTTCGCAACCATTCGATAATATCATCGGCAATATTTGATGAGACAACGAGTATATACCCAATCCCCATATTAAACGCCCGATACATTTCGTCCTCATCAATCGGTCCGTTCTCTTGCAACCAGTCAAAAATCGGAAGAACATCCCAGCTCCCTTTTTGAATAACCGCCTGAATATTTTCCGGTAAAATCCTGACCAGATTCCCCGCAATTCCGCCCCCGGTAATATGCGCCATCCCGGCAATTTCGTATTCGCATATCAATTTATTTATTGGCGTCAGATACGATTTATGCACTTCCAGGAGCGCCTGGCCTATCGTTGTTCCCAGTGAATCAACTGTATCATCCGGTTTCAGTCCTGCTTTCTCAAACGCAATTTTCCGGGCCAATGTGAATCCGTTCGTATGCAACCCGGTTGAGCCGAGCCCGATTATAACATCGCCATCTTTAATTGTTGAGCCGTTGATAATTTTATTCTTATCAACCATCCCGACAATAAACCCGACCAGATCATATTCACCCTCCGAATAAATATCCGGCATTTCGGCGATCTCACCTGCAATCAGTGCCATCCCGGTATTTTTGCACCCGACCGCGCAGCCTTCAACGATCTTTTCTATCACCTCCGGCGTGACCTTACCGATTCCGATATAATCCAGGAAAAAGAGCGGTTTGGCTCCATGTACCAGAATATCATTGACACAATGATTCACCAGACACTGACCCAGCGTATTATGAATATTGGTCAGACAAGCTATTTTAGTTTTGGTTCCAACCGAATCGGTCGAACTGATAAAAACCGGCTCCTTTATATGGGTCATATCCGGCTTGAAAAATCCGCCAAATGAGCCGATCCCGGTCAAAACCGAATCATTGAATGTCGCTTTAGCCAGTTTTTTGATTCTATTGACCGCCTTATCGGCCGCATCAATATCTACCCCCGCCCCGGCATAATCTATTTTGTTTTCTTCAGCCATAGACTTTATTTTTCCCTATTTTTCCCTATATGTTAAAAAATTAAGCTAACAATCAGCTCTGTCAAAGTCAAGATAATTGGGAAATAGACATAATATGTCGAAACCGCAGGAGTTTTGACTTACTCCTGGCTAAAGCCAGTTACAGTGCTGGCGACCAAGATGGGGTATACACATAACCATTACCCAGACTGTTTGTTAGTTGGGTTTTCCCCGAGCCGTCGCTATTCATTATAAACAACTCCGAAGTGGTTTCCATATTTGAAATATATGCAATTTTTGCACCGTCCGGCGACCAAATGGGATTATGATCTACCTCGGAACTATCGGTCAGGCAAACTCGGTTTGAACCGTCGGCATTGACCACAATAATATTTGAGGTTGTCGAATTTATTAATTCGGTGCATGCCACCTTTTGGCTATTCGGCGACCAACATGGTTCCAACTTTTCCTTAGTTGATGTAAAGATTTTAGTACGATTGGTACCGTCAATATCGCAGACCCAGATATCACTATTCTCCGCTCCTTCAAAATTGGAGACATAGGCGATTTTTAATCCATTGGGGGAAACAACTCCATAGGTGTCATTATAAGTATGATTACTTAACAAGGTTTTATTGATTCCATCTATATCTTCCAGGCATAAATCGTAATATCCTGCTGTATTAGTAGAGTAAATAATCTGCGAACCATCGGGAGTAAATTTAACCCGCCGGCCCTCAAATACATCGCCTTCGGTAATATTAATCATCGTCAAACTATCAAGGTCCATCACAAAGATATTAAATGTGCTCTGTTCACGATCAGAAACAAAGGCCATTTTTGAGCCATCGGAAGATATATCGAACAGTCTGTCCAACCCGGAATATTGAGTCAGATTTACTTTGTGAGTTCCGTCGGCATTCATCCTGATTATCTCATTTGCCTCATCCATAAAATCCTTATAATAAATATAATTGCCATCGGGGGACCAAATAGGATCACTATTGGAAGAAGTCGATGAAGCAAAGGTCAACTGGGTCAATTCAGTTCCGTCAGGGTTGATAGTATATATATTATTCTGCTCATTATTGGCGACATCAAAACTAAACGCAATTTTGTACACACCGGGTTGGGTCGAATCTGTGGATTTTTTTGAGCAAGCAAATAAAAGAATTGATAAGCCAAGCAATAAGATAATCAATACTGGTTTTTTTGAATACTTCATAAAGGCTCCTTTTTTTTCCAAACGGTTATTTTGATATGATTTATTATACTGAATACTTTATATGAGGTAAAGCCAATTCAGCAGTTTAATTCACTGCTGCCCCACCGCTTGCGGTGATATTCCCATACACCCACGTCTAAAGACATGGAACACCGGAACTCATTCAAAGTCAAAATAATTGGGAAACGGGGAAACTTCCGCGTTAATCCCCATTATAGACTTGCGATGATAATTTCTGAGAATCTACCAAATATATTATTCCGTCATTGCCGACAGTGAGCGCGAAGAAGGTATTTATTACATTTGGGAAAAATCGGAGATTGATAGATTACTTGGATAGGAATC
>CBFCZE010000005.1:0-46222 GCA_965602655.1 uncultured bacterium
TGATTATCGAAAAAACCGGGAGATGCTGGTTATTATCCACAAATATGTTTTTTACTTTACCAAATTCTGAAAAATTGAGTTCTTCTATCATTTTTACCGCCTGCTTGATAGTCACAATATAATAATTTAATTACGGTTATAATAATCTAAGAATTTATATCTGTATGGAGAAGGAGAAAAGGAAAATAAAAATATTTTATGGACTTTATTTATTCGGGATAATAAAAAAAAGCAGTGATTATTTTAAAACCAGTTTTCGGGAATTTTCTTTTTCAATAGATTCGTTTAGGGTAATCGATGGAGAATCGGGACTATGGTTCAAAGGCGGTAATTTAGATAGTATGACCGAGGCTCTTGTTAAACTAAAAAATCCGGAAACGGCCCCGACGATGGGACAAAAAGCTTATGATAATTTCTGGGTCGATCCGCCCACGATACAGAAACATATCAACCGACTCAATGATGTATATCAATCAATCCTGTCAAGAAGAAGTCTTGCAGAAGTCGAGAAGCTTGCTGTCAAATCTGAAAGCCATACGCAATAATACTATTCCATTCTTCAAGAAGAAATTGATTTGTTGAATTCAATTTTATATCTTTTCCAAAGATATAATGATGTCTTGGAAAATATCTGAGATTAAACAAATTTTGGAGATTGGTTATGGTTTACGACAATTTACTTTCCTTAAAAGTTATCTGTTCTATTTTACTAATTGCTTTACTAATTAATGGATGTTCGAAAGATGATCCGGCCGGACCTGACGGCACCTGGAGCTGGAGTCGGGTTGGATCAGGTACCGATGATAATATACATGCTCTTGCAGAATATGATGGTAAGCTGATTGTCGGTGGCGGTTTTGACAGCGCCGGCGGAATTGCCGCCCGGGGTATTGCCGCCTGGGATGGGACAGCATGGTCAGCGCTCGGATTTGGTGTTTCCAACGCAGCTTTGGCCTTTACTACTTATGACAATAAACTGATTGTCGGAGGATACTTTACAGTCGCCGGCGGCGTCACTGTCAATCATATTGCCGCCTGGGACGGCACCGAATGGACATCACTGGGCGAGGGAATGAATAACCGCGTTTTTGCATTGTGTGTCTATGACAACAAACTTATTGCCGGAGGAATGTTTACAGCGGCTGGTGGTGTCAGCGCCGATTATATTGCGGCTTGGGATGGGACATCATGGTCGGCCCTGGGTAGCGGTCTGAATGAACGAGTTGATGCACTCATTGTTTATGACGGCAATCTTATTGCCGGGGGTTTGTTTGATCAGGCCGGAGGAGTTGATGCCAATTATATTGCTGTTTGGGACGGGACAACCTGGAGTTTGCTGGAATCGGGAGTAAATGGCCCAATTACTCCCTGGGTATTCGACATGGCAATATTTAATGAAGAGTTGATTATTGCCGGTCAATTTTTGCAGGCGGGGAGTCAACGTGCCAATAATATTGCATCTTTTGACAGTACAACGACAACTTGGGATTCTTTGGGAACCGGAGTTAACGGCACCATTAGATCGCTGGCTCTATTTAACAATAGGCTGGTAGCCGGAGGAATATTTTCAAATTCAGGAGAGAACAGTGTCAATAACATAGCATCCTGGAATGGTTCATTATGGTCACCTCTGGGGTTGGGCATAAATATCGGCGATTTTGGACAAGTTAATGCCCTGGCTGTCTATAATGATAAACTGTATGCCGGCGGTGACTTTATTGGAGCCGACACACTTGAAGTCAACAACATCGCCTGCTGGAGTCTGGAAGAATAATAATCTATATGTATGAATTTCTAAAAAATATACATCAGCGGCCAAAGCTATGGGAATTCTACACTGCCGAAATATTATGGAACGATAAACATATCTCAAAAAAGATGCTTGAGTATCATCTGAATGACAATGTTGAGCCAGCTTCCCGGAATAAAGCTTTTATGGATAAATCGATAAACTGGATTATGTCTCGTTTTAATATTCGGAGCAGTACAAAAGTATGTGATTTTGGATGCGGTCCGGGACTTTATACAACTCTTCTGTCAAAAGTCGGCGCCGATGTTACCGGAATTGATTTTTCAGAAAGATCAATTCTATATGCAAAGAAAACTGCCGAAACCAATAATCTTGATATAGATTATATTCAACAAAATTATTTGGAGTTTACAACAGACAAAAAATTCGATCTTATTACATTAATTTATTGTGACTTATGTCCATTAAGCCCCGGGCAACGAAAGGTTCTTTTCGGCAAGTTCTACAAATATCTCGAAAACGATGGCTTTATTCTTCTTGATGTTTTTTCTTTGGACGCATTCAAACAAAGGGAAGAAATGGCCATTCATGAACATCTGTTGCACGATGGTTTCTGGTCGGCAAAAGATTACTATGGATTTATGAACAGCTATAAATATGAAGATGAAAAAGTATTCCTGGATAAATATACAATCATTGAAAAATCCCGAACCTTTGAGGTATACAACTGGCTTCAATATTTTAATCTGGAATCTTTAAGAAAAGAATTTGAAGAAAATGGATTTCGAATTAAAGAAAACTATTCTGATGTTGCCGGCTCCCCCTATAAAAGAAATTCGCCTGAAATAGCGGTTGTTGCCTCAAAAAATAGCGGCAACTAATCGGGATAAGCAAACCTCTTTATTTAGAAGGCTTTTCGGCTTTAATCAAATAAAACGGGTAGGCTCCGCATATATAAAACTCGTTATTTTCCATCTGCTTCAATTGCAGGTCCCGTTGCTTTTTACCGATAACAATCAGCTTTTCAAAATCCTTTATATTGCCGCCGCAGGCCAAAAATTCCTCTTTTTGCTCATCAGTGCGGCTGTCAAAATTTTTTTCATTTAACCAGTATTTTTTCATATTTTCGATTCTTTCCTGCTGGCCAAATGCTTCATACGGCGGTTCTAAAAAGGATACTGATTCTCTGGCGCGAATATTTATACCAACAAAGCCCAATTGGTTTAAAAAATGAGGTATATTAGGTGCGATTCCTTTATCACCGCGGCCCATTTTGATGCGGCCTTTGTTTGCGATTAGATTAATTTTATAAATTAACGACAGAGTTTCTACATCATACTCCGGTAACGATGAACATACCGGGGCCAGTACCGATCTAAAATTATCAGGCTCCTGGCAAAATATTCTTCCGCCCGGTTTAAGCACCCTATACATCTCTGCGAGTGCTTTTTTGGGTTGTTCCAGATGAATCATCAGTGTCTGACACATGACCAGATCGGCAAAATTATCCGGAACCGGGAGTTTATAAGAATCTCCTTTCAAAAACTCACTCTTTCCGCCAACGATCCATGAATTTGAAATTACTTCGGCATCTTTTAAAAGCTTGTCATTAATATCGATACCTATATAAGAGCCGTTTTGGCCAAAGTATTTCCAGTATGCATATCCGAGATACCCTAGGCCACAACCGACATCAACCACTCTCATTCCGGAAGACATGTTTACCCATCCGGCATTTCTTTCCAATTCTTTTTCTGTCCACATCTGTTGACGCTGCCAGACCAGCATCTGTCTATGGCGACCTTCGGAAAAATCGATTTTATGACTCTTATCCCGGTTCATATATATATTGTGCCAAATTATTTTGAATCCTGAATATCAAAAAAAAGATATCGGACAATTATATGCATGGCAATAAAAAACGTTCTTTCGGACGGTAGACAATTCGTCATAAATATCAGAATCACAATATTATTACAATTTTGCCAATCTGATTGCCATACTCGGATTCGATGGAGTAATAATATATTCCTGAAACAACCATCTGGGTATTTCGTGTAATCAGATCCCATTCATGATGCATCGATTCCGGATAATCTTTCGGTTTATCATGCCTCAATTCCCGAATTATATCACCGTCGATTGAAAATATACGGATAGTACATTTGTGCGGAAGATTGGTAAAATGTATTCTGCGCAATCGTTCGTCGGGGGGATTATCCAGCCCTCTTCCCTCAAAGAAACCGTTTTCCCGGTAATTGGCATCAGCCCGGTATGGGTTGGGATAAACAATTACATTCAATCCGGATGATTCGATTATCGTATTTTGATTCTGGGGATACTCGGCTACGTAGTTTTTATTGGGTCGGGTTTCCAATGAAGTCAAATCGCTTAAGGGTGAACCAAAATCAAAAGCGGTTACTGAAAAATAATATTTATTGGATGGCAGCAGATTTTTCACCTGGTACTCATACATAAAATACTTGAAATATCCCTCATTGGTCATTTCATCTCGATAATATACCCAGGCCGAATCATGATTGAGTGTTGTCGGAGACGGCTGACCGGGATAGATTTTATGGATTTTTGTTGTATCGGTTAAATCCGATTGATTCCAATCCTGAGGCGTAAAATAATAGGAACCACCATCCCAATAAAGAGGATTATCACGAGTATACAAATCGGGCGAAAAGCCTTCTCCATATAAATCTTTCAACTCATCAATACTGAATGGCAGCCTGTTCAATTCCCATTCATTATCAACGGTAGTTGCATACGGATTAAATTCATAACGATTGTAATCTTCTTTATCGAAAGAACATACTTTATAAAAGCCGGTTAGATTTTCGCTCAGCGATATATAAACCCGATAACCCTCAAAATCAATCTGGCCGCTGAAGGGATCTTTGGTTGTTTCCGAGCGATAACCATACCATTGGACGGTAACTTCGCCGAAATTGTTCTCCGCATTGACATGGGGAACTACCAGGCTTCTGATAGTATCGCCAATCGGATATGGATTAATCACCCAGAGTTCCGGCGCCGGAGGAGGCGAGGCTCCTCTAAAGTCAGGAACATTGTCGCCCTGATAATAAACAGTATCATGATTGTAAATCCATTCACTATTGACAAATGTTGACTCTATACAGACCCGATATTTGCCGAGATAACCATCGCCATCGGTATCAACTCCCGGGTTATCATAAATCATACCGGCCCAGATTGAGTTTAGACCGATATTGTCAAACTTGAAACTGTTATAATACTCTTCGGGTGAGAAATGATTGAAAATTTCATCATAGGCTTCGCAATTAGTGTGAAAATTTTCACCGGCAACATAGGCATAAGTTAGCGGCAGGACTTCACCGGGAGAAATATCAAAAGGACCAAAGGAAAGCAGGAAACGGGTATCATAACCGTCGGCAAAATCAAAGGCATCCGGGCCCCGTTCCAGCCAGCCGTCGGATGTATTATCTTTGGCACTGAACAGTTGATCATAGTCAAACTCTTCATGGCTCATGATATAATATTTATTTCTATCGCCAACGGGTGTTCCCAGGAATCCGCCAAAATCCCTGAATGGATCATCTTCAGTACCTTGCTTTCTAGGACCAAAATCCAGCGTTGCATTGCCGTTGGATATCCACCAATTGAAAGAGTATTTCAGAGAATCAGACGGAGTTCTGACCACTCTCATTCCGTTGACACCGGTATAATTCCCGGCACCAAATGGACATTGATCCTCGCTATCATTATCGTTACGACCGTTATTGTCGGCAATCCAGGCAATATTAATTGTGTCTTCCCAATTGCAGCCAAAGGGAGAATTAATCGCTTTTCTAAAGCCGCTGATGTCATCCCTGAATTCATCAAAACTGCCAACTTTGCTGACATCGGCATCAACATAAAGACTCATATAGACCTTGTTAAGAATTCTGTTACCGGTATTTTTTATCGACATATCGAAAAGAACAAAATCCTCGGCATAGGCATAACTCCAGGCATAACTGTGCTGGCTAATTTCTATATTGAGTGGAATATGGGGACGGGCATCGATCGGATCTACGGCGACTAACGCCGGATTAGTAACGGTGTCAGTGTACATCATTATAAAATCTTCCTCGGAAACGGCATTGTAATCTTCAGGATTGGTAATTGTCCGAAATTGGACTTCGCCTTTTGGATACGGATCAGGCCACATTTCATTTACACGAAACCATCCATCGGAACCAACCGAAACAAGTGTGTCTCGTCCGACAACGGCACCGATCCAGATAGTTCCGGTATATAAATATTTGTTGCTGCCCGGGTAAGGATATACCGCCGATGGGGCCATACGCGATGGATCCCGCGGATCCGGCATAGAAGCCCAGGCTGTCCCTATATTGCCGGTATTGATTACGGTCAAACCCAATTTACCGACGCGATGAACTCCAATATCGACATGCGGCTCATTAATGTTTATTTTATGCAATTGAAAATTGTCTTCACTATTATTGTAAACCGTTCGAGCGGCAAGATTAACAAATGAAATGCACAGATATATTAGAATATTGGCAATAACTACTAATATCTTATTACGAATTATCATAATCAAGTAACAATATTATAATTCCGGCAAGAATTTGCAAGTATCATTATAATATATTGATTTCATTAATTTATGCAGTCTGAAGACAAAGATTTAAAATAGAAACAGAGGTTTGAAATCGTTTTTCCTTCACAAATTTTGACCGGCATCGATCCCGACGCGGTTGAGACAGCACAGCCGACGTAATCAATCGAGACAGTCTCTATTTTGTCTTTTCCCATTTTAAGTTTGGTTTCAATTTCATCGACGCCGGACCAATTATATCCTTTAAAATTGCATTATAACTATTGACAGGAATCTTGATCCTGTTTAAATTTCCGCGATAAAAGCGATTTTGGCTTGTTTATGGGTGCAAGACTATGTTGAATTTATCTCAAGATAAGAGTAAGACAGCTTTCGACTATCTCCCTTTTAACGAAAAACACTATAAAGAATTTAAGCGAAAAAATATTGTACGTTTACTTTTAACTTACCTGACACCTTTAATTATATTGGGAATATATTTTTTCTATCAGTATGATACAATGGTTTCCGATAGTCAGCATCTCCATCTCAAAGCAATCGCTGAGAATCAGTCAAATACATTTGATCTCTTTATTACCGAACGCGTGGTTAACCTATCAAATTTAATAAATGACCCTGGATTTCATTTTCCACCCACTGCGAATGATATGCAAATTTATCTGGAGAGACTTAGGCAAAACAGTCAGGCCTTTACCGATATCGGTTACCTGGATTCCTCGGGAGTACAAATTGCCTATACCGGTCCTTTTCCTTCTCTTGAAAAACAAAATTATAGTACCGAATCGTGGTACATTGATCTTAAGATAAAGGATAGCAATTTTATTATAACCGATATTTATCTTGGCCTGCGTAACAAACCTCACTTTACAATTGCCATAAAAAGGACGATTGGAAAACAGGATGTTATACTACGAACCTCACTGGATCCTGAGAGAATGTACGAATATATTACTTCCCTGGAAGGTTCCCATGAGGTATCAACGTCTATTGTGAATCGATCAGGGTATTACCAATTGGTTAAATCTCAGGTGGGTGCGCCTTTAGACGCATCTTCTTTTGTCCCGCCGAAATCGCCCAAATTGGGAATCGAAAATATAAAAATGGAAAAATCTTCTTCCACCTATTCATACTCCTGGCTAAAAACTGCCAATTGGGCATTAATAGTCCAAAGAACGGTAGATGAGAACGGTAATCTGCTGTCAGGACATCGACTAAAAATACTGAGCATATCATTGGTGCTTATAGCATTAATATCAATAGTGGTTTATTACAGGGCGGGCAAACTTGTTGAATTTCAAAAAGAAACTGATAGAACGCGGGCTCAGTTGGAGCATGCGGCCAAGCTGGCATCCGTGGGTGAATTAGCTGCAGGAATTGCGCATGAAATAAATAATCCGCTTGCAGTAATTAATGAGGAAGCAGGATTGATAAAGGATCTTTTGACAGCCAATTTCGGAGAGCCACCTGAAACTAAAGATTTAATACAGTATCTGGATAGTATCCATGAATCAGTTTTTCGCTGCCGCGATGTAACTCGTAAGCTATTGGGCTTTGTTAAAAAAACAAATATGGATATATCACCTCACAATATTCACGAGATTATTGATAATGTTGTTGACGGAATCCTTGGTAAGGAAATGGAAGTATCGAACATAGAAATTATTAGAAAGTATGATAATAGTATTCCGCAAATGCAAACTGATGTAAATCAGCTTCAGCAAGTATTTTTAAATATTCTTAATAATGCAATTGATGCCCTTGATGATAATCCGGGTAAAATTTCAATTATTACCAGGTTAACAAAAAAGAAAGTGCAGGTTATAATTTCCGACACTGGAATAGGCATGACCAGGGAACAAATCGAAAAGATTTTTTTGCCCTTTTATTCAACCAAAGAAGTCGGCAAAGGAACCGGCCTTGGACTTTCGGTCAGTTATGGAATAATAAAGAATATGGGTGGAAAGATTGAGGCGGAAAGCACCCCGGGGAGAGGAAGTACATTTATATTAACACTGCCTTTACACTGTAAGCGTTGATCGCAAAGGATTTTTAATAAATTTATAATTGAAATATTATTTATTGTTTTAATACTGGAGAGACGATGGGTGAAAAACGCGTTAAGGATCTAATGGTGCCGCTTGATAGATACGGATTGATTTCGCAAGACGCCACACTCCTAGAAGCGATTCAGATTTTGCAGGAAGCGCAGAAAAAGCGTGATCGCAGGCGCCAGCCATTTCGCGCCGTTCTTATAATCGATGAAAATAAAAAGGTCATCGGAAAACTTGGCGAGCTTGCCTTTCTTAAGGCCCTGGAACCAAAACGTAATGTTTTAGGCGATGTTAGCAAGTTATCCAGTGCCGGTGTCAGCGATCAAATAATAAACACGGTAATGAGCCATTATCAATTTTTCCAGGATAAATTATCTAATCTTTGTTTTCGAGCTCGCGATATTAAGGTAAAGGACGTTATGCATCCAATTACGGAAAGCATTGACGAAAACGCACCATTATGTGAGGCTATTTCAAAAATTATTCTGTGGGATACCTTATCTGTTATAGTTACCAGAAAAGGTGAAATAGTAGGTTTACTGAGGATATCGGATATATGTCAAGAGGTTGCCGAGCAAATGAAATCGCTTTCGTTGGAAAACAATGAATAAAATCGGAGTAAAATGATGCCCAAGATTTTGCTTGTAGATGATGAAGAGCAATTCCGAAAGTCAATTGTAAAACGGTTGAATCTACGTGAATATGAAACCATAGATGTAGATAATGGAGAAGATGCCATAAAGCTGGTCCGCAATGACAGCGACATAGATGTCGTTATATTGGATCGCAAAATGCCGGGAATGGACGGTGAGGAGGTTCTCAAGGAAATCAGGAATTATCGGCCGGCCCTTCAGGTTATTATGTTGACAGCTCATGCCAGTATGGAATCAGCCATGGCGACCGGACGTTTAGAGGCATATTCCTATTTGGAAAAACCTTGTGATTTTGACGAACTTGTGAAGGTCATTGAATCGGCTCGTATGGATAAATATCATGTAATGGCCAGACACGAAATACCTCATGTTGAGAAAGGTTCTTTGTGGAAGTGGCTTAAAGGATCACATAATTCTCGTCCCGGAATTATTTTACTTGGCCTGATTATATTTACGGTCTTGACTATTATGCCGGTTCCTCAGCGAATGATGACTTTACTATCGGCTCCTAAAACAGGTCAAGCATCAGATATAAATCAGGGATATTCCGGATATTTTAATATGAAAGAGGGCGAAAATATAGCATCATATTACGGCCATAAATACGGTCTGGAAGAAAAACAGAATGATACCAATGGTAATAATATTGTAATCCCTCTGAATCCCAATCAAGCTGCTTTTAGGGCCAAGGTAATGTTAGGTGTTCTCATTGTGGCCGCGCTTTTCTGGGCAACCGGTGCAATTCCTATAGGAATTACCGCCCTGCTTGTCGGCGTATTTATGTATTTCCTTGGAGTTTTGAATCCCAACGATATTGCCAAAGCATATTCCAAAGATGCTGTTATTTTCATATTTGGTGTTCTGGCAATGTCTGTAGCGATTGGTAAGACAGGACTTGATCGTCGAATAGGATTACTTCTTTTAGGACCCGCCAAAAATTTAAAGCTGCTATTATTTTTATTTTTGCCAATGCTGGGAATAGCCTGTTCATTTGTTTCGGAGCACGCTTTGATTGCTTTTATAATGCCCCTTTTTATGGTTGTTTACGCCTCGACTATACGGGCCGAAAACGTTAAACAGGATAAAGCACTGGCGGTTATGTTTGTCTTATCGCTTTGTTTTGTAGCCAATTGCGGGGGACCGGGATCGCCGGCAGCCGGAGGCCGTAATGCGGTCATGATGGGAATTCTTGCCGATTATGACATTGCCCCGACATTTGGACAATGGGTGCAGTACGGTTTACCATTTGTTCCGGTTATGGCCCTGGTCATTGCAGCCTATTTCTTTATAATGTTTGGCAGGAAAACAAAGGTCAAATCTCTTAATGTTTCCTCGATAGTAAAACAATCCTCAAAAAAAATCGGGCCGATGAACCAAAAAGAATATATTACTGCCGCGATATTAATCGGTTTGATTGCATTATGGATAACCACCAGTGATATTTTCGGAATGGGCGGACCGGTTATTCTGGCATTGGTTGCTTTGAATATTTTTAGAGTTTTGCGATGGCGTGATATCGCCGGTATTCAATGGGAGGTGGTCGCCTTATATGCCAGCGCTTGCGCTCTTGGTAAAGGATTGGCGGTTACCGGAGCCGCTCTGTATCTCGCCGACAGTTTTGTTGGTGTTTTGCCGGAATTCCTGAAAAGCGGAGAGGGCCTTGCCATAGCTACCAGTCTTTTTACAGGAATTGCCACAAACTTCATGAGCGATGGTGCCACTGTATCAGCCATTGGGCCCATTACTATTCCGATGGCGACCATTTCCGGGACTCATCCCTGGATGATTGGTTTTACCACGGCCTTTGCATCATCGTTTGCGCATATGCTTATAATTGGAACACCCAATAACGCCATTGCTTATGCTATGGCAAAAGATCCAATTACCGGGGAGCAATTGGTGACTTTGAGTGATTTCTTTAAGCATGGCTCAATGGTTCTTATACTTTCATTTTTGGTTTTATGGTTTTGGACCATATTGGGTTATTGGCGATATATTGGATTTTAAATTTTGTAAATAGAGGTGTAAGATGTCTAAAAAAATCAAACTTTTGATAGTCGATGACGAAGTCAAATTTCTTGATTCAATCGCAAAACGGCTTGAGCTTAGAGATTTTGACGTTACCAAAGCTATCAATGGTCAGGAAGCAATTGAAGCCACCCATAATGATAAGTTCGATTTGGCTTTGCTTGACCTGAAAATGCCGGGAATGAATGGTAAAGAAGTCCTGGAGATAATAAAAAAAGAACACAAATATCTCGAAGTTATCATTCTTACGGGGCATGGTTCTATGGATTCCGCCGTTGAATGTACCAAGTTAGGTGCCTTTAGCTATCTCCCCAAACCGTACGAGCTGGAAAAGCTCATTGAAATACTTCAACAGGCCTTTGAAGCTCGTCTAAAGAAAAAGTTTAACTCAGACCAGGCTCGTATGGAAAAACTTGCTAAACTTGCTGCCGGAACAAGCGCTCTGGGGATTCTTCGCGCTATGCGCGAATTGGATGACGACGAGAAATAGAATCGAAAGTGTTTCAATCAAGCCCAAAATCTCTATAATTTATTGTTATTCAATTCCATTGGGATTATTTGGAAGCGGTGGAAAACCGACTAAATCGATTAGCATATTCTTGGCAACTGCTCGCCGGCAGGCATTGTGATGATTCTCTCGGTTCCCAGATTCGTTTTTAGTGTGACGAGGTCACATTCATCATCAACAACCTGCCCTATTATCGAGGCTCTCGGCCAACTCAAATCATTCTGCAAAATATTTTTTACTTTTTCGGCGTCATGTGGAGAAACAAAAAGAATAAAGGTGCCCTCATTGGCAACCTGTAAGGGATCTAACCCCAGGATTTCACAGGCATTATTAACTCCGGGAGAGATAGGAATAGACTTTTCCTCCAGTGCAAAATGAAGTCGGGAAGAACCGGCAAGCTCCGTTAGAGAAGATGCCAAACCTCCGCGCGTCAAATCGCGAAGGCATTTGATATTTATTTTTTTATCTATAAGAGTCATTACCGTTTTAGCCAGAGGAGCGCAGTCACTTTCGACATTGGTTTCGAATTGAAATCCCTCACGAATTGACATGACTGCAATACCGTGGCATCCGACGTCCCGATTGATTAAGATTGAATCTCCTGACTTGATTGATGTCGGTAATATGTCCAATTGGTGATCTATAATTCCGACTCCCGATGTGTTAATATAGACCCCGTCACCTTTGCCATATTCGACTATTTTGGTATCCCCGGTTACAATTTTGACGCTTGTCCTGTCTGCAGCGATTTTCATCGAATGGACGATTTTTGTTAATGTTTTGACAGGAAATCCTTCTTCTATTATAAAGCCGGTACTAATATAAAGAGGTCTGGCACCGCACATGGCCAGATCATTGACTGTTCCGTTAATGGCCAACGAACCAATATCACCTCCGGGGAAAAAGAGCGGACTGACAACAAATGAATCTGTCGTAAAAGCATACCTGTCGCTTTGATTGCTAAATACCGCCCCGTCATGAGCCCTTTTAAGTTCATCGGAATCGAATATTTTAATAAACAAATTTTCAATCAATTGATTCATCTGACTGCCGCCGCCACCGTGCGCCATAGTAATATTATTGTATTCTTGCGTTGGAGACGGGCATTGTATCAAATTATCGTCATGATTGTTTTGCATAATTTCTCCTGTATTTATAATAGGCGGCGCAGGCACCTTCAGATGAAACCATCATTGGCCCCAGGGGATGTTCCGGCCGACAATTTCCCCCGAATTCCGAACATTGATCTGGCCTGGCCAGACCACGCAGAATATCCGATACGATGCATCCGTTTTCATTGTCGGATTCGGCTAAAGCGATATCAAAACGGTTTTTGGCATCATAATGTTTGTATTTTTCTTTTAGAGTATAGCCGCTATTTTTAATATTGCCCAAACCGCGCCATTGCCTATCGGTAATATCAAATACTTGATTGATAATAGACTGAGCGCTTTTATTCCCATCAAAATCTACTGCCCGACAGTACCGATTGCTGAGGCAGGCCTCACCCTTTTCAAGCTGATTGACAGCTTCATATATTCCCTGTATAAGATCAACCGGTTCAAAGCCGGTGGCAATAATCGGAATTTGATATTTGGCAACAAGTGATTCGTATTCACGTAAACCGGTAATGGTACAGACATGTCCCGGTGCAAGAAGAGCGTCAATCCGGCAATTTGGATTGTCTAAAAGGGCCTCGATAGCAGGCGGGATTCTCACCATTCCATTCAATATTGAAAAATTCTTTATTCCGAGTTTATTGGCCATTAAGACCGAGGATGCATTTAACGGAGCAGTGGTTTCAAATCCGATGCCAAAAAAGACAATCTTTTTATCCGGATATTTTTGTGCCAGTGCAATTGCGTCGAGCGGGGAATAGACAATTTGAACATTAGCTCCCCGCGTCCGGGCTGACAAAAGGTCGCCGTCATTTCCCGGTACACGAATCATGTCGCCAAAAGTACATAGTACAGCGTCCGGTTTAAGAGAAATAGATATTGCCTGATCGATTATAAATGCCGGGGTAACGCAAACAGGACATCCCGGACCATGCAGAAGGGTGATATTTGTTGACAGGAGCTGATCAAGCCCGGATTTGAAAATGGCATGGGTCTGTCCACCGCAAATCTCCATTATATTCCATTTACCATTCACAGCTCTCTTAATATGCAAAAGATACTTTTTCACAATTTCGGAGGATCTATATTCATCAATATATTTCATAAGTCATTCTTGTCATTGTATAACAGATTAAATTCGGATAAAGTCTGAAGAGCTTTTTCTTCATCAACCTTACCTATCGCAAAGCCGGCATGGACCAATATATAATCATTGATCCCGGCGCCGGGAACAAATGCCAAATTGATAATCTTGGTGACTCCTCCAAAATCTACCTTTCCGTTGCGCATTATGTCCTCTTCATTATCAATTGAAATAATTTTTCCGGGAACAGCAAGACACATCTGATTATTTCTCCTTCGGTTCCGAATTTATCATTGCCGTAATCTGTCCCAAAGCGATCCCGCCGTCATTGGTCGGAATGCGCTTATGCCAGTGGGTATTAAAATCATTTTTTTGTAAAGCCGGTACCACCTTTTCAAGAAGATACTTATTTTGAAAACAACCCCCGGATAATACCACATTTTTATCATCAACACGAATAGCAATTTTGATTATTAAATCGACTAACGCCTTGTGGAATTTGGCCGCTATGAGATTCACTGGAATTGAATTCCTCAAATCATCCAGAATGGAACAAATTACCGGCTCCCAATTAATAATATAAGGGAATGTATGAAATTTCACATCAAAAGTGTATGAATCATCAATGGTAATATTTTTTGCGGCAAACTCCAATTTCATGGCGGCGTGACCTTCGTAGCCGGCAATCTGGTTTAAGCCAATTATTGAGGCCACGGCATCAAAAAGACGGCCCATACTTGATGTTTCGGGAGAGTTAATATTTCTTTCGATCATTTTCCTTATTGCTGTAATTTCACTATTCTTAAATGAAGCAAGAGGTATTAAGTTCGGCATGGAAAAAAGCTTTTCACCAAATATTTCGTGTAATATCCCAAAGGCGGAGCGGCGCGGTTCCAGAATGGCTTTTTCTCCACCCGGTAATCTGAAATAGCGCAAATGGGCCACCCTGATAAAGGTTTTTCGAAATACTTTAAGAAACTCCCCACCCCAAATAGTGTCGTCAAAACCCAATCCGGTGCCGTCCCACGACACCCCCAAGACGGGCAGCTTCAGTTGATTATCGGCCAGACAAGATAAAATATGGGCGTGATGATGCTGAACCTTCTGAGTGGGCAGGGATAATTTTTCCGCATATTTGGTTGACAAATAATCAGGGTGTAAATCGCAAGCTATTCTTTTTGGTGTAACATCATAAATTCTGGAGAGTGACTCAATGGTACCAACAAAGGCATCATTAGCCGGGCGGGTTTCAATATCTCCTATATGCTGGCTGATAAGTACATTTTTGTCAATAGAAATGGCGATGGAGTTTTTTAAATGACCACCGACGGCAAGAGATGAGGGCACAGGTGTTTTTAGTTGAATAACGGTCGGGGCATACCCCCTGGCACTTCTTATTACCGATTCCCTGTCCATCATAATCCTGACAACAGAATCATCCACCTGCCTGGCTATAGGGCGGTTATGCACCAAAAACAGATCAGCGATATTTTTCAGCCGCTTAAGTCCCTCATATTCATCAATACAAATTGATTCGCCTGATAAATTACCGCTTGTTGCGATAATTGGGAATCCCAATTCCGCACACAATAGATGATGCAAAGGAGTATAGGGAAGCATAATTCCGAAATAGGGATTATTATCAGGTGCCACTTCAGGTGAAATATGAGATTTAATTTGTTCCCGGCGTTTCAGGAGAACGATTGGTGATTTATGTGAGATTAATAGTTTCTCTTCCAATTCATTGACATGGCAATGCATTTTTATAGCGTCCATGTGAGGATACATCATAGCCAGAGGTTTTTCTTCCCTGACTTTCCTGTTTCTAAGGCATTTAACAGCATCATCATTTCGCGCATCGACCAGTAACTGGAAACCACCAAGTCCTTTGAGTGCAATAATATTTCCTCTTGTTAACGCGTTGCATGCATCCAACAGACTCTGATTCCTGGTGGAGATAATTCCTCCATTTGGATTCCATAATTCCAGGTGGGGTCCGCATTCGGGACAGGCAGTCGGTTGTGCATGAAATCTTCGATTGAATGGATCTTCATATTCCGCACGACACTTTTCGCACATAGGGAATATTTTCATAGTTGTATTATTGCGATCAAAAGGTAATGATTCAATTATACTATAACGGGGACCACAATTTGTACAATTGGTAAAAGGATAACGGTAACGCCTGTTATCAGGATCAAATATTTCATCGATACATTCAGGGCAAGTGGCAATATCGGGCAATATGTATGCCCTTTTATCGCCCGTCGGATTGCTCTGTTTTATAATGAAGTCGGTATATCCGACGGGAGTGTCATAAGAAATATCTATGCTTAAAATTGATGCGAGCGCCGGTTTTTCGGAATCGATGCGATCTATAAATTCAGTGAGCTTATCCGTTTTACCTTCGACTTCAATCTGTACTCCCTCAGCGGAATTAATAATCCACCCGGCAAGTTTAAGCTCTGTTGCCAGCCGATAAATAAATGGGCGAAATCCAACCCCCTGCACCGTCCCTTGAATATTTACACAAAGCCGTCTGTTGGAAATATTAATTCCCGGATGTTTGATATTACTGATAAATGCACTTTTCATGGTATTGATATCTTCCTTTTTTACCTTGCCCGCAAACCTGCGATTTTGACAGCGCCCCGATGATATCCATCAGGAAATAACTGCTCCAGTTCCTTTAAATCAATCTGGTTGTTTTCGCATGTTTCATAGATGGTTGGAACTTCCTTTTTCTTCTTATAATAATCCTGCAGATAATTTATAATCTTCCAGTGTTTTTCGGTAAGTCTTCCTCCCGGTATTTTCATATCAAAAGCCCTGAAAATGGCATAGTATTCATCCCACTCCATCGGGTCGATCAAAAATCCTCTAACATCAACGGTGTAAGATTTTTTAATAGAAATAACATTTAGGTCCTCGGCGGTCTTTGGCAAGTAGGCTTGTCCAAGATAGCCTTCCCTATAGGTAATGCCGGCCAGTCTGCAGGCGCCCCGCAAATACCCGCTGGGGAAAAGCACTTTTAAATCCTTCAAGCGCAAACCACATGTTCTGCAAACTTCATATACTACGGGACATCTGCCGTTTTGTTTATAGCTGTCTCTAATGGCATTTATGAAATCCCATTGTTCCTTCATAAGATCGCCTGTCATACCAAGTTTCACTGCCATTCCCTCAGCAAAATCCCTGTCCCATTGATTGAAGTTAAGCAGATAATCTCTTTCGTCTATCTCGTAGGTTTTGTCTTTAAACATCAGAGTGCGCATAAACACCTCCTTTTAAAGTGTGAATTGATTTCAAAGCCTAAAGCATTTAATAACAAAGGCAACCAATCTCATATTACTCTCCTTATTTTTGTACCTAACGAATATTCGGACCTGCAATTTTAACCGCACCACGTTGATATCCGTCAGGAAAAAGTTTTTCCATATCTTCAATTTCCAAATTATTGGCTATACAGGTTTCGTAAACCAGAGGACAAATCCCTGTCTCCAAAAAAGTGTCCCGTATATAGTTAATAATCCGCCAATGGTTATAGGTCAAAGCATCATGAATTTCAACATAGGGGACCAATCCTTCCGCAAAATCTTTATCCCAATGGTCAAACTCCGACAGGAAATCTTCTGCATCCACGGAGTAAGTTTTTCCTCGATATTTAAAAGTATTCATATCTACAACTTTTATATTGGCAATGCTCATTCAGCGACTTCGACGCTATCAAGAATTATCTCCTGGGCATGGGGATCGGACATATCGGTCAGGGAATCCACCTCAAGTTTTGCACCCTCGATAAATGTTCCCACGACGGCGTGATCAAAATGTTCGCGAAAATGCTCTGGCGAGATATGTGACAGTGCTCCCAGTTTTACTTTGACGCCAATTACTTTGTCAGAATTATTATCTTCGGCTATCGTTTTTATTTTATTCAGAAGGTCCTTTAAAAGCGAGAACTCATGCATTTGAACCGCCTTTCCTTATTTTATTCAATTCAATATCCTATTTTAATTCATCAAGGATTTGCTCCACCAGTTGATCCGCCGCCATTTTGACTTCCGGGGACAATTGTGTTCCGGGGGAATAATCCTTTCCCTCAATACCATAAACTAACAGCCTTTTGGGCAGTCGTCCCAGCGTTCCGGCTAACTCAATAGCATCGACAACACTGATAGAATGAGTTGAATAACCGTCGAATAATTCCCCCGGTATTTTTTCATTGAGAGCGTCAAAACGATAAATTGTACCCGGTTTTGTTCCGGAGGTGGCACAGTCAATTATGATAACCCGGCTGGAATCGTTCCAGGTTTCTATCATAGCATATCCATCCGGCACTCCATCAACAACCTTAATCTTCCGGTCAGTCCTTTCCTTAATCAAACCGGATACATACATACCCGCACCGTCATCTCTACGGAATTCATTACCGATCCCTATAACCACATCCCTATAATAATTTTCCATTACTCACCCATATTATTCGCGTTCTATTTTGAGTTTCAGAAAGTGGCAGGAACAGGATATACAGGGATCATAGTTTCGGACAACCTGCTCGCACTTCCAGGTTAGCTCTTCATCAGAGAGATCCAAATTCTTGCCGACAAAATGAAAAAGATCATCTTCAATCGCTTTCTGATTCTGAGATGTCGGTGGAATAATTCTGGCATCATTGATGATTCCATCGTCATCAATATTATAATGATGATATAACAATCCCCGCGGCGCTTCCGTACACCAATATCCGGTTGCCCGATGTGGTTTAACTTCGATGTATGGCTTGTCAGGCATTTCATAATTTTCGATAATCTGCAGTGCTTCATGACAAGCAAAGAGCGTTTCCACGGAGCGGACAATTATACTTTTAAATGGATTATTACAACCATCGCCTATTCCGGCTTTTATTGCCGCTTTCTGAGCGATTTTTGGTAATTTGTCGAAATTAAGATTATAACGAGCTAGCGGCCCAACAAGATATCGGCCGCGATTCTTCACTCTGGCATGAAGCGATGTCGAATGTTTGACATGTTCTTCTTCAAAGTAATTAAGAAACTCTGTCGCACTAATATCAATACCCTTATTGGATACGATTCTCCCTTGGTTTAAAGGATACTCATCGGGGTGACTCAAAGATACATATTCATAATCCTGCTCAAAATCAGGGAAAGGAAAGGTTGCTACCAGGCGAATTGTCTCCAGCGAAGCGTCAACCGCCCATTTAAGTTGATCTGTAAAGACGTCCATTTCTTCTTTTTTGGGAACTTTATAGAAACCGCCCACCCGGGGATTGATAGGATGAATTTCCCTGCCGCCCACCAGAGCAACAATATCGTTGCCGAGCTTTTTAAGTCTCAGGGCCAGATTAACAGTATCAGGATGATCCTTGGCCATTTGAATCGCGTCTTGATAGCCGAGGAAATCGGGGGCGTGGAGCATAAATATATGAAGAACATGCGATTCAATCCATTCGCCGCAGTACAGCAATCTGCGCAGTTGACGAAGTTGACCGTCAACCGAAACGCTGCATGCCGTTTCCATTGCATGCGATGAACTCATCTGATAGGCAACCGGACAAATGCCGCAGATACGGGCGGTGATATCGGGCGCTTCGGTAAATTTTCGACCGCGCAGAAAACCCTCGAAAAATCGCGGCGGTTCAAAAATATTCAGCTTGGCTTCCGTCACCTTACCATTTTTTATTTTAACTGAAAGCCCGCCCTCGCCTTCGACGCGGGCAAGATAATCAACTTTAATTGTTTTACTTTTCATAAGATTCACTCGCTTTCCTGAACGGCTCGGCGTAAGCGTTAAAACTTCGGAAGGCCCTCATAATATCCTCATCGGTTTCTTTCAGTTGCTCCCATATTTTGCCAAGAGATGCCGCATTGGGAGTTTCTTTCGGTCCGAAACAGCCAAAGCAACCACGGTGGTATAACGGACAAAGCGCCCCGCAACCGGCCTGCGTGACCGGTCCCAGGCAGGGAATACCTTTAGCTACCATTACACAAACAATACCTTTTCTTTTGCACTCGATACAGGTACTGTATGTTGGAATATTCGGTTTGCGATTATTTAATAAAGCGCTTATCAATTCAACCAGTTGGTATTTGTTTATGGGACAGCCGCGAAGTTCAAAATCAACGGCAACATGATCAGAAATCGGTGTCGATTTATTCAGCGTTTCAATATATTCGGGATTGGCATAGACCATCGAAACAAAGTCTTTGACATCTTTGAAATTGCGAAGCGCCTGAATGCCTCCGGCAGTGGCGCATGATCCAATGGTAACGAGAAATTTGGATGAGCGCCTGACTTTGTGGATACGCTCGGCATCGTGAGGCGTCGTAATTGATCCCTCGACTAATGAAACATCATAGGGACCTTTGACAATCCGCCGTGACGCTTCAGGGAAATTGGCAATTTCTATAGCCTCGGAAACCGCCAGCAGTTCATCCTCGCAATCAAGCAGGCTCAATTGACATCCGTCGCAGGAAGCGAATTTCCATACGGCCAGTTTTGGTCTGCGTTTATCAGCCATATCACATTTCCCTTCTATGAAAGATGTCCTTGATATCTTCGTAACAATAAACAGGACCATCCTTACAAACAAATGTGGAACCGATTTGACAATGTCCGCAAAGACCGACCCCGCATTTCATATTTCTTTCCATGGAGACATAAATATTTTTTTCTTCTATATCTTTTTTTATAAGCTCCATAATGGTAAAGCGCATCATGATTTCCGGACCGCAGACCATGGCTACGCAATGGTGTGGATCAAAGGTAGACCTGCCTATTAGCGTGGTAACGACGCCGACATTACCGCGCCAATCTCCCACCGCACGATCAACGGTAACCAGCGTTTCGATATCAAAACGTCCCCGCCATTTCTCAAGATTTTTGATATACAGAATATCTTCCGGAGTCCTGGCCCCATACAGCAGGGCTATTTTGCCATAATCATCACGGTTTTCCAGCAGATGATTAATTGCCGGACGCAACGGTGCCAGACCGATACCTCCGGTAACAACAACAACATCTTTTCCGACCGCCGGTTTGACCGGCCAACCAGTTCCATATGGTCCCCGGACACCAATACTATCTCCGACTTTAAGGGCATTTATGGCTTTGGTTACCGTACCGACTATCCGGATCGTGTGGATCAATATTTTGTTTTTTGACGGATTACCGCTGATCGATATCGGCACTTCGCCAATACCATATATATACAGCATATTGAATTGTCCGGGATTAAAATTGAAACTATCCATATCATCGGGTAATTCAAGTTCAATCGAAAAAGTATCGTAAGTTTCTTTTCTTTTTTTGCTGATGCGAATCTGTCGGACAATCATCGGATTGCTCTCAGCAACGTCCTGTGTTATATTATTTATGTGTGCCATTGCCATATATATCCATTAGTTGAAGTCTTGTTGCTTCCAGCCTTTCTGCAATAATCAAGGCGAATCTTTTCATGACCTCATAACCAAGGTCGTGATCTTCTCGACATTTCTCGCGGAGGCATTTGCCGTCAAGAGCTATAGCCCTTGTTAATTCAACCGCCCGGGCATCAAAATGCCATCGGTAGGGAGGCACCAGCCATGACCAGCCAAGTATTTCCCCCTCTTCTCGGGACCGAATCATAATTGGTCCTTTTTGGGGAACATAAGTTTCAATTAAGACCCGCCCATGTCTTATAAAATAAAAAGCCTCGGCGGGTTCGCCCTCGCGAAATATATAATCGCCCGCCTTGAAAATGACATTCGATGCGCATCCTACCACTAGCTGGATATGTTTCTTTTCCAAACCTTCCAGAAAAGGATGTTCGGTCAGAATACGTTCCAAATTTTCCATCTTTCACCACCTGTTTTAAGATTAAACTTTTTGTTTTATTCTTTTTTTCGAATTATGTCTGCTTCCTCGGTTATATCAATCCCCGCCGGACACCAGGTAATACAGCGTCCGCATCCCACACAGCCCAGGGTTCCAAACTGGTCAACCCAATATGACAGCTTATGCATCATCCATTGCCGGTAGCGGGATGTAGCGCTGGTTCTAATGCTGCCGCCATGGATGTACGAAAAATCCATCGTAAAACAGGAATCCCAGCGACTCCATCTTTCAGCCTGTTGACCGATTAAATCGGTAGTATCTTCTACATTAACGCAGAAGCAGGTCGGACAAACCATTGTACAGTTACCGCAGGTAAGACAGCGTTGACTTATTTGCTCCCAATGGGGGTCGTCAAAATTAATATATAGTAAATCCTTTATGCCCTCGGTATTCAATGTTCTGCCCATTTTTTTTGTAGAACGTTCCAGAGCTTTGTCAGCCACTTCCAGTTCGGCCTGATTCGCATCCCGGATTGGCAGATCATTCAACAGTTTTTTCCCTATCTTCGAACCGGCTTCGATTGTAAAATAGTGCTTATCAGAATCTATAATTTCCGTTAAAGACAAATCAAAACCGGATTGCGCTTTTGGTCCGGTTTCCATTGATGCACAAAAGCATGTTCCACCGGGCTGCGTACAATTAACAGCCACGATAAATACATTCTTTCGACGATTTTGATACAAAGAATCAACATAAGTCCCCTTGGCGAAAATTTTATCCTGAATAGTCAGCGCCTGAATTTCGCAAGGACGAACACCAATAAAAGCCCGCTTGCCGGTATCTTTTTCCGGAATATTAATAGTAAATCTATCTCCGTCCAGAGTGGCTTCCCAGAGTCTTTCGTTAGCCGGATGAAGTAACTTTTTCCAGGTATGAAAACCAACCGTATAGCCAAAAAGCGTCTTTTCCTTACTCTTTTCCAATCGATAGCTGCCGGCGTCCTGATGGTCTTTCCAGCCAATTGGAAGATCTTCGGTTGTCCGAATCCGATCATAGATTATGGCTTCATTGTCAATTGTGGGTCCATACAAATCATAGCCCTTCTTGGATAATAACTCCAGCAAGAGTTGAAAATTATCTCGTTCCAGAATGCCGATATATTTTTTATTATTTTTCATGACAGTCGATGCAACTTAGGTTACAATCCTCCAATCTAAAATATTTTCAAGATTTTCATTTTTTTTATATTAAATTTACAACCCTTTTAAAACGCCAATTGGAATTGAGATCGAATTAGATAATCATCACGATCTTCATCTATAAAAGAGTGTCTCAGCCAACAGAAATCACTTTGCCATTTTATAGAGTGTCCCATTATGTAAATGTTAAATCCCATTGCTACTTCTTGTTCCTGTAAAATTCGTCCGGCATTTTCATATTGCTCTGTGACATCCGGATCATTTCCCGAATCATTAATTAATTTCAAAGCCCGTTCGTGGGCATCATCGGTGAGTTTATTTTCAAAATCAATAAATGCATATCGAAATGAGATTTCATAGTTAGCGTTGATACGATAAGCCGTTTGAAAAAGACCGCCAATCATAATTAGTTCAATTTTTGATGGATTACCGATTTTCGAATAACCGGCGTAACCCGCCGAAAAAATAGAGAGACCACGATATTTTACCAAAAATTCCGGAGCTATTCGTAAACTAAAATCATGGTAATTCGAAGGATATAAATCCCATGCAGAACTTATTCCATAACTATAACGTAATCCCATTCTTGCTTCATCGCTATTTGAGTTTATCTTAATTTTATTGGCATTATAAGTCATATACAAAAATAACTCAGGATGAATTTTACCTGCTGTTCCCGAATTAGAAAGATCGGACGGATTGACGGCATCTTCGCCATATACTTCTGACAAACCCACGGCATGTGAGGCTCGCGCATTAGCACCGGAAAAAACACCGAAGACATAACCCCATTTCGGCGGTTGTTCGTATCCATTGTGCAAGGCCAATCCCATTTGCCGTTCGGCTCCGAAATATTTGCTAACGATGGCCCAATCGACAAATTCCAGCCTTTGAAAAGATTGGATGCGGTAACGTGTAAATGAAGTTTTGTACTGACCAAACCGAAAATGCAAATTCGTTTTGAATTTATAGTCAAAATAGAAATCGATCAATTCAAGTGATTTTGGCACCGTACTTAAATGCACTTTGTAGGAAATATCAGGATTATATATAGTACCTTTTAAAGTAAGTCTGATTCTCCGAGCGTGCATAAATAATTCATTGGTCCTGTTGTCGTTCGAACCGTTATCCTGGCTATCAAGAGTCAGTCTTAATTGACCGGCGAATTGAAATCTGATTGAACTGGCGCTGTCAGCACTATAAATTTCAAACGGCCCCATTGATGCCGCCGCATTATTTTCCTGGGCCTTAATTATAAATGAGTCCCGTAAAATCCGGGAATGTGCCGGACTGATCAATAAATATATAGTGAGAATATATAACAGATAATTAAACTTGAATATCATTTTTTAATCCCGATTAATATCCTTGTTACCTGCCTTCAATCGAATTCCACAAAGCGCATAAAGCGTATATTATATCCACATACTCCTCGCCGTCTCAAGAATTATATCCCGCCCCCTTAGAATTCCGACCAATTCACCATCCTGAATGACCGGTATATTGATCAGCTTATGTTCTACCAGTAAATGCACTCCCTCCATAAGGGGAGCTTTGACGTCAACGAAAACCTGTTTACGAACCAGTTCTTCGATAGTACGATCCCCTGCGACTTTGCACTGGGCCAAAAACATACCGGTAAAAAACGATGAATAAGGCGAATCACCAAGAAAAGATGGTAATATCAGCTTTAAAAAATCAGAAAATCGAACGATACCGACAAATTTTTCTTCGCGGTCATAAACCAAAGCGGAACGAACCTGCCCCGGCAGGAAACCCTCAGGAACCGCCTTTAGATACGCGGCACGTATATTTTTTAATACTGAGTTCATCGGTTCATCGACATATACTTTGGGATAAAGCGAAGGAGGCGCCATAAGCTCAGCAATGGTCGGCTCCCGTAAAGGACTATCATTGCCATTTTCCAGAAGGTTTCTAATATGGATTCCCAATTGATCGACATCAACCGGTTTTTGAATAAAATCAATAACTTCTAGTTTGATGCCGGCCATGGCATTATTAAAATCTCCGTGGCCGGTCAGAATAATAACTGGCAGAACGGGATCTATTTCCCTGATATTCTGCAAAGTCTCAATGCCGCCTATGCCGGGCATTTTTAAATCCAGAATAACAATATCCGGTCGTTCCAGCCAAATAGCTTTTAATGCCGATTCGCCGTTGGCGGCTTCTGTAACAATAAAGCCCCGCCTGCTTAATGTCCTCGATGTCGCCTGGCGAAATTCGTCTTCATCATCAACAAGAAGGAGTTTCAGTTTTTTTTGTTTATTTTCCATAACGTTCTCTTCTCATATAAATTTATTATACAGGAGGCAATTCGCCAAAACCCAATAGCGGCCAATAAAGCATACTCAGTAAAAGTAGAATTGCAAATGCCGCAACCAAACATATTATTCCGACTCGAAGAAAATCTTTTGCTTCCAAATATCCACTTGAATACACAATGGCATTAGGCGGAGTGCCAATAACCAATAAATATGCCATCGATGAAGCGCAGGCGGTAACCAAACCCATAAAAGGAATAAGAGTCGACCCTGGATTAGCGACCGCTGCCATATTCAAAGCGATGGGACCAACCGAAGCCGCCGCCGGACCGTCGGCCATCAGGTTAGTCATTAAGGCGGTCACGGCACTCCCGGCGCCCAGAAGCACAACACCCGATTTCAGACCCACCGTTGCCAGACCCTCGACAATTGAACGCGCCATCCAATAGGCGGCGCCCGTTTGGTCAAGAACACGTCCGAAAATAATGGCGCCGGCATAAAGCCATACTACCCCCCAATCCACCTTTTCATGATAATCACGCCAGTTGACCACGCCGGTCAAAAGGTATGCCACCGCTCCGGCAACGGCGATTACTCCTATTCCCAGACGAACTCCGGTAAGACCGGCAATTAAATTTTTCTCGGTTATCCAGCCAAATAGCATCACGACAAAAATAACGACGGCGATAATCTGGTTCCGATTCCAACCGCCCATTCGGCTGATATCCTCTTTCAATGAATCCAAAGCGGGGCGCAGATCGTGAATTTTTGGTTTGAAAACGCGATTAATGGTTATCCAGAGAATCGGCATCATGATAAGTACAAAAGGCATCCCGTAGAGAACCCATTGACCGTAACCAAAGGAAAGGCCAAACATATCCTCCATATAAGTCATCATAATCACATTGCGTGCTCCCCCCGATGGCGAACCGAAACCGCCGATATTACATGCCATTGCAATTGTAATCATCATCATTTTTGCCAGCTCTTTATCTTCGGGAGTCTTCCTGGTAAGACTGTTACTGTACAGAATTATTCCTATCGGAAGGAAAATCGCCGCCAGCGCGTGATCGGAGATAAATGAAGCCCCCGGTGAAATCACCAGAATCATTATAAATGTTACCCAGGCGACACTTGGTTTTGCCAGATAGCGGAAGAGCGACAAACAAATTCGTTTGTCAACCCCGGTTTTAACAAAGGCGGCGGCAAACATCAGACTACCCATAATAAACCAGCAGGCGTCCGACCAGAATAGCTGCGCCACTTCTTTTCGGGATACAATCCCGGAAAAAACGAGAATCAGCCCAATACAGAAAGCGACACCGGGCAACGGTATGGCTTCAGTCACAAAACAGGTGACTACGAACGCTACCATAGCAATACTGACTAAAATATGCCAGGCGGCCTTATCCACCTCTTTCTGTTGCTCCGGTGTCAACATGGCATAGGTTAATTTTTCATGCCGCAATTCCCGCCCGCGTATTAACAGTTGATTGACTTTTTTCTCATCCAGGGTTTCCAATAACGCCCGATACTTTTTAAAATGATCCGGATAACCCTGAACACCCATTTTTTGTAATTCTTTGTCACTGCGTTTTTGTACGGTCGTTTTTCGGGAAGCGCCCTGGATCATGCATCCTTCCAGCACTTCAACTGTCAATTTCTGCCACTGTTCTATTTCTTTGGCAGGTTTATTAAACAATTCCTGAGAGTAATAATCGAGAACATAGGTTTCGCCCATCTTGTATTCTACCGCCACATCCCGCATACTATCAGGAATGGGAAGCATTAAAATCGCGACAAATAATATTACGGCAATTGAAAATCGCTTATAATCTATATACTTGTCATAGGCGGATGCTTTATTATTTGACTTATTTGTCATCTATGTTTACTCTCCAAAAAAGTGATTTTCATTCTTAATCAGGATAACGCCTGCGTATTTCTTTAATAAGTTGTTGCTGTTGTTCAAGAACTACTTTCTGTCGATTCTGAAAAAGTCTGCGAATAGTCGCAGTCAATTCATCTATATCCGGCGGTTTTTTTAGATATTCATTGGCACCCAGTTTTATCCCTTCCATAGCCGCTTCCACCGAAGGATGTCCGGTTAATAAAATTACTTCTATACTGAGATAATGCTCTTTGATTCGCCGAAGAACTTCCAAACCGTCCATGCCGGGCATCTTTACATCCAATACGACGACATCGACAATGTCCTTTTTCAAAAGCGATAATCCCTTCTCACCGCTTTCAGCAATAGTGACAATCATCTTCCGGCGTTGAAGAATTTTTTTCATTGATTCCAGAAATTCAACCTCATCGTCAATAAGCATAATCCTGATATCATTTTCAAGACTATAAGTCTTGGCATCGGTAAGTTTATTTTTTTGGAGTTCTCCGGCCTTTCTTACTGCTTCTTCAATATGTTCAGCCAATTTTTCAATTTCGATAGGTTTATTCAGATAATCAGCAACCCCGTTTCTGGCCGTTTGAAATGCGTCATCAAAAGAGCTATGTCCGGTTAATAGGATTACCGGAAGCTCAGGATATTTTTTTATTATTTGATTGAATACTTCAATGCCGTCAATATCCGGCATTTTAACATCCAATACGACCGCATCATATGTCTGCTTATCTATTAATTCTAATGCCGTAACACCATTGAGCGCAATACTTACTTCAAATCCGCGCCTGTTAAGGGCTTGCGAAGATGAGGTTACAAAATCTTCTTCGTCATCAACCAATAAGAGCCTTATTTTTTTCTCCTTATCCATTTTTAGCCTCATGCTCATTTTGTTTTATTATCAGTTAATTGAAGCGGTATGAGTATTTGCATTGTCGTTCCTTTTCCCTGGAAACTTTCCGCTTTAATTCGTCCGCCCCATGAATGGACGATTCCAAAACAGACCGATAATCCCAGACCGGTGCCTTTACCCACCGGTTTGGTCGTAAAAAACGGTTCAAATATCCGTTCGATATTTTTGGGAGATATGCCAATGCCGTTATCAATGATATTTAATAAGACGTGATTTTCCTTTTGGAATGCTTCTAAAGTAATTTGACCACCATGAGGAAGAGCGTCGATCGCGTTATTTATCAAATTGACTATAACCTGCTCAAATTCGATCGGATCAACCAAGACTCGGGGAAGATCATCCCGAACCTCTATCTTTATTTTAACGTTACGAACATTGGCGCGTCGTTCCAATAATGTAATAATTTCCCTCAATCTCGGTGCAATATCGGTTGGTTCCAAACTCGAATCCCGTTCTCTGCCGAACTGAAGCATTTTTCCGGTTATATTTGCACATCGCTGAATTTGCTCTTTGCACCGTTTGATGGAATCGTACACCTGCTTGGTTTCGTGATTATCTATATTAAGATCAGATGTTAAATCCGATATATTGGTCTGTTCGGCGCTAATGATAGCCAGCGGGTTATTTATTTCATGAGCCAGACCGGTAGCTAATTCTCCGATTGAGGCCAGTTTTGCCGAACGGATAAAGGCGCGCGACATCTCTTCACGTTCAGAGTGAGCTTTGTCAATCTGATTTGTTAAATGCCAGGTGGCAAGAAAGGTGGTAATAATCAACAGAGCCACGGCGATAATGACAATCTTGGCAACATTAGTAATTGCCTGATGGACCGGTTCCAGGACAGTCGCCAATTCCTGTTTTACAATCAATATCCAGCGATCATTATTTACCCAGGAATTGACTATTATCCAGGTTGTATCATTTTGTGTAATTCTTTGGTCATTGACACCCCGCTTAAAATCAATGACCGACAAAGGAGATTTATCAAGCAATGAACCTCCTTTGGGAGTCGTCTGATAAATTCCTCTTTTATTAATTATGAAAGCGTCATTGATCTTTTCGGAAACTCCGGTCTTGACAAGTTCGTCAAACTGCCGACTATTAATGGTAGCGCGTAAAATCCATGGATTTTTTCCCTTCGTACTTTTGACAGCAATTATACAATGCGGAACCTGCCTGAAACCAAGGAAGACATCGCTGACATATACCCCTCGTATCATTACTTCCTTAAACCAGTCTGTTTCACGGTAGTTTTTATCCTCAAGTTCGTATGGACCGACATAAGCCAGATGGCTGCCTTTAATATCAATAACTCCCAGGTCGATAAAACCACCGTCACCGGATTGATTCAGATCTGATAGAAAATCCTGCAGTTGTTTCGGATTACAAATATTATCAATTGAATGCGATTGGGCAAGTAGATGCAAAAGATGCATCCGATTGGATAAGTTGCTTTCTATTGCCTTGGCATGTCCGCGTACCAGTATCCGCATCTGTTCCAGTGCTTTTTGCTCCAGGAGTTCTCCAAAAACTATCCAGCCTCCAAAACCGGCCACCACTAATGGCAGTATCGATACGGCCAAAAGCGTCGCAACTATGCGCCAGCGAAGAGTTTTTTGTCGAGTTATTAATTTAAGGGTCATATGTATAATTTCTTTTTTACTTCACAAAATGCCAATTATCAATTTTATCATTTCAATATATGTATCAATAGCAAGGATAATGCCATTTTTGAAAAAATAATTAAACTCATTGTTATACAACATATTACCTTAATTTTATTCTTGACAAAAAATAAATATATACTATTATGAAATCATAGGCTTTCATAATGAAAGATATATTATGAAAAATGAAAATTATAAATCTGGAAATAATAGTGAAAAATCAGAAGCCGGAAATGAATATTTAAAAAATAAGTCATTTCCTTTTTTGGCTGCGGTTAAAAGTCAAGCCTTTCATAATGTTCTTGAAATTGCTCAAAAAGTGGCCAAATTTGATTCTTCTGTTTTGATTAGGGGTGAAACAGGTGTGGGAAAAGAAGTTGTCGCTCGATTTATTCATCATACCTCGCCGCGAGCCAAGAATCTGATGTTGACAATCAACTGTGGTGCATTTCCCGAAACACTACTTGAAAGCGAATTATTTGGTCATAAGGCTGGTTCATATACCGGCGCTATAAAAGACAGGGTCGGAATTTTTGAGCAAGCGGCCAGGGGAACTATTCTTCTCGATGAAATAGGAGATGTTAACCCTGTAACTCAATTAAAACTCCTGAGAGTCTTTCAAGAAAGAGAAATATTAAGGATAGGTGAAAACATCCCAAGGAAAGTGGATACCCGTATTATTGCCGCCACAAATCGAAATTTGGAAAAGGTTGTTTTGGAGGGGAAATTCCGCGAAGATTTGCTCTATAGGTTACGGGTCATTGAAATTAAGATCCCTCCTTTACGTGAAAGACCCGAGGATATAATATCCTTAACCGAATACTTCGCAAAAAAACTGGCAATAACTCTGCGACTTTCTGATTTGAATCTTGATCGTGAATGTCTTGAATATTTCCAAACCTATCATTGGCCGGGAAATGTCAGGGAATTGCGTAACGCAATTGAGCAGGCCGCGATTCTGAGTGAAAATGGAAATATAAAACATGAGCATTTGCCTCCACACGTTCTAAATCCCAATTTTAAATTGCAGCATTTTGATATATCAAAACCCCGGACTTTAAGGGAAGTGGAATCTGAATATATCAAAATGGTGTTGCGATTAACCGGAGGGAATAAAGCTCGCACAGCTAAAATTTTAGGTATAGGTCAGGCAACCTTATGGAGAAAATTAAAAGAGATAGATATTTAGAATATTAAAGTAGGGTAAGAGCAGCGGATTAAATAATATTACTCAGAAAAAGATCGATTATGTTTCTAAATCGCATTATGAATATTGACGGTAATCTCCCCCTATACTAAATTTCCGAGGCAAAAGTGGCATTGGATTGTTTATAGGTCACGATTTGGTCACAGTGAATAGCAGGCGTTCTGCGAAGCCATACATTTGTAAACATCAAAATAACATCTTGTCACTTTTTGTGTTTTGGATATGAGTTGGTTTACGTGGACACCCAAGAAATATCATAGTTTCCGAGAAATATCGCCACAACCCCAAAGGATTCCTTCAAGTCCTGCGTGCGGCTGATATGTTCGCGAGTGGCAGATTTAGGTGAAACATTGCCGATTATCCATTCGTAGGATTAAATAACATTAGAATTATCTGATGGAAGCTATAAGTGAAGAAAAATATCCTGATTTCCGCTCTCTTAAGGGGGCAGGTTGCCGAGATGCCGGAGGACCTGCGCTGAGTCTGAATGTCCGGTTTTTATGCTCGGCGCCGTAACGATAAGACGGGATGAAAACACTCACAGACACACCCGAGGAGGGTTCCAATATGAAAATAGTGACGCTATTGGCGCTGACCACCCTGGTCGTCGTTATGATGTGTGGCGGCTGTAACCAAAAGCCCGATATTTCTGTAGCACGGGAGTGGGCCTTTGAGATGGAGAAGGTCTGGGAGATTCAGCAGATAGGGGACGATGAATTGTTGCGCCCAGCAGAGCCGCGTGTCGCTGATGACGGGACTCTGTATTACCATGATTTCGAACGGCATTTAAGTTACATTATTGACGGCGACGGCAAGCTGGTCAGCACGTTTGCTCCCCGGGGTAGCGACGAGGGTGAGGTGCCGTTCTATATTAACTGCTTCCCGGCCGGTGATTACGTGGTTATCTGTGCCATGGACGCATTCCATTTCTTCACCAAACGGGGACGGTTTGTCAAGGCCGTGCCGAACAATCTGTTTGTCCGTTTTCCGCTGGCCTTCAAAAACGAAAACGAGTTCTGGGTGGCTCCCGGTGCGCTGGGAGATTCCCCCGGAAGTTTGGCGGTCGTGACTCATATCAATCTGGCCTCCGGCGAAGAGACGACCATCCACGAATTCGCACGTTCCGATGTAGAGAAAAAGCCAACCGGAGGTGCTGTGGTTGTCGGCTTGACACCTCAAATAAAGATGGGTTTTGACCGGCAGTCCAGCCGGGTCTATTTCGGAAAGAACAGTGACTCCGTAATCTACCGGCTCGCCGGTGACGGAGGCAAGATCGAGTCTTTTTCGTTCACCGCGACCCGGCAACCGGTCAGCGAGACGGACAAGAGAAACCACTTCGCCACGTCCAACATCTCGGAGGAACAATTGGCATTGATGATCGGGGCGCTTCCTGACCAGATGGCCTACTACAATCGAATCCAGGTTGTAGATGGTCTGGTGTATTTGTTTAGTACCGAAAGTATAGGTCACTCTCATACAGGGCAGGTCGTCAATGTCTTTTCCCCGGATGGTCGGCATTTGTACTATGGCCGAATTCAGGTGGAGGATGAGTGGCATATCTCCAACCCGGATAACCTGCAATTAGCCAATGGATTCATCTATGCGGTGCAGGAGAACGACGTGGGGAACAAAAAAATCGTCAAATACGGGATAGTACTTCCTCAATCGTAAGTTATCGGGCTCGCACGATTGGCGCGGCGGATAGATTGAAGGTTCTTCGCCTGAGAATACCCGGCTCGGTCGCAGTGAGGCACGCGAAAAGAACCAAAAGAAAAACGGTCACTATCTGGCCGTAATAAGGTGTAAGTCCTTGTGCCACATGGCGAGTGTGGGATTCAATTCCCCGATCTCAATTCCTATCTCCAAGTTTGAAAGATAATCCAAAAGTTCTGTCTGTTGAACAGTCAACTCCGGAATTCACAATCAAAATATCCCTTATTACTCAAATTCAAATCATTCTCCATTACAGGTAAAACTATTACAATTCAATCCGATATGAATAATAATATCAATATACTAAGTTGCAACAATAGGTTACGATATAAGCCGATAGGCGCTATTAAAAAAAAGGGCCTATTTTGAGAATAATGTTATGGGGAGCAGGCGATATAACCTCTTAAGAAATAAGCTGTTGACAAAATTCGATTCGGATAGTATAATGGAGTATAAAATACGAATTTTTGCTCATACATCTTTTACTACAGTTATTTTTGCTTTGAGCCATAGATTATTGGAGTATTAAATTGAATATGTTGGGAAGAATTTCCGCAATATTTTTCTGCGGCCTTTTTATTTTCTCGCCGGCCGGTTTCGCTCAAGGCAATAAAGAACCGGTTATCCTCCCCTCAAATGACATATTTATAAATAATCTCGTCTCGGCGCCGCTGATATTTACCGAAAATAAGGGCCAATGGAATTCTCAGATCCTCTTTCGTGCCAAAGCCGGGGGCGGCACCGTGTGGTTTACATCCGGGGGTGTAAATTACCAGTTTGTCCGCGAAGTGACCGGAATAATAAAGGAAAACAGGGCAAATATTACTACCGAGCAACCTGACGGACCGGAGAATATTGAATGTTTGATGATCAATGCTTCATTTGACGGAGCCAATCCCATTCCCCTTGTCTCAGGAGATAGACCGCTAAATTATAAGTCCCACTACTTTTTTAATAACAATCCAGGAAATTGGCAGACAGATGTTCGAAGTTTTAAGGAATTGATCTATAAAAATATTTACCCCGGTATCGATCTGAAATACTATGGCGAAGGACGACAAATTGAATATGATTTCTTGGTTTCTCCGGATGCCGATATTTCTCAGATTCAAATACATTATGAGGGCATAAAAGCACTGAAAGTTAACGCCTCAGGTGAATTGGAAGTGGAAACCGATTGGGGCAGGGTTACCGAACTCAGGCCTATCGTTTATCAGGGTGACGGCAGCAGGCGAAAAAACATATCAGGTCAATACGAGATTGTATCTCCCAATACCTTCGGTTTCAAATTGGGTGATGATTATAATCCCGATTTACCGGTAGTTATTGATCCTGTTATAGCTTACAGCACATATTTGGGAGGCGGGATTGATGATTATGTCGGCGATATTATCGTTGATGACAGTGGTTATGCTTTTATTACAGGCTTTACTTATTCATCTGATTTTCCGACCATCAACGGCTATGATAATGATTTTAATGGCTGGTGTGATGTTTTTATAACCAAGCTTGATACTAACGGCAGCAGTCTAATTTTTAGTACCTACCTTGGTGGTACCGGGAATTTTGCAGATCAGGGCAATTCTATTGCGCTTGATGATAATGGAAGCATTTATATAACGGGATTTACTTACGCACCCGGCTTTCCGCTGGTCAGCGAATATGATGGTTCATTGGGGGGCGAAAAAGACGCTTTTGCTGTCAAGCTTTCCCCAGCCGGCAATAACTTAATTTTCAGCACCTATCTTGGAGGGGCCTCTATTGATGAAGCCCATGGAGTTTCTGTGGACGCCGGCGGCAGCGCTTATATAACCGGGCATACCGGTTCCTCCGATTTTCCCGCAATAAATGCATACAGCACCAGTTATAGCGGCGGCAAGGATGCTTTTGTTACAAAGTTTTCCGCATCCGGCAGCACTCTGGATTACAGTACATTTTTGGGGGGAACCGGCGACGACTATGGTGAAGCTATTGAGGTCGATGCCACCGGTTCGGCCTATGTAACCGGCAAGGTTTCCTCGACCGATTTTCCAACCATAAATTATTATGACAATATTAATGACGGCAATTATGACGCATTTGTCGCCAAGTTGTCTGCCGCCGGAAATTCTCTGGATTATAGCACCTATCTTGGGGCGGGATTTAACGATTATGGTAATGATATCTCGGTAGATGCGGTCGGAAATGCGTATATAACCGGCTATACCTACTCCTCCGCTTTCCCTGTATTGAATGCTTATGATGGTTCCTCAAACGGCGGATGCGATGCCTTTTTGACGAAACTGGCCGCAACTGGCGATAATCTGATTTATAGTACGTATCTCGGAGGTGATAAGGGCGATGTGGGCAATGGGATATCACTGGATACCAATAATAATGTCTATATAACCGGTTGGACTCTTTCGACTAATTTTCCCGTCGTTAATGATTACGATAATACTCCGAATGGCGGTCGCGACGTTTTTGTAACCAAAATTGCCGAGACCGGTGATAAGTTAATCTTCAGTACCTATTTAGGCGGAACAGGCGATGATTATGGTCAGGCAATTGCCACAGATTCATCGGGCTTTGCCTATGTTACGGGGCGGGTTGAATCAAGTGATTTTCCAATTATCTCCCCGTATGATGACACTTATAATGGAAACAGCGATGTTTTTGTCACCAAATTTTCAAATGATTCCGATAATGATTCCTTTGCCGATGATGTCGATAATTGTCCTGCGACCAATAATCCGGGTCAGGTTGATGTAGATACTGATGGAATTGGAGATCTCTGCGATAATTGTCCGGATATCAGCAATATTGATCAGGCCGATGGCGATGCTGATGGTTCAGGTGATCTATGTGATAACTGTCCCAATATCAGCAATATGGGACAGGCCGATGTCGATTCCGATAATGTCGGCGACGTCTGTGATAACTGTCCGGCAGTAACCAATACGGATCAAGCTGATACTGATCTGGATGGTTATGGAAATCCTTGCGATAATTGTCCGGATATTGAAAATATTGGACAGGCTGACGATGATTCCGACGGCATCGGCGATGTTTGCGATAATTGTCCGGCAATCTCCAACCCGAGTCAACTTGACTCTGATGTCGACGGACTGGGCGATGCCTGCGATAATTGCCCGGGCGTTGCCAATGCCGGTCAGGGGGATGCCGACGGTGACGGAATCGGTGATGCCTGCGATGATTGTACCGATACCGATGGCGATGGCTTCGGCAATCCCGGTTTTCCAGCCAATACTTGCCTGGAAGATAACTGTCCTTTTGTGAGCAATCCCGATCAATTGGATATTGATGGCGATGGCATTGGAGCCGCTTGTGATGATTGCATCGATACCGACGATGACGGCTATGGTAATCCGGGTTATTATACCAATACCTGTATAGGAGACAAATGCCCCGATATTTATAACCCCGATCAGATTGACTCCGATAATGACGGCGCAGGAGATGTTTGCGATAACTGCCCTGACACTTATAATTCCGATCAACTGGATACAGATGGTGACGGTATTGGAGATTTATGTGATAATTGTCCGACCGTGAGCAATTTAAATCAGGCTGATACGGACGCTGACAATCTTGGTGATGCCTGCGATAATTGTCCTGACATCGCTAATTATAATCAGGCCGATGTTGACACTGATAATATCGGCGATGCCTGTGATAACTGCCCCGACATTAGTAATTTCGATCAGGCCAATGCCGACCTTGATACTTTTGGAAATGTGTGTGACAATTGCCCGGATAGTACCAATAATGATCAGGCCGATGTTGACTCTGACACTATCGGTGATGTTTGCGATAACTGCCCGGTAATTAGCAATACCGATCAAACCAATAATGACCTTGATACTCTTGGAAATGTGTGTGACAATTGCCCGGATAGTACCAATAATGATCAGGCTGATGTTGACTCTGACACTATTGGTGATGTTTGCGATAACTGTCCGGCGATTGGCAATACTGATCAGGCTAATAACGACCTTGATACCCTTGGTAACGTCTGCGACAATTGTCCTGATATCGCCAATAATGATCAATTAGATACTGACGTCGATGATGTTGGTGACGTCTGCGACAACTGTCCAAATATCAACAATACTGATCAAGCCAATAATGATCTTGATACACACGGAGATGCCTGCGACAACTGCCCTGATATTACCAACGATGATCAATTAGATACTGATGTCGATGATATTGGTGATGTTTGTGACAACTGTTTGGCAATAAATAATACGGATCAGGCTAACGCTGATCTTGATGATTTTGGAGATCTCTGCGATAACTGCCCCAATGATGCCAATAATGACCAAGCCGATATTGACGCCGATGGCACCGGCGATGTTTGTGACAACTGCCCGACAATTGCCAATGCCGCTCAACAGGATAGCGACGTTGATGGAATTGGTGATGACTGCGACAATTGTCCCAACAGCGCTAACAGCGATCAGGCTGATGCAGATGGCGATGGTATTGGTGATGTCTGCGACAACTGTTTGGCAATAAATAATACAGATCAGGCTAATGCAGATCTGGACTCTTTCGGCAATGTTTGCGATAACTGTCCTGATAGCACAAACGAAAATCAAGACGACGTTGATACAGACGGAATTGGCGATGTCTGCGACAACTGCCCTGCCTTGAGCAATACCGATCAGGCCAATGCCGACCTTGACAGTCTTGGAAATGTCTGTGATAACTGCCCCGATAGCACCAATAACGATCAAGCTGATACCGATGTCGACGGAATTGGTGATGTCTGCGACAACTGTCCAACGGTAAGCAATTCGAACCAGGCTAATAACGACCTTGATACCCTTGGCAATGTCTGCGACAATTGTCCTGATATTGATAATGATGACCAGACTGATGTTGACACCGATGGAAGTGGCGATGTTTGTGATAATTGCCCAACTATTGCAAATTCCAATCAATTAGACAGTGATAATGATGGGATCGGAAATGCCTGTGACAACTGTCCGACAATCTCCAATCCGAATCAATTGGATGACGATGGCGATGGTATTGGTAACGTTTGCGACAACTGTCCGGCTGTCGCCAACTCCGATCAACTGGATAACGACGGTGACGGATATGGCGATGCCTGTGATAACTGCCCGGCGATTTCCAATTCGGACCAGACCGATGGCGACAGTGATGATGTTGGCGATATTTGTGATAATTGCCCGGCCGATGCAAACACCAATCAGCAGGAAAGCGATGGAGATAATCTTGGTGACGCCTGCGATAATTGTCCGACGATATCAAATATTGATCAGGCGGACCGGGATTATGACGGCGTCGGGAATGTCTGCGATAACTGCCCATATCACGCCAATGTCAATCAAATCGATGGTGACGGCGATGGTGTCGGCGATGTCTGCGATAATTGTCCAACCACATCAAATCCCGATCAAAAAGGATTTGACAGTGATGGTATTGGAAATGCCTGTGATAATTGTCCGACGGTTAGCAATGTCGATCAAGCAAATAATGACCTCGATACCCTTGGCAATGTCTGCGACAACTGCCCTGGTACGACTAACAACGATCAGTCTGATATTGACAATGATTTCTTGGGTGACGCCTGTGACAACTGCCCCGCCATAAGCAATGCCGATCAGACCAATAACGATCTTGACAGTTTAGGCAATCTTTGCGATAATTGCCCCGATGTTACCAACAATGATCAGATCAATTCGGATTCTGACTCTCTGGGTGATGCGTGCGATAATTGCCCCGACATTCCCAATAACGACCAGACTGACGGCGATTCCGATAATCTGGGTGATATTTGTGATAATTGCCCGACAATAGCTAATACAAATCAAATCAATTCTGATCAGGACAGTTTTGGTGACGTTTGTGATAACTGCCCCAGCATAACAAATACAAGTCAAACTGACTCAGATTCCGATGGTCTGGGAGATGTCTGCGATAATTGTCCCTCCACCGGTAATGCTAATCAGATAAATTCCGACCTCGACAGCTATGGCGATGTCTGCGATAACTGTCCTGACAGCACCAATAGTGACCAGGCAGATGTTGATACAGATGGAGTTGGCGACGTCTGCGATAACTGCTGGACCATAAGCAATGCAAATCAGCTTAATTCCGATCTCGATACCCTTGGCAATATTTGTGATAACTGCCCCGATATGGCCAATAATGATCAGGCCGACGTCGACGACGATGGTGTCGGGGATATGTGCGATAATTGTCTGATCACAGTAAACACCGATCAGGCTAATTCCGATCTTGACACCCTTGGCAATGCCTGTGATAACTGTCCCAGTGTGAATAATAATGATCAGGCTGATGCCGACGGTGATGGAGTCGGTGATGCTTGTGACAATTGTCCGGCCATATTCAATTCGGGACAGGTCGATGCTGATAATGATGGTATTGGCAATCCCTGCGATAACTGCCCTGCCGTTTCCAACTTTAACCAATTAGATGGTGACGGCGATGGCATTGGCGACGCCTGCGATAATTGCCCCGATTTTCCCAATCCGATGCAGGCGGATATCGATAATGACGGAGTGGGGAATGACTGCGATAATTGTCTCATTGTAAGCAATACAAACCAAATTAATTCCGATCTTGACACTCTTGGTAATGCCTGTGATAACTGCCCCAACATTACCAATAATGATCAGGCTGACGGTGATACCGATAATGCAGGCGATGTCTGTGACAACTGCCCCGATATAAGCAATGCTGATCAGGCAAATAATGATCTCGATGACTATGGTAATCTGTGCGATAATTGTCCCGATCATGCAAATAATAATCAGGACGATGGCGATGTCGACGGCATAGGCGATGCCTGCGATAATTGTCCGGCATTGAGCAATACCGATCAGGCTAATAATGATCTCGATGACTATGGTAATTTGTGCGATAACTGCCCCGATCATGAGAATAATGACCAGGCCGACGGTGACGCTGACGGAATTGGGGATGTCTGTGACAATTGTGTATCAGATCCCAATGCCAACCAGTACGATGCCGACGGCGATGGGGTCGGCAATTTATGCGACAATTGTCTTGATATAGCTAATACCAATCAGCAGGATGCCGATGGCGACAATATCGGTGATGCCTGCGATGATTGTACTGATACCGATAACGATAGTTTTGGCAATCCCGGCTATACGGCCAATGATTGTCCGGACGACAACTGTCCCGAAATCTATAATATTGACCAGGCGGATGTGGACGTTGACGGAGTCGGTGATGTTTGTGATAATTGTCCTGACATTTTTAATCCCGATCAGATTGACACCGACGGGAACAATGTCGGGGACTTATGTCAGTATATTTGCGCCGATGTCAATGGTGACGAACTAATCAATATCCTGGATATTGTATTTATCATAAACTATAAATACAAGGAAGGCCCGGCCCCTGATTTTCTGGAGGCGGCCGATGTCGATGGCGTCCCGCCTATAAATATTCTGGATATTGTATACCTTATAAATTACAAATACAAAGGCGGACCGGATCCGATCTGTCAATAACAAAATAATCATTAATTTCCCATTTGTCGCCTGGCAACAAACCGGCGATAGAATTTTGCCATAAATTAAATGGTCAATGAATTACGCGTAATTCGCTACCTCAACATTAGTTAAGTTCCCTTAAGTTACATTAAGTTATTCTGAGTTACCTGCAGTTGCGCGAAGTTCGCGGTTAGAAAATGGTTAGAAAATTATTTGAATTAGAAATAGAGAATATACTCAAAATGCCTCTCAAGCAAATGATTCTGATAATACTATTGGCCCTATTTTCAATGTAATTCTCCAAAAGTATCTCTTAAATTAAACCAGTAGTCTGCCAAATGGGCTATGATGGATTGCATATGAGCTCATCTCATAGTTCCTCTATAATTGAGCTCTGTGGCGGGTCTGAAATTGTCAACCATGGCCGGCCTATTGATTCTAACTCATTAATAAATAAAGGGATACACTTATTGTGTAACCCTTTATTTATATGGATATTATTTCTCTTAACTAATTCGACATTTGCATATAATCATTGGAAAATAATCGCTTTAATTGAAAATAATCTTGACGATGACTATCCAACTAATTCTTTTACTTTTTCTAATAATACCTCTTTATCAATCGGTTTTTCAAAGTACGCTTCCGGTGGCGGAACCTGGCTTCTGGTAGAAATAAAATTCTCGAACTCCGGCGTAATACCGGTTAGCATGATCACAGGTATCTTCGATGTTTTATCTGACGCTTTCAAATTACGATACATCTTTACACCCGATTCCACCGGCATTGAAATGTCAAGAATGATAAGGTTTGGAAGCTCCTTTTCAGCTTTATCTAATCCGTCGGACCCATCAATGGCCGAAACGGTTTGATAGCCATTTTCTTTAAATAGAAGTGTCAGCCATTTAACGATATCTACTTCATCGTCAACAATTAATATTTTCTTTGGATCTGTCATATTATTATCTCCATAAAGTTTTTATTTTTTCTTACTATTCATAAGCTCTTTGAGCTTTTTCAGTATTTCGGGTTCGGCGTTATCAATGATGTTTTTAAGATCATTTTGAAGTTCCACCATTTCCGCCGTTTCTTTTTCCTCTTTGGTTGTATTCATCCCCAATATCTTTTTTATGGCGGCAATATAATTGGTCGGCTTAACTGGTTTTTCCAGATAAATGCCGGGTCCGGACATCGTCAACTCTTTTAGATCAGATTTGCCAAGATCATCGCGGGCATGGCCGGTGACAATTATAACAGGGATTTTTTTCCAGTCTTTATTTTTAGACAGTTCATGATAAAATTTGGCACCCGATTTTTTTGGCATCACCAGATCAAGTGAAATTAAATCAGGAATCTGCTTTTTCACCTCTTCAAGTGCAATATTACCGTCTTCGGCCGTAATCACATTAAAGCCTGATTCCAACAGGGCCGCCTTTAAGAAATTTCTAACATCAGCTTCGTCATCAACTACCAGGATTGTTTTTTTGGCATTCTCGGCCATCTTTAGCTCCTTTATTTACAACAAATATTTATTTCGTTTCTTTATATAATGTTGTTAATCTCTTTCGAGGGAACTCCATACGGAACCTGGCTCCACTACCCTGCTGAGAATCCACCAGTATTTTTCCGCCATGCTCCTGAACAATTTTTCGTGTCGTTAAAAGTCCCAGCCCGGTTCCCTGTCCACCTTTAGTAGTGAAAAAGGTGGTAAATATTTTTTTCTTTATTTCGTAATCGATACCGCTGCCATTATCTGTAACCTCAAATACCAGCCTATCGCGTTTTTCGCCGACTTTAATAATTACTTCCGTTCCCTTTTGTTTGCCCATTAAACAGGCATCTATGGCGTTGGAAACAAGATTTGTAAGACAGGTATGAATACCATCGGGATCAAGCGGCGCTTTTTTCAGATTTTTATCGATAAGAGATTTTAGCTCAATTCCCGATTGAGAGGCAATATCCTTATATAAATCAACTATTTCCTCTACCAATAAACCCGGATTTATCATTTTAAGCTTGGGAAGCCTGCCTTTGGAAAAACTAAGAAAATCTTTGACAAGCGAGGTCGTTTTTTCAAAATTTCGCTCCAGCATTTCCCAGCCTTCACTAATCATCTCCTTATCATTTTTATCAAGGCCGAGACTAACAATATATTTGCCGCCTTCCAAACCCATTAGAATATTTTTAATGCTGTGGGCCAAGCCAGCCACTGTCTGCCCAACTGCCCCTAATCTTTCAGCTTCGATTACCTCATGCTCTAATTTTTTTAAAGCGGTAATATCATTAGAAATTTCAATGACATGAGCAATGCTATCACTGCCCCGCATCAATGGCGATGTTGAGACCGCATAATGAATATTCTGACCACGCTTTCCGGTTCCCAATTGTGTTGAGTGATGAACTCGGCCATCCCTGAATGTTTTTGCCGCCGGACAATTGCGACATTTTGTTTTTCTTCTTTTATATACTTTATAACAAAGCTGACCCAAAACGTCCCCAAAATTATCTCTGAATGCCTCATTGGCCCGGACAATTCTGTAATCTTCGCCGATAACGGTAATATAACAGGGGACTCTATCAAAAAGAATCTGATATTCCTGTTGCCAGCGTCTGGTTCCGGTTACGGTACGAGTCATCTCCAGAGCATATTCTACCCTTCCGCCCTCTTTGGTTCGCAAAGGAAAAACATGTCCAACATAATGTGTCTTTCTCCCATGCTGGTCAACACCTACAGCATCGGCTACAATTGGTTTCCCTTTTTTAAATACCTCGACCGAAGGACAATCTTTACACGGCTCCTTAAGTTTTTTATAGACGGCATAACATTTTTTATTTTTCCAGTCGCCGAAATATTCAGTGAAATTATTATTCGCTTCGACAACATTATAATCGCGATCAATAACGGCGACATTGAAGGGAACCTGTTGAAACAGCTCCCGAAATATTATATCGTTTAAACGTCTTGGCAGATCGGCTCTATCTTCCGGTTTCATACACCTCTCCCATTTTTAGGCGAGCCTTTAGATACAATTAATCGCTTAATTACGCCAATAAATTCTTTCACATTAATCGGCTTTTCCATAAAATATTCCGGCGGAGGTATTGAATTATCAGATAAATAGGAACGAAAATCAAATTCTCCCGATTGAACAACACCGCTGATAATGATAACCGGAATTTTTCGGAAGTTCTTATCACGCTTCAGCGTTGCGTAAAATGATATACCGGTCTCTTCAGGCATCATGATATCCAGACATATTAAATTGGGACAGATTTTTTCAACCTCGGCTTTGGCATCTATAACGCTGTTTATTGAGTAAGGCTGAAAACCATTTGACTTTAAAACTATCGTCAAATATTTAATAACATCTGCCTCGTCGTCAATTATCAGTACCTTTGTAATCATATTATAAGTTCTTTTCTTCTTCCTGGTTTGACTTCTCCAATGGTAAAATCACGCGGTTATAGGATGGTTTGGTATCATACCATTTAAGCAATTCATGCAGATTCTCGGGCGGCGTCGACTCATGACACGATGCACATTCAGCCAAATTCTGTTTATCGGGCATAGATAACGCCTTCTCTTTATGGCAGGAGACACATTGCATGTGCAAAGCATCGGTATATGACGCAGTTACGAGTTTTTCAAACGGATGCTCTTCCGGTATGGTAAGCATATCTGTATGACACTCAATACATTTTTTGGCAGTCTGTCTTGTCCTGACTTCATTGTCCGGGTGACATTTCCCGCAGATAATATTTGCCCCGGGCAATGATGAATGCCAATCATGATTGAAAACACTGGATTCCGAATACATATATTCGTGGCATTCCCAGCAGCCACTATTTTTGTCCAGCGGCACGTTCATATGATGACAAACGGAACAGGAATCTTTCAGGTTCAGCGAATCTATATGTCTCGTATGATCAAAAGCCACTCCATAGCCATCCCGATTACCATCAATAAATAATTTGTCTTCACCGCGCGCCTTTTTGACTGTTAAATCCTCAATTCCTTTACTTTCGAGTTGCTTTTCCGGCAAAATGGCTATACCGATAGCAAAAGCCAGCATAAAGACCAGAGAATATTTGGTAATCGAAGCAATTCCGGGTGTCCCCAACCATACTCGGGAGGAATAATCAAACGATGGCTTGGCATGGGGATGGGATTCGGGATGTTCCGGGCTTTTTTCCCAAATATGAAATTTTTCGATAACAAACAAAAAGACCAGGGCAGCGACAGACACAACTCCAAAACTAATTGTTATTTCAGTCCAGGCAGGAACATAAGAATCCCCTGTAGCACGAAGCATAGTAAAGCCACCGACATTGATTCTATTGAAAATCATTCCAAAAACAACCAAAAATGAAGCGAGTGTCTGCCAACCGGTTTTTATTCGAAGCCGCGGAGCGGAAAATATTACAACCGGAATAATAATTGATATCAATATCTCAGCTATAAACAGACCGCTCTCCCAACTACCGTCAAAAATTAGCGGCAATTCGGAAGAAATCGCAATATCGGCCATCTTGACGACGAAATATAACAACAATACATAAATGGATATTTTTCCCAATTTCGCCACCAAATGGTTCTCCGGTTTACGACGGTACAGCCAATGTGAGGCATGACTTTCGAATGATACCATCATCAGACCCAGGGCAACAGCCGAGATGAAAAACAGTATCGGCAATATTTCGGAATACCAGAGCGGATGAAGCTTAAATGGCATAATCAGAAAGAGTGACCCCAGTGATGATTGATGCAACGTCGAAAGCATAATCCCAAGCAAAACAAACACGAATCGAAACTTCATCAGGAAATTCCTAATCTTTGCGTATCGGCTGAACTTTTCCAATGGAACCGGACTGAATTCAAGAAGCAGAACAGCCGTATAAAGCATTACGCACCAACCGACTTCAAACAGAGGTGAATTCGGATTCCAGTATATCATCATATGCCATAGATTCCAGGGTAGTCCGACATCGAAAAGCAAACCGAATATCACCGCCAAATAACCGAGAAACGCAGTCAGAACGGCCGGTTTGACAAGGTGATGAAACTCTTCCTTTTTCATCATATAGAATATCGCGGTCATAACAAAGCCGCCACCGGCCAGGGCTACGCCGGCCATAACGTCAAAACTGATCCAGAAACCCCAGGGAGTTGCATCTGTTAAATTCGTTGTAGCTCCCAAACCATAAATAAAGCGATAAAGACCAACGGCGGCGGCCAGACCGGTAATTAACCATAAAACTAGTTTTGTATTTTGTACCCTATTCATCAGTCGCTTCCTTTTTCTCTTCCTTGGTTTTTCCTAACTCGTTCCGCCGGCGGATTATCCAATTAAGACCCAACATCGCTCCGCCCATCCCGACAAAAGCGTATGGTACCGATTTCATAGCCGGCGCCGTGGTTTGCGGTAATGGCTTGGTTCCCAGTTTTGTCTGGTAGGACAAAAATCCCAGGTCTATATCTGAAATATAAAGAACCGATGTTCCGCCGATTTCGTGTTCACCCCAGATCTTATTGATGTACTTTCCAGGATTCTCCCTAATTCGTTGGTGAGCCAGTTTGATCAAATCCTCCCGTTCACCGAAAATGGTTGCCTCCTCAGGACAGATTTCGGTGCAGGCCGGTTGCTGATTATTTATTAACTTATCATAACAAAGGATGCACTTACGAACATATGGCACCGGTTCATCCCAATCATAACGTGGAATGCCGTAAGGGCAGGCCATCATACAGTAACGGCAGCCAAGACATTTCTTTTTATCATAAACAACAGCACCGGATTCGGTTTTGTGAAGCGCCCCTACCGGGCAGACCGTAACGCAGGCCGGTTCCAAACAGTGACGACATTGCTTGCGAACATAATGATTGCCCGATTTTTGAATAATCGATGTCCAGTTTTCGGCTGAGAGACCATCATTTTTCTGCCAGACTCGGGGAACATCCATCTCCAGATTATTTTCTTTTTTGCAGGCGGAGACGCACTTGAGACATCCGATACATTTGGTGATATCGGTTAAAATTGCTTTGCTCATACCGGCGCTCCTTTCTTGTTTAATGTTTTACAGACAGCATCATCCGTGTCAGCAGGGAATTTCCAGCCTAAGGCGCAGACAAATTGAGATAATGGCATCAGGACACAATGAGCGATTTTGGTGAATGGCA
>CBFCZE010000006.1:0-44449 GCA_965602655.1 uncultured bacterium
CCAGTTTCTGACCGTACGGTCCTTCATTTCAGTTATGGTAAATTCTTCCAGAGACCGGAGCTGAACCGTCTTTACGTAAACTACCGCTATTATGAATATAAGGTAAAATCAGGCGGCTATTATTACAGCTTTGGCAACCCCAATCTTGCGCCGGAAGAAATCACCGCATTTGAATTCGGCGTATCTCATCAGTTAAATGATAATACTGCCTTTGAGGTCACCGGCTATTATAAAGACGCGGCAGGTTTAACACAGGCTACGACGGTAACAGATGTCGCTCCCAAATCTTATTCTATTTTCTTAAATGAAGATTTTGGAACGGTTAAAGGTCTTGATTTTTCACTGAAAATGCGCCGGACGCAGAAAATCGCTCTTGACCTGGCCTATTCACTGTCATGGGCGACCGGAACCGGTTCATATGCGACAACTCAGCGTAATGTAACCTGGACACTTTCTGAGGTACCGCGTTTTGCCAATCCTTTGACCTATGATCAGCGCCATAAGTTTACCGGTATAATCGATGTTCGTTTCGGCAAGGGCGAAGGTCCATTAATTGGCGATATATATCCCCTGGAAAACGCCGGAATTAACTTTATTGTTAACCTGGCCTCCGGGACGCCATATACACCATCTCAGGCTGGTTATGATCCGGTTACGCTATTTGCTGTTACTTCGACTCCGGCTGGCTCGATTAATTCGCGATACAGCCCCTGGAGATTCAGAATTGATATGAAGGCGTCCAAGACATTGTTCTTTGATAATGGAATCAGCCTTGATTTCTATGTCTGGATTATGAATCTGCTGGATCGTGATAATGTATTAACTGTATATGAAACCTCCGGCGATCCAGATGCGACTAACTGGCTTGTAACAGAATCGGGTGAAACTTTTATCGAAAATAATAGCGAAGTTATTGACACATCCGATCTAAACGGCGAAGAAAAATATATATTGGCTTCACAACATCCCGGTAACTATGATATCCCGAGACAAATTCGATTTGGTCTCAGGTTGAGCTTTTAAACCAGGGAGGTAAGGAGATTATGAAAATAGGAAAAACACTTTTTATTATCTCGGTACTGGTGTGCGCTTATTCTCTGGCATTGGCACTGCCCCCTGGGCACGTCTCTTCCGGAATGAATGCGGCCAAGCCGGGAAAAGCAATGACATTAGACACCAGGACGATGATCAATGTCAATAATTTGCAGATGTTTTGCACCAATATTGGTGGTTTTGCAGAAGACATTGCGGTTATGCTGGAAACGGCCAAAGCCGACGGCCTGTATTTCCCGTCCGGCACAGATAGGACTGTTTTGTATTCCGGCGGTGTCTGGGTTGGCGGAAAGGTCAATGGTGAGATCAGAACAGCTATTGGTGCCTTTGACAGTCCCGAATATTGGCCCGGTCCCGCCGACGATAATGGCGGTGTCCAGGCAGACGATGATAGCTATAAGGTATACAAAATCAATCGTAATGCCGATTTCTGGAATAATCCGGTAAAAACCGGCATTAATATGGCCGATGGAACTCCGTATTTAAGATACGATTCGGCCCAGCACGTCGATGATTATTCCAATTGGCCGACAGCTGATGGTGCACCATTAGACGACGACAGCAACCCATTACAACTTGGAGATCAAACGCTTTGGGCAGTATTTAACGATGGCGGTACACATGATTATGACGGATATGGTGGTGCTACCGATTCCCTTGGCGTCGAAGTGCAGGCAACTTATTGGGCCTATGATCTTCCCGGAGCTCTGGGCAATACTATCTTCATGAAGTTTATGTTTGTTAATAAATCGCCCGATGTGATTGATTCATGTTATGTCTCACTCTGGGCCGACCCTGATCTGGGTGGTGCATCGGATGACCTGGTGGGATGCGATACTATCAGATCAATCGGTTTCTGTTATAATGCGACGAACAACGATAATGTTTATGGTGAGGCACCACCGGCAGTCGGATATGACTTCATGCAGGGTCCTATTATTCGCGAGAGCGATAATGATCCGCTTTACGCGACGTATGACTTTTCTGCCGATACGGCATTTTTGAATACAGGTGATACTATTCCGCAAGCCTTTATAATGGGTATGACATCCTTCAATAAATATATCAACGGTACCGACCCGGATGAGCCGGAAGAGTCTTATGGATATATGAAGGGGAACGACTCAAAAAGCGGTTCCGGCGGCGATGTGGATAACCCACCGGTAAATCCTCAGACTGGTTTATCAACAAAATTCTATCACCCGGGTGATCCTTATCTGGGAGTCGGATGGCTCGATGACACTCCGGCTGACCGTCGGTATATGGTTAATACCGGTCCGTTTACCTTTAATCCCGATGATACTCAAATAGTTGTTGGGGCCGTGGTTGTCGGTCAGGGTGCTGATAGAAAAACATCGGTGCTGGTGCTAAAGGCTTATGATGATCTGGCTCAGTTTGCTTATGACCAGAATTTCGATATTCCTCTACCTCCACCGCAACCGGAAGTTACTGCTACGGCGCTGGATAGAAAAGTGGTTCTTACCTGGACCGAGAAATCGGAATTGGAATATGAATCATCAACTCACGTCTTTGAGGGCTATGTTGTCTATCAGGGCGAAACAGTTGCCGGACCGTGGAGAGAGGTGACGGTCTTTGACGTAAATGACGGTGAAGCCTTGCTGTTTGATGATGTTATTGATCCTGCATTCGGCGTTCCGGTGTTTCAGCCGGTTGTATCCGGAACTGATGCCGGTGTGCAGCATTATATAGAAATCGACGAAGATTATATTCTGGGTGGACCTTTACATAACGGTCGAAGCTATTATTTTGCTGTCACCGCATATTCTTATCCGGTCGGCAATGCAGAATCAGTTCCGAAAGGTTTAAGAGTGCTTAATGGGCGCCCGTCGGCAATAACAATGGTCCCGATGGATGATCTCCCCGGAAATGATTGGGAAACCGCGGCGGTAGATAACGAAGATGCAACTTACTCCAGAATAAGTGATCTTCTACCGCCTACGACAGATTTTGTTACTGTTGAAGAGGTCGATCCGATGTATGTTACCGGGCACGATTATGAAGTCAGATTCCTCGATATTTACCCCGATACTATAGTCGACGAGACGGTTACTCCACCTGTGACTACAATAAGTTGGCGGGATACGACTGACCTATGGTGCGATGGATCCCTGGTTAATATTTTTCAATATTGGGAACTCTTTGATGTTACTACTACCCCAGATACTAAAGTCCTTGAAAAACAGTGGAATAAATCAGGCGATGGTAATTACAACGTGGTTGACGGTATTAAGGTAACAGTAATTGGTAATTATATTCCTGGTATGGCCAGTTTTAATTATCTTGATAATAATACCGACTATGAAGGTCGGGCAATTAGCTATGTTGACGCTGGTCTTGGATTTTTTGGTGGCGGCGCCGGTTATGCAATTAATTTCTGGGGCGGTTATTTGGATCCGGATGTTATGCCTGATTCATTTTTTACCCTCGAATTGATATATACAGATGACATTCCATTGGCCGATCCGAGTAATGTTAGTGGACAGCGTGCCTATAATTATTGTCGCGGCTGTACACCCAATTATGGTTATCAGGGATATTTCCAGGTGCCATTTGAGGCGTATGACATGACCGACGTTGACAATCCGCGTCAGGTTAATGTTTGTTTTGTTGAATGGAATGGATCTGCCGTTTATGATTCGACATGGAATCCCGATGAAACCGACGTAGGCGGAAGAGAATATCTACTAATCTGCCGTTCTGATTATGATGGAGACGATGAAGCTGATGCTGGAACAGGCACAATTGATTACACTACTGAGGACTTTTATGATGGCGGCACCTACGACTGGGTATATGCCGCTTGGTTTAGACATCGCCCGCCTGCAAATGATGGTGACCCGACAAGAGTCATTGATGACGGCGATGCTCTGCAGTGGCTTTGGGCAAATCCGGCGGATAATAATGACGTATTTTCGTTCTCTACCACTGCCGCAACAGTCGATGATGCCGCCTTAGCCACAGCCGCAATTGATGATATCAGAGTAGTTCCCAATCCATACTATGCCTATTATAATGAAGAGTCCGATCAATTTGATCGAAAGGTACGCTTCTTGGGTCTCCCTGATGAATTCACCCTTAGAATATTTAATGTAGCGGGCGATATGGTCAGGCGATTGGATAATAACGATAAACTTCTCGGTGGTGATAGCTGGATGGAGTGGAATCTTCTGACAGATCAGGGATTGCCGGTTGCTTCCGGTGTCTATATCTGGTATATCGAATCAGATTATGGCTCCAGATATGGCAAGTTCGCAATTATCCAAGAAGTTGAACAGTTAAACACTTACTAATGTGGGAGGAGTGATAGTGATGTATAGAAAGTTAGTAATAATATGCGTTATATCGGTCCTGGCCATTGCATCGGTAAGTTTGGCTGGATCGGAAAGACGTTTAGGGACATCTGGTGCGCAATATCTCCGAATACCGGTCGGCTCCAGAGGAACTGCCATGGGCGGAGCTATTGGAGCTGATGCATATGGTGCCGAGGCCATATTTTACAATCCTGCCGGCGTGGCCATGATTGAAGGTACGGAAGTGATGTTTTCGCATCTTAATTATTTCGCCGATATGGACCTCGACTATTTTGCCCTTACGACCTCAATTGAGGATTTTGGTTCGATAGGTATTTCGGCCAAGGTTCTTTCTGCCGGGGAAATAGTTAAAACTACATGGGATGCTTCAACCGTGGATGGAACGGGCGAGACCTTTAATCCGTCAGCAGCTGTAATTGGGTTGACGTATTCTCGGGTTCTGACTGATAGGGTTACCTTTGGTATTACCGGTAAATTTATAAATGAGCGAATTGACCTGGTTTCTGCCAAAGGGGTGGCTGTCGATTTTGGTGTCAACTATGATACCAAGTGGAATAATCTAAGGCTTGGTCTTGTTATCAAGAACTTGGGTCCTTCAATGGCATTTGCGGGAGAAGGTCTTGAATATGGCGTTCAAGCGCCGGGCACTAATCCGCAGGTTTCCCCGGTAAAGACATTTTCGGCCAAGTCAGCCAGCTTTGAGCTGCCGGCATGGGCGCAATTGTCAATGGCCTGGGATGCCTATACGCAGGAAATGCATCGCGCTTCGGTTTTTGGGACATTTCAAGCAAATACCTTTTCCAAGGATCTGTATCGCGCGGCTTTTGAATACGCGTATGACGAGAAGTATTTCATAAGAGGCGGATATACTTATGATGATGGTCAGACCGATTATCTGTTCGGATTGACATTCGGAGCCGGTGCGACATTTAGTTTTGGAGATACCGAAGTAACCTTCGAATATTCCTGGAATCAAACCGAGTACTTCGATAACAATCAGTATTTTACCGGGAAAATTAACTTCTAATTTTTCCGCGAATCAAATAAACCGGGTGATTACAATATCACCCGGTTTATTTATTTCCGCAGTATAGAAGCTGACAAGAAGTTTTTATATATTTTCGTAAACAAAGACAATAAACATCTACAAATCCGTTTTCAATATTGAAACATCTTTAAGCTTATCAAGTGGAAAAATATTTCCATCTTGATCGAAAGCTCTCAGTTGACTGTTGGCGATATAATAGAATATATTTCCCGCGACAGCGCCTGTGGTTGGTTCATGAAACAGATTATTATTCATTTCAATTATTTCGCAGTTGACAACACTGCTCAGATTATCGTCGAGAACGTATCGTGCAATTCGATTAGGCCGCAGACCGTTTTGAACGGCAATAAGACTATTATTGTGGAAATAAAGACCATCAATGCCATACAGAGTGTAATTATTCTGAGTGGTAATAAGTTGATAACTTAAATCTTCCAAATTAACCGCATAAACACCTTCAGAATATGCCGCGATAAATAATTTCTTCTCATCTAAAGAAAGAGTAATTCCGTTTGAACCGATAAACAGTCCTTCATCAAAAATTAATTCGAGACTGTCTCGGGCATGATGAATAAAAAATACCTGACCTGTTCGACTGTCGGTGAAATATACATCACCGGATGAATTGATGACCAGGTCATTAAACTCATGATCTTCATCTTTTGGGGAGGAATATATTTTTAATAATTTCCCTGATAGATTATATTTATAGACCGCCGCTTTTCCTGTGTCTGACGGCTTGTAATCTTTCATATGTCCCGTAGCAATACAACAAACCCATAGATTTTCCCGAATAGGGTCAACTTCCATTCCCAATGTCGCCAAAAGGCCATCCTGTTTTTCCGTTGTAAAGTCATTACACTTACCATCTTTGCCGACACTGATGATTTTTCTCTTATATATACTGCTTAGGAAAATCCGCTCATTTATCGGATCATAGGCAATGCCTTCAGGAATTAACTCCTTTTCTTTTACTGTAAATGCAACTTCGCTGTTATTGATAGTTTTGCGAATTTTATTTAACGCTATAACGATTTTGTTGAATCTATCAGTGTTTTTAATAGAATCAAAATCGCTATCCTGATCAACCCCAAAATCGATTCCTTTTTCCGCAAGTTTTTCCAGCAAGTCCAGGGCCGCATCATTTTCTCCTGTTAAGGCGTAACCGCATGCAAGATTGTAGATTACAGCCGGATTGGTGGGATACAATTTTATTGCCTCAAGGAAACTGTTTTTAAAAGATATAAAATTGCCGGATTGATATGCCTGCATTCCTTGATTATAATAATATCGAACGTTATGAACCGTATCCGACTGAGCAGATATGAATGAAAGCATCGTAATTAAAGCGATTAAAATCATTAATAATAGACGCATCTAAAACCTCATTTTCCCTTCTTTAAATTATTAAAACCTACATTATTTGCTCGAAATACAATTAATTCAAACCACTTACCATATTAGTTTATCAAAGTCCTGAAATATTCCAAAGTTAGTTTATTTTTCCTAAATTTTTGGGATTATTTCGCTAAAAAATCTATTGACAATCCTGCAAATGCTATTATATTCGACTGGCTTTGTGAAAATATTAACAAGCTCTTAACATTAGAGATTTGTAGGAATGTAAGATGAACCAGTATCTTGAATCAGTAATGGCCGCTGTTAAGGCCAAAAATCATGGTGAGGATGAGTTCCTCCAAGCCGTTGATGAGGTCCTGGAGTCATTAACACCGGTAATTGAAATGCATCCGGAATATGCTGAGGCCAAAATTGTGGATCGAATTGTTGAGCCTGAGCGGATGATTGTTTTCCGGGTTCCTTGGATTGACGATGCCGGTAAGGTCCAGGTTAATCGTGGTTTCCGTGTTGAGTTTAACAGCGCCATTGGCCCGTATAAGGGCGGTCTGCGCTTCCATCCCAGCGTCAATCAGGGCATTCTGAAATTTTTGGGATTTGAGCAAGTTTTTAAAAATAGTCTGACCACACTCCCGATGGGCGGCGGTAAAGGCGGCTCTGATTTTGATTCTAAAGGCAAATCCGATTTTGAAGTTATGCGTTTCTGCCAGAGCTTTATGACCGAACTGTGCCGCCATATCGGTCCGAATACGGACGTTCCGGCTGGTGATATTGGGGTTGGCGGCCGAGAGATTGGTTATCTATTCGGGCAGTACAAACGAGTCCGTAATGCTTTTGAAGGAGTTTTAACCGGTAAAGGCCTTAATTGGGGCGGAAGTTTGATTCGACCGGAAGCGACCGGTTATGGTACTGTTTACTTTGCCGAAGAGATGCTGAAAACAAAAGGCAAGGCATTTGACGGCTTAAAGGTTTCTGTTTCCGGTTCCGGTAATGTGGCTCAGTATGCAACCGAAAAAGTTAATCAGCTTGGTGGTAAGGTTGTTACTCTGTCAGATTCAAGCGGCTACATTGTTGATGAAGATGGTATTTCAAAAGAGAAGCTCGACTTTATCTTTGAACTGAAGAATGTCAAACGTGGTCGGATAAAGGAGTATGCCGAGAAATTCTCATCTGCTAAGTATTATGAAGGTATCGGCGTTTGGAATGTTCCGGTTGATGTCGCTCTTCCTTGTGCTACTCAGAACGAGCTTAACGGCGGCGATGCCGACACGCTTCTTAAAAATGGTTGTTTCTGTGTTGCCGAGGGTGCCAACATGCCGAGTACTCCCGACGCAGTTGAGAAATTCGTTAAGGCCAAGATTCATTACGGTCCCGGCAAAGCGGCCAATGCCGGTGGTGTGGCTGTCTCCGGTCTGGAAATGTCACAGAACAGCATACGTTTGAGCTGGACCCGTGAGGAAGTCGACGAGCACCTACACAATATCATGATTGCGATTCATGAGACCTGCAAGAACACTTCCGAAGAGTATGGCGATCCCGGTAACAATGTTATGGGCGCCAACATTGGTGGTTTCATCAAGATTGCCGACACCATGCTCGACCAGGGCGTTGTCTAATTAATGAATATCAGTAGGTTGAAATCCCGTAGGGTTTCGACAATATAGATTAAGGCGGGAATTCTTCTTCCCGCCTTTTTATTTATTTCATTTACGGAATATTTTTAATATTATGGTGTCGTATATGAAGACAATGAAAATTGAAATTATGGTTGTGGATGAACTCTCTTTGGATATTAAAAATCTAATCCAGAGAGCCAACAATAGAGAATTCGGTAATGATTCTCTGATCTATGACGACCCCGAAATAAATATACTGGGGTTTTTTGAGGAGAAGTTGGTATCTCAAGTTGCTATTTTGAAGAGGACGATTACAGTAAATAAAATCCCGCTAAAGATAGGTGGCGTATGTTACTTGGTTACTGAACCTGACTATCGAGGTAATGGCTTTGGAAGTACGCTCATGAGAGATGCCATATCTTATCTTACACAAGAACTCAAACTTCCATTCGGATTGCTTACCTGCAGACGGGAATTGGAAGAATTTTATATGAGAGTGGGATATAAGACTGTAAATGGCCCAACCATTTTTGACCAACCCGATGGAATTAGAACCTGCAAAGGTCTGACAATGGTAATTGAGTGTGGAGGAATATCCTGGCCCGAAGGTGAGATTAATCTCTGCGGACTACCCTGGTGACTATTTGCATTCGGCATTGGGTCAGATCACACTCACCTTTGGCGGACAAGACCTGACGGAACGATTAAACGGCAATCAAGTTATTTTTTACTAAACAATTGTATTTTCATGCTCGTTAAAATACCATTGGTAAAGAAGAAAATACTAAATTACTGGGACAGTCAATGGATGACTTTATTAAAATTTGTGATTTAAGCGAAAAGGCTTTATCTCAATTACTAATATTAAACAAGTCGGTAAAGTCAATTAATGACCAATTCAAACAGGCTTCTGATGAAGAAATTTCAGTCTCATTCGAAGATAGGATCAGACGAATAAATGAAGAGGATGCCGAAAAATCCATAAAAGAATACGAGGGACTTCTTTTTATTATGGAAGCTGAAGGCATTCCTATAAATAAAATCCCGGCTGATATCCATAAGTCGATTGGCATTAACTATTATCGTCTTGAAAGATGGCAGAATGCTATTGATGAATTACTCGTATATGCAAAAGATGAACCTAAAGATATAAAAGCTCTTTTTTTAATCGGTTTCTGCTGTCATAATCTGGGTAATCACAAAAAGGCAATAAAATATTTTAGAGCTATAACCAAAATAAATGCACAAGACTCATTTGCTTATTACAGCTGGGGTGTTGCGCTTAAAGCTCTCTATTGGAAAACAAGGGATTCAGATTATCTAAAACAGGCAATTGAGAAATATAAAAAGACAATCGAGATCAAATCAGACTATTTTGAAGCTTTTCACGACTGGGGCAATGCACTTGATAATCTATATAATGAAAATAAAATACTTGAATATCTAAAACAAGCTATAGAGAAATATGAGATAGCTATTAAGATTAATCCAGATTATTCACAGGCGCATTGTAACTTGACCTATGCCATGATACTACTCTTTCATGCTGAGAGAAAATCAATTATTTTGGATGACGCATTAATGCATGCAATTAGAGCTGTAAAACTTTGCCCGGAAAATAGAAGTTACTATTACAATGTCGCCTGTGTGTACTCTCTTAAAGAAATGAAAAAAGAAATGCTTAAACAGCTCAAGGAGGTAATTGATTTAGATAGTAAACACAAGAAGATGGCGCGCGAGGATGAAGATTTTACGAAATATCGGGATGATCCCGACTTTATTATCCTAACCAAATCTGAGTAACTCACAGTTGCCGTGGGAAAATTAGTTTCATATATTATTGTTTAATGTTGTGTCGGGACTTTCTTATAGCTTGCCATACGTGTGACCTGACGCTATCTGCAACGTTGCTTTAAAATCCTCTTTTTTATTAAATTGACTTTATATATTCTACGAAATATTTTTCAATTATAAATAAGCAATGCCAAAACGTAGATTTTTATATGAAGCCTGAAATTGATCTAAAAGATTTCGAAAAAGGGTCGGCGCGGTTCGATTCGCTGATGCCCTACAAGGTCAAGGATATACTTCTTGTTTCAAGCCTGTATGATATGTATATCCTGCGCGAAGACGGACAGCTGGCTTATATGGTTCTGTCTGAATATGCCGAGTTTAATCTGTCAAATGCCCCAACCATCAAAAGAGTCGGCTCCGGTGAAGAGGCGCTGGATGTTCTCAATGACAGTAAATTTGATCTGATAATTATTTTCCGTTCCCTGAGCGATATAGATCCGGTGTCATTCAGCAGGAAAGCGAAGCTGCTTTGTCCCAATATCCCTATTGTCCTTCTGGCTTTCCATTCCCGTGAACTGGAGATAATAAAAGAAAAAGGGGGATATTTTGGCGTCGACAAAGCGTTCATCTGGAGCGGTGAGTCAAAGATTTTTCTCGCTATTATCAAATATATTGAAGACAAGATGAATGTTGAAGCTGATACTGCACTGGTCGGTGTCAGGGTAATTATCTTGGTCGAGGATTCGGTTCGGTTTTATTCATCGTATTTGCCGTTGATATATACCGAAATCATGCGTCAGACAGCCGCTTTGATGTCGGAAAGTCTAAACATTGCCAATCGGCTTCTGCGAATGCGGGCCCGCCCAAAGATATTGCTGGCCGACAGTTTTGAAGAAGGTTTACTATTATTTGAAAAATACAAAAAATACCTGCTCGGTCTGATATCTGATATAAAATTTCCCAGGAATGGACAGGATGATGCCGTGGCCGGTATTCAACTGGTCGAGGAATTTAAAAAGGAAATAGAAGATCTGCCGGTTTTGTTGCAGTCATCAGACACCGGCAAGGCGGAATTGGCGGTAGCCTGCGGCGCTTCCTTTTTAAATAAAAAATCACCCACTTTACTAAATGATTTGAGCGCTTTTATTAATCAGAATTTTGGGTTTGGCGATTTTGTGTTTAGACTTCCCGATGGTACCAACCTTGCCCGAGCTAGCAATTTCCGTGCGATGGAAAAATGTTTGGCCGAAGTTGATGCCGAATCGCTGATTTATCATGGCAATAAAAACCATTATTCTAACTGGCTGATGGCCCGAACTGAATTTGATCTGGCTTCACGGTTACGCCCCAAAAAAGTTACTGAGTTTACTAATAATAATGAATTGCGAGCCTATCTGATTAATACGTTTAGAGATTTTAGACATGAAAAACAGATGGGTGTGGTCACCGATTTTTCACGCGAGCAGTATGATATTCATGCCGAATTTGTCAGGATTGGTGAAGGTTCGCTTGGCGGTAAGGGACGCGGTTTGGCCTTTGTCAATAGCCTACTCAATCGATATCAAGTTCATAGCGCCTTTGAGGGAGTCAAAATAACGGTGCCGCCATCGGCAGTGATTGGAACCTCAGGTTTTGATCTGTTTATGGAAAACAACAAACTCACCAATTATGCTCTGGGCGATCAAACCGATGAAGAAATCGCCGAAGCATTTATTAAGGCGAGTCTGCCGAATGATCTGACCGAGGATTTAAGGACATATCTGGCTGTGGCCGATTATCCGCTGGCAGCCAGGTCATCATCGCTTCTTGAGGATTCCCATTATCAGCCATTCGCAGGAATTTTTGATACTCATTTTCTGCCGAATAATTTTTCCTCTTTTAAGGGCCGTTTGGAACGACTCGAAGCGGCTATTAAATATATCTATGCCTCGGTCTTTTTCAGAAATTCTAAAAACTATATCGAAGCGACCGGCAACCGGACCGAGGAAGAAAAAATGGCCATTGTTCTGCAAAAAATTGTTGGTCAAAACCGAAACGGCTATTTCTACCCGGTCCTTTCCGGTACTGCCCGGTCTTATAATTTTTATTCGGTGGGACGAATCAAACCGGAGGAAGGTATCGCCTATGTCGCCCTTGGATTGGGACGGACTATTATGGAGGGTGAAAATTGTCTTTTCTTTTCGCCTTCAAATCCACAGATTTTGCCGCAGTTTGCCACCCCTCAGGATTATTTGAAAAAATCTCAGCATGATTTTTTTGCGGTTGATATGAGCAATCCTGCTGTTTTCTCTAAACCGGGGGGGGAGGCTGGTCAAATAAAGCTACATATTACCGAAGCTGAGAAACATGATGTTCTTAAGTATGTTGGCTCCACCTATTCTGCCGATAATGACAGGATTTATTCCGGCGTTGGTCGAAAAGGTACCCGAATTATATCTTTTGAACCGATTTTAAAATCAAAAATATTTCCGCTTGATGAAATTGTTAAATTCCTGTTACAACTGGGAAGCAGTGCCATGAATGTCCCGGTCGAAATAGAATTTGCGGCTGAGCTCAATTCCGGCCCAAATAAAAGCGATGAATTTCAGTTCCTTCAAATTCGCCCGATGGCTGTTGAAACAGCTCTTGAAGATATATCGGTGTATGACGGTGAGTACGATCAGATTTTATGTAAATCAGACCAGGCTCTAAGCAATGGGAGGATAACTGATATAAAAGATATCGTTTATGTCCGGACAGAAAATTTTGATCGTTCCAAAACGGTTGAGATAGCCGAAGAGATCGGACAATACAATGAGTATTTCAAGAAAGAAAACGTTCCATATATGCTGATCGGTCCGGGTCGATGGGGGACCTCTGATCGATGGCTCGGTATTCCTACTAAATGGCGCCAGATTTCATCGGCGCAAGTAATTGTCGAAGCAGCTTATGGTGATTTTGTGGTGGATCCATCGTTTGGTACACATTTTTTTCAAAACCTGATTACATTTCGAATTGGATATATGACGATTAACAAAATCAATCAAAATAATTTTATCGATTGGGATTGGCTGAATTCAATCGCCCTGGCAAAAGAAACCGAGTATATCAGGCATATTCGATTGAAACAACCTCTTAATATTCTAATTGACGGCCGTAACGGAAAGGCAGTTGTATTTAGGCCATATTAGATAAAAAATCCAATTAGACGGCTTCTGCCGTGCTTTATTTATTATATTAATTCCTGTATTCGTTTACAAATCAGATAAAAATTACTATTGCCTATTCCTTAGATGTCCATGTTAGCCGGTTCGTAATATTCCATAGGGTGCTGACAACTGGGGCATTTCGAAGGCGGTTCGGTTCCTTCATGAATGTAACCGCAAACACTGCATTTCCACTTAATAGGTTTCTCTCTTTTATAAACTGTGCCGGATTTAACCATTTCCAGTAGTTTTTTGTAACGATCCCTATGATGAGCCTCTATCCAGGCAATCTGCGTAAAAAGTACGGCGGCCTTTTTATTGCCCTCTTCTTCAGCATCTTTGGCAAATTGAGGGTACATTTCTGTCGTCTCATAAACCTCGCCACTGATGGCTTCCTCAAGATTGGCGATAGTATCACCAATGCCATTTAGTAGTGCAAATTCATCTTTTGCATGACGTTTTTCATTTTCTGCGGTTTCTTCAAATATTTTGGCGATATAATGATATCCTTCCTTTTTCGCCACTTTGGCAAAATAGGTATATTTGTTTCTGGCCTGCGATTCACCGGCAAAGGCGGCCTTGAGATTTTCTTCTGTTTTACTCATGTCATACTCCTAATATGTTTATTATCCCTTACTTATAATGAAATTTGTATTTAGTTATTATTTGCATATACAATTTGTATGTCAAGGCATTTTCAAATTACCTTATGTTATTGGTCCGGCGTAAACTTGTATCCAACACCTCTAACCGTATGGATATATTTTGGATTTGACGGATCGGGTTCAAATATTTTTCGAAGTTTGACAATAAAATTATCGACCGTGCGGCTGGTCGGAAAGGCATCATACCCCCAAACGGCATCAAGAATCATATTTCTGTCAATAACTTCATTGATATGTTCAGAAAAAAGCTTCATAATCATGCACTCTTTTTGCGATAAATCAATTTCGCCGGAAATTCCCTTCGCTTTATAAGAATCAAAATCGACTCGGTTGGTTCCAAATTGGTACCGATGTGTTGTCGACGATATAGTTTTGTACCAAACCTGTCTTCTGAACATAGCCGCTATTCTCAACAATAATTCCTGCAGATTAAACGGTTTTGTGATATAGTCATCGCCGCCGACCTGAAAACCGGCGATACGATCATTTTCGCTATCACGGGCTGTCAGAAATAGAATTGGCACCCACCCCGATTCCTTCCTGATAATACGGCACACCTCCAAACCATTTTTCCCCGGTAGCATTATATCCAGAATGATAAAATCAAATGATCCTTGACGCCACATCTCCATGGCTAAATTGCCGTCAGGGGCTATCGCAACTTCATATCCGGCCGCTTCAAGATTAATCTGCAGCCCTTCGGCAATATGTTCTTCGTCCTCGACAACTAATATTCTTTTTTTCATTTGGCCACCATCGGAAGTTCTATAGTAAATTTGGAGCCCTGATCTATCCCGGACGATTGAGCCTTAATTGTGCCGCCATGCGCCTTAATAATCCGGGCGGCGATGAAAAGTCCCAGCCCCGTTCCTTTAATTGTTTCCGTATTACTATTACTAATACGATAAAATCGATCAAATATATTTTTGAGTTCAGTGTTTTCGATACCGAATCCCCTATCAGAAACGGTTATTACAGCGTGATTATTCATACTAGTAAGTTTGACATCGATTACCCTACTGTCAGGCGGAGAATATTTTAGACCATTTTCAATTAGTACTTTCATTGCTCGATTAAGTTCAATACAATTTGCGCGAATTTTAATTCCATTCTCAATGTTTCGATTGAGGACTCCGTTTTGTTGACGAACATAATTATCAAAATTGTCTAGATAATCGTCAAGATCACTCGATAGATTTGATTCGGATAATTCTATTTTGAATTTAACGGAATCGAGCCGACTGGCATCAAGAACGTCGTCAACCATATCGTCGAGCCGGTCGCAATCCTCTATTATTTTACCATATATTTCATCTGTCTTGGAATTGTCAATATTTCCGCTTCGAAGTGTTTCCAGATAAAGACGAATTGAGGTCAATGGGGTCTTTAATTCATGCGTCACCGAATGCATAAAATTGGTTTGGTGGGTTTTTAACTCTTCAGATTTTTGCAAAGCCCGGTAAATCAGATAGGCCCCCAGTATCATAATGAATAAGAAAATTGTTCCCTCTGACGCGAACATTTTCACGGCCCGGCCGGATTCATCCTTGAGAGATTCAATGGTTTGAGGCGAAACAGTTATACTGTTTTTATCAACCCAAATCCCATTCCGGCCGCTTTGTTGGTCCGAAAAATCTATCAGAAATTCGTCGGCATCCGCTTTAAATAGCTCCACGACATACTGCTTATCGAAAAACAAAACAATCCCATTTCCAATCGCCGCATAATAGGTCGAATCGATTTTGCCGGATATAAATTTCTGATTTTCATCTATAAAATATGAATATCCCAAAGTTGCGGGACCTTCCAAAATCAGTTCGAGATGCCGATGCAGCATATCCGGATCACTTTGGGCGGTAATAAAGAAGTTAACCTGATTTATAATTCGGGAGAATTCATTATTGGCGGTTTTTGATACTAATTCGATTCTCTGTTCTCTGGCATTTATCTGATTTTTATAATGTCTGGAACTTTGATCAATCTGAAAAATGACCCACCAGGTTAGCTGGGCAACACAGAAAACCACAAGCCCAATAAATACTATAAAACCGAATTTGATATTTTTTGAAGAATTGTTCAAAAAAACCTCGTCATTTTAATAATAGGATTAATTTAATCCCCGTTCTTCGTTGTGACAACAGATTTATTAATAACCAAATATAATAAGAGAAATTTCAAAGGAATAAATATATTGTATTTTTGGCAAGAATTTATAATTTTCAGATTAAGTGAAGAAAAAGTGTCTTCAACTATATAAAGGCAAAAAGTGAATTTTGAGCTGGGCAAGGATAATAATATGACCAAACAAAATAAGGTTTGGCTGATTAATCATATTGTAATTATTATAATATTTTTATTCTCTTTCCAAGCCTCTGCTATTGAAAAGTCTGATTGCAGTGACTGTCACGAGAAAACAAAATCCGAGAAGGCAATTAGCTATGAGGAATCTTTAGCTCTTTCGATTCATCAGGATTTTGGTTGTATAGACTGTCATGTCGATCTGGAAGGGATTGATCTCCCCCACGATGAAGAATTGGAAAAGGTAGATTGTGGAATATGCCATGAAGAAGCTGCGGAAGCTTATATCGGTCATGGCCGGAAATCTATTGAGGAATGCGTAGATATCCCCTGTTGTGCCGAGTGTCATGGAAAACATGATATTTTACCTTCATCAGATAAGCGCTCATTGACAAATCCTCTTAACCTGCCAACGACCTGCGGAAACTGCCACGAGGATTTGGATCTGACAAAAAGACACGAGATGTTATACGGCAAGGCAGTCGAGGTTTATAAAAGCAGCGTCCACGGCAAAGCGACAATGGGTGGTATTTATTTCGCTGCCACCTGCAACGATTGCCATTCTACCGGCGGAACGGCCCATCGTATTCTTGGCCCGGGCGATCCGGAATCTACCATAAATCATTTTAATATTCCAAAAACCTGCGGCAAATGTCATAAAGCCATTGAACAGGATTTTTGGGAGGGCATTCATGGGAAACTGGTCAAACGTGGCGAAACTGATGTACCAATTTGTACTGATTGTCATGGCGAGCATGGGATAATTTCTCCATCGGACCCGAAATCACGTGTGAGTCCCGCTCGGGTGGCTGAAGCTACTTGTGCGCCCTGTCATGAATCGGCCCGCCTTAACGAAAAATATGGCACACCTACAAGGCGGCTGGAAACCTGGGTCGACAGTTACCATGGGTTAAAGAGTAAAGCCGGTGATATGACCGTGGCTAATTGTGCCTCCTGTCATGGAGCGCATAGAATATTACCGCATACGGACTCAACATCTTCAATTTACCCCGACAATCTGAGCACAACTTGTGGCACCTGTCATCAGGGGATAACTGCTGAAATGGCCACGACACCGATTCATAGTGCCCCGGGCATATCACAAACCCCAATTGCCAATATTGTCAGACAGATTTACATAATAATAATTATCGTGATTATTGGTTTGATGATTATCCACTGGTTGATAGACCTTAGAAAAGAGATTAAAAAAGTAAGGCAAAAACCACAGATGACTCGAATGAATCAGAATGAAGTTTGGCAACATCACTTTCTAATGATATCTTTTATTGTTCTGGTGCTATCAGGCTTTGCCTTGAGATTCTCCGAAGCTTTCTGGGTGCAATGGCTATTCGGCTGGGAAGGCGGCTTTCCACTCCGTGGCATCCTGCATCGAATAGCGGCCGTTGTTTTGATGATAACATCCATCTGGCATTTCATTTACCTCTGGACTCCCAGAGGCAGACAGTTCTTCAAAGATATGATTCCCAACCTTACGGACTGGAATCACCTCGTCCAATTAGTTGGTTACAATCTTGGCCTTAAAGACAATAAACCACAATTTGGTCGCTTTATGTATGTTGAAAAGATTGAATACTGGGCCTTAGTCTGGGGCACCATAGCGATGATTATAACCGGGCTTTTACTCTGGTTTGATAACATGGCCATTATATGGGTTCCAAAAGGCTTCCTGGATGTGATGCTTGTTATTCATTATTATGAGGCCTGGCTGGCAACCCTTGCGATTTTGATATGGCATATGTATTCAACTATATTTAATCCCGGCATTTATCCTATGAACCCGTCATGGTTGGACGGAAAAATGCCAATAGAAATGTATAAGCATGAACATCCCGGAGATCCGGTATTAAAAAATATTGAGAAAAAGGAATAATTGAGTTTGAGAAAAATAATTCTGCCGATATTTTTTCTAATACTTATATTTTGTTCAAACGATAATCTGGCCCAATCGGTTGAGGACTGTCTTGACTGTCACGCGGATGAGGAACTGACAAAGGAGCGAGACGGCCGTGAAATTCTACTGTATATTGAAGAAAATCGTTATCACGGCTCTGTTCACGGAGAGGCCGATTGTATTGATTGCCATGCCGATCTTGATGGCGTCGAACTTCCTCATGATGAAGAGTTGGAAACGGTCGATTGTGATGTCTGTCATGATGATGTAGCCGATATATATAACAATAGCCTTCATGGTAAGGCTGCAAATAAAGGCGCAAAACTGGCGCCCCGATGCTGGGATTGCCACGGGGCTCATTATATATATTCAATTGACTCACTCGATTCACGGATTACCAAATTTAATATTCCGTTTATGTGCGGACAGTGTCATAAGGAAGGGACGCCGGTTTCCAGGACATATGATATTCATCAGGATTCGATCTTAAGTCACTATTCCTTAAGCATACACGGCGTCGGTTTGTTTCAGCAGGGATTAACAGTTACCGCCGTTTGTAACGATTGTCACACATCGCATAATGTTTTGCCTCATACGGATCCGAAATCGAGTATACACAGGAATAAAGTTGCCGAAACTTGTCAGAAATGTCATGGTCGAATCGAACAGGTACATAAAAAGGTAATCAGGGGTGAGTTGTGGGAGAAGGAGCCGCATAAGGTCCCGGTTTGTGTTGACTGTCATGAACCTCACGAGGCCCGGAAGGTTTTCTATGAGGAGGGAATTGCCGATAGCGAATGCCTGAAATGTCACCGGAACAAAGACCTCACGGCCCAGAGGGATACAGGAATTATTTCGATGTATGTGGACTCGGTGAAGGTTCACAGTTCCATACATCGCTCGGTCGCCTGCGCCCAGTGTCACACCGGCGTCAATCCCACACTGAAACGCCCTTGCTCTTCGGTAGCCAACAAAGTTGATTGCTCCATATGTCACACCGAAATTGTGGAAACGTTTGCCAATAGCATGCATGGCAAATTGGGAAACAGGGGTGACCAGCGAGTACCGGAGTGTACTTCCTGCCACGGGATCCATAATATGAAAAGTTTTAGAGATCCTGCTTCAAAAACATTTCCGACTGTGGTGCCAGAATTGTGTGGACAATGTCATGGGCCGAAAGGTATTGCCTTAAAGAACGGCTCGGGGAGTGAGGTTGATCCGCTAACCAGTTATTTGGAGAGTATTCATGGTAAGGGACTAATGGAGAGTGGATTGATAGTTACTGCCAAATGCACCGATTGTCATTCGACCCATAATATTCTTCCGAAAGATGATCCCAAATCTTCGGTACATGTTGATAATATACCGGGAACCTGCGCCAAGTGCCATGAAGGTATTTATAAGCAATTTGCCAATAGTGTTCATTTTATGATGTCAGAAGATTCTGAAAAATCTGTACCCGGATGTGTAGATTGTCACGATTCACATAAAATTGCGCGAACAGATAAAACCGTATTTAGAAATGAAATTATGGATCAATGCGGGGGATGCCATCTTGAAGTAACCGAATCATATTTCGAAACATTTCATGGTAAAGTCTCAAAGCTTGGTTATGGTGCCGCCGCCAAATGTTATGATTGTCATGGTTCACATAATATATTACCGGTAAATAACCCGAACTCAATGTTGTCGCACCAGAATATTGTCAAAACCTGCGGAGCATGCCATGAAGGATCACACCGGCAGTTCGCCGGATATTTAACGCATGCTACTCATCATGATCGTTATAAATATCCAATCCTGTTTTATACGTTCTGGTTTATGACAATATTACTTACCGGAACACTAATTGTGTTCGGAACACATACCATATTATGGTTGCCACGTTCATTTAAGATGATGAAAGAAAATAAACTGATTAGAAAAAAGAGTCATGGCCAAAAAGAATATCGCCGTTTTACACCACTTCAACGTCGAATGCATATTCTGGTTATCATCAGTTTCCTCGGATTGGCCATAACAGGTATGACGTTAAAGTTTTCATATCTGGGATGGGCACAGTGGATATCCGATATTATTGGTGGGTTTGAATCGGCCGGTTATATACATCGTTTTTGTGCCATAATTACATTTATCTATTTTGGTCTGCATATCTTTGATGTTATTCGTAGAAAGAGAAAATCGGATAAATCATGGTTCAAATATCTGACCGATGAAGACAGCATGCTACCTAATAAAACCGATTTAAAAGAAGTTATTGGTACGTTAAAATGGTTTATCGGAATGGGCCAGCGACCCCGATATGGACGATGGACCTATTGGGAAAAATTTGATTATTTCGCAGTTTTTTGGGGTGTTGCAATTATTGGATCAACAGGTCTGATGCTTTGGTTCCCTGAATTTTTTACAAGATTTTTCCCCGGCTGGATGATTAATGTGGCTACTATTGTTCATTCAGATGAGGCTCTTTTGGCGGTTGCTTTTATATTTACTGTTCATTTCTTTAATACTCATTTTCGACCGGATAAATTCCCAATGGATACTGTTATTTTTTCTGGCCGAATATCAGTCGACGAATTAATGGAAGATCGGCCGCGCGAATATGAAAAACTTGTTAAGAATAAAGAATTAAATAAGCATTTGATTGAACCAATGCCTGAGCCGTTCTTGAAAGGATTCAAGATTTTTGGTGTAATTGCATTGATTGTTGGTCTTTCGTTGATACTTTTGATTATTTGGGCAGAGGTTTTTGGATATAGATAACTATATCACATCAAATAATATCAGTAAATATAATAAGTAGTAAAAAAAGCTGCCGTGAAAAAATCCCGACAGCTTTTTCAAATGCATTAACCAAGGAGAGAATCTTAAAATTCGAATCTGATTCCGGAGCGTATCATAAACATAGATCCGGATTCAATACCATAAACATATCCTTCATTATCATTCAAATCAGAATATTCACCTTCGGCTGTCCATACCACGTCTTTTGAAACTAAATATTCAAAACCTAATGAGAAGTTTAATAGATCATAATCAAGGTTTGAATAATCGTGTATATGTTCAAAAGTGAAATCGCTGTGGTGCAACGCACCATCAACTTCAGCTGTCATATCAGGAAAGACAACCTGATCCATCTCGGCCGTTGATTTATTATACCCAATTATACCTTTGAATTTTAATTTGGGCGAATAAATGTATGATGTCGTCAGATAAAGATTCTGAGATTTGGTTTCATAATCAGCCATCGAATAGGCGGAACCATAATGAACTGTTTGAACGTCAAGCGGCGGACCAACACTCACGGTGTCGGTATACATATGGCCTGCTCAGCCATCAAACAGTGCTATGGCCACCGGTCCCCGCATTTTATTATAACCGTAGGAACCGCCAAACGACATTGCCCAATTCTGATCAACATTTACATTTAATGCCAAACTTGGCTGCATTGAAAAATGATTTATATCCAGTGAATCAAGATCAGCATTCTTATCGTATTTTGCCTTAAAACCGAAATTCAAATTGACCTTATTATTCGGTCTCCAATTTGAAGTCAGGTCCAATATATGGGCCTGAGTCGGAGCAGTTGTGATATCCTGATAGCGTAGATCTTCACGCTGCCAATAATGAACGAAAGCAGTTCCATCAACAGGATTCAACAAATCACGTCCTCTGGCCTCAAATATTCCCCTGGCCGACGTAAACGGATTAGAAGTGCTTTCAAAACGATATTTAAATGATGTTGAATATCTTAAGCCTTTCCGATAGCGAACTTTTGCCTGACCAAAAATTGTTGTTGTTGCATCGGCGTTTTCGGCTGGATAATAATCACGATCAATTGATTGCATGCCGGCCGTAAAGGAAGCCGTTATTTTTTCGTTCAATCTTGAAATGACCTCAACCGAGCCCCGCAGATCAACTCTGTTAAGAGAGGATTTTCTGGTAAAATCGAAATCCTGCGGTGTTCCCGGGCGACCCTCACGATAAGACGGCAGATCAACAAAGATATCATCAACGTCAAGTTTGGCCAAACTGAATTTTGCAATCAAGCGGGTCAGTTTAGCTAATGATGTTGCATAAAAAGCTGAGCCACTGAAGGCATTGCTTGCAAGTTCATTATTTCTGTTGGTCGCCTTACTAAAACCAATTGAACTGCCATAGCTACTATTGCCAGCATTTCCCTTAAAAGATAATTTATGTGACAATTTTTCAGTATTTGGATATTCGCCAACCGGTAGAGAAACACCATTATATGACAAACGAGAGCCGAATTCGGCGCCCTTTTGACCATTAATCGGGTGTCTGGCTCTATCGAAACTGGCATAATTAACTGGGGCTTCCGACTCAAAGATTCGATAACCAAACTGGTAACCAACAGTGCTTTTGCCAATCTCTGCCTGTAATCCCGCCATAATCTGGTGAGTAATTTTATCGATTGTGGCAGTGCTGGATGTAATATGACAACTGAAACAGTGATTACTCGCAAGACGCTGTTCGTCTCCAGTCTGTAAAACTGTACGATGAGCGGCAATCAGCCTGACATTGTTTTTCTTTGAAAGCCGAATGTTTAGACCGCTCTCAATTTCTTTCCGGTGAACGTAATAACTTGCGTCCGGATCAAGTATTTCGTGCGTCATAATTTTGCCGCCACCAGCCTCACGTGTCTCCAGATTGGCCAGCATATCCTGTCCGGCCTGCTTATACATTGATCGGTATTTAAAATCGGCGGAAAATCCATCGCCAATTTTGCTTGCCATATCAGCCACGATATTATTTTGATCACGATACTTGCCGTTTAAAAAGAATATGTGATTTTCACCACGTGAAAGATAATCTACATCAAATTCCGGCAGGAATTCGTCATCGCCATTTCTATATTCACCAATCTTTTTTGAATAGTCGGTGAAATCAGTGTAACTGGAACCGATCCAAATTGAATATTTTTCCTCAATCTCTTCTTCCTGACCTGCCGCAACCATGAAGGTAAGCGCAACAAGAAGGAGACTTTGGAGTGTAATTGTGAAAAATCTATTCATTACATCCTCCTATCTTGTCAGGCCGGTGCCTGAGGTTGAAATTGCCTGAGACGGCATATCGCTGCCATGAATCTCAGTGTGACATTGAGTACATTTGGTTAACATACCCTCTTTCCATCCATCTGGATTTGAAGTTCCTGCTCGTTCCGGTGCCTGCGGTGTAGTAAAATTGCCATCCCAGCCTTCAAGTCCGGCATGGAAATGCATTGAGTGACAATTAAGGCATAGTGCCGGTTCCGTCTGAGTCAATAGATTATCAGCTACTGTTCCATGCGGAGAGTGGCATAGCATACAATCTTCGTTTACCGGGGCATGTTCAAAAATGAATGGACCCTCTTTTGCAGGATGACAGCTAAAGCATAACTCCCGGACTGAGCTTTCATGCGCAAAAGTTGCCTGTCCGCCGTGTGGATCATGGCAGTCGAGACAACTCATATTGCCTTCTTTTAATGGATGATGCGATGGCATAAAAGCGGCCGCTTTGACATCAAGGTGACATTCGGTACAAAGATTATTAATCTTACCGGATGTCCATGCCACATTTTCCCCGTGAATTGTGTGGCAGCTTGAGCAATTCATGTCAGCGGTATTATGATCGGCCATTACCCAGTTACTGAAATTGTCAGTATTGTGACAACTCAGGCATGTAGATTTACCATCAAACTGATCCTGCTTGGCGGGATTGATAATCATCGCCGGATCTTCATTCTCGACATGCGCCGATCCCGGACCATGGCATGATTCGCAGGAGTTGTCTGATGTTTTGCTCAACAATGTTCCATGCATAGTTTTTGCAAAGTCAACTGCTACATCATCATGACAATCAAGGCATACGCTATTCCCAACGGGAACTGCGTCGGCCGGTGTCATATTGGCCATTGCCATTGAGGCAGGCAATACAATTATGCATAAAAGCATAACCATGGAGACCTCAAGTAGAAAAAACCGAGGTCTGGTTTGTTTTTTCATCCGTGTCCCTTTCCCCTTTTTGTGGTTAATTTTAATATATAATTCATTTTTTATTTCCTTAGCCCGCGGGCAAATATAGGCACATTATTTTTCATAATTTCTTCAGGTCTGAAGTCACCACCCTGCATCCCTTTCCATAAGTTTACACCTAGGACACACTCTGTTACCATCCCCGTAAAACAACCGGCCGTAATGACTGTGTTAACCGGTCGTACTAATTCAATTTTCTTTAAGCGATCCAATGACTGTCGGAGTATTGTAATATAAGGAACCCTCAAAGTGTCCACAACCTTTTTTGTCATATCATGCCCTTTTAAAGAACAATAAAGAAGTAATCGCGATAACTCGGGATTAGACAAATAGGTCTGGAATATATGTTTTGAAATTGCAAAAAGGATTTCTTCAATATCATCCAGTTGTTCTACTTCTTCGGAAAGAGATGAAGTATCAATTCTATTTTCTAACGATTTCAGGACCTCGGCAAACAATTCTTCCTTGGAGGAAAAGTAACGGTATAAGGCCGGTTCTGTTATATCACAGACTTTGGCCAATGAGGCGATAGTCGTTTTTTCATAGCCGCGCTTCGAGAAAGAATCGGTGGCGAAGTCAATAATCTGCTTTCGGCGTTCCGCAGATGTTAGTCTTTTCTGTTTTTTATCTTTCATTATATTCATATTATAAGTTAGTGATTGTTCACTAACTTGAATGGTTTATAGTTTTGTCACAGAATTGTCAAGAAAAATAATGGGAAAGAATGATATTTTTTTCACATAGGGAAGAGAATAGGATAATGTAATAACTTATTGTTGGGTAGGTGATTATAAAAAGATAAGGCGTCCGTACAGACGCCTTATTCGAAAGAAGTCTATATTATTCTTTCTTTTTCTCAACCTTTTTGGCCATTTCGTGAATGCCCTTAGTTATCATTTTCTCATAGTCGAATTTTTCTTTGGCGCGGAATTCTTCCGGAACATTTTCGTGGCAGACGATACAAACTTCCTTGGTTGGCATGACTAAACCTGCCGCAATTGCCTTTTCACGGTCCTGCATAATACTCTTTTTCTTATAATCAGCTCCAGCGCCATGACAGGCTTCGCACTGAACACCTTCCAATAGTTCACCCTTGGCGGTTGTCCCCGTCGAATGGCATTTGACGCAATCTTCCTTCTTTTTTTCATCATCAGATAACAGATCCCAGGCCTTGGCGTGTTTAGTTTCGGTCCAGGAAGGGTGTATACCATCTTTTTTATGGCACATTTTGCATTTCTTTTCGCCGACAAATTCGTGTTTGACTTTGGCTTCCTCGCCGGAAATGGCCAGATTACCAAATAATAAAACGACGGCCAAAAGGGTAGTGAGGATTACTACTTTTCTTAACATCGCCGAACCTCTCATGTTAATTATTTATATAATACCAATATTATCCTATTTCATTCTATGATATTAGTTATACAAAAAAAAAGGGTTCGGGGCAATTATTTTTTTAAAAAATAATGGCGGTTTACGCTCCATATTTTTTGATTATGCCCTGTTTTAGGTAAATTTCAAAGAAGGATGCTGACTGTGTCAACACGATTGTGTTAAGTTATTATTATAATCCTTTCGACAGCGTTATTATCAAGCCTGTCGAAAAAGACAATTAGTAAATCCGGCCAAAATTCCTCAAAAGTAAAATTTATCTAATCATATAAGATACTGTATGTCAAGGGGTTACATGGCCGCACCATTTTTTTTAAAAAAAAGAAAAATAATTCAAACAAAATACTATACTTTATTGTATAGTAATAAAAGGCTAAATTGAAACAGGGAGTTTGAAATTGAAAATAACCGCTTTGGAAGAATATGGATTAAGGTGCATGATTCTTTTCTCGAAAGCTCCAAACGGCATGCTGACATTACCGGAGATAAGTTCCAAAGAAGGATTGTCTTTGCCATATGCCGGCAAGCTGTTAATGTTACTAAAGAAGGCCGGATTGGTGAAGGCTGTCAGGGGGAGGAACGGCGGTTTTGTTTTATATCGACCGGCCAACGAAATCTATTTAAAAAAGATATTGTCGGCGCTGGGTAATTCGCTTTATGGTTCTCATCATTGTGATCGATATTCGGTTGACGAGGAAATCTGCCGTCATCACGATAACTGCAAAGTCGGAACTCTCTGGGGCCTTTTGAATCAGCATATTCAAAGTGTCGTTGAAAAGGTAACCCTGGCCGATGTCGCCGCCGGTAATCTCAATTTCCCGAAACTTACTAACATTCAAACATAGAAAATATTTAATGGAAAAAAGCAAAATAGAGGTCATTATGACAAATAAAAACAGGATATTATCGGTCAACAAACTCCACATTGAGGTGGAGGGCAAAGAGATTGTAAAAGGTGTTTCTCTTCAGATAAATGCCGGAGAAAAACATGCTATTATGGGTAAAAACGGCTCCGGAAAGTCAAGTCTGGCTAATGCCCTGGCCGGTCATCCCAATTATAAAATAACATCGGGATCAGTCGAGATGGCCGGTCAGGACCTTTTGGAAATGAGTGCTACCGAGCGTTCATTGGCCGGTCTGTTTCTTGGATTTCAATATCCGATGACTATTCCCGGCGTTACCGTGTTAAATTTTTTACGAGCAGCCATAAAAGCCCGCAACGGTAATGGTATTGATATGAAAAATTTCCGTAAGGTATTCAAAGAAAAAATGAAGCTTCTGAAAATTGATTACTCCTTTGCCACCCGGTATCTCAACGATGGATTCTCCGGCGGTGAGAAAAAGCGTCTGGAGATACTGCAGATGGCGATGCTTCAACCCAAAGTTGCAATTCTTGATGAAACCGATTCCGGGCTTGATATTGACGCCCTGAAAGTTGTCGCCAATGGTATTATCGAATCTGCTCCCAAAGACAGCGGAGTTATTCTGGTTACCCATTATCAGCGGTTACTTGATTACATAAAACCGGACAAGGTCCACATTATGATCGACGGCCGGATTGTGAAAACGGGTGGGTCGGAGCTGGCGCTGGAGTTGGAAGCTGATGGCTACGAAAAACTTGAGGCCGAAGTATCACAAAAGGCTGGTGTCTAATATGGAAAATACAACCACAAGCAAAAATATCGCGACAATCGGCGACGATTACGCCGAGAAGTACGGTTTTCATGATCCTGAAGAGTATTTCCATAAAGGGGCCAGGGGCCTAAATCATGAGGTCGTGGAAATGATTTCAAAGATGAAAAACGAACCGGACTGGATGCGCGACTTTCGCCATCAGGCACTTGATATATTTTTATCGAAACCGATGCCGGGCTGGGGTGACACTAAGGTTCTTAACAACATTGATTTTGATAATATCTTTTATTATATCAAGCCGACTAAAGATCAAAGTAACGACTGGGATGATGTCCCCGAGTATATAAAAAATACCTTTGATAAACTGGGCGTCCCCGACGCCGAGAAAAAATTTCTTGCCGGGGTCTCGGCCCAGTATGAATCGGAAGTCGTTTATCATTCGTTTCATGAAAACCTTAAAAAACAGGGTGTTATATTTCTTGACATGGACAGCGGCCTGCGCGAACATCCCGACATCGTCAGAAAATATTTCGCAACCGTAATACCGGCGATGGACAACAAATTTGCCGCCCTGAATTCGGCGGTATGGTCAGGCGGCTCATTTATTTACGTTCCTCCCGGTGTTGATGTTACCGTTCCTTTGCAGGCATATTTTAGAATTAATGCCGAAAATATGGGACAGTTCGAACGCACATTAATAATAGCCGATAAAGGTTCACGGGTACATTATATAGAGGGCTGTACTGCCCCGGTTTACTCGACCGATTCGCTTCATTCGGCTGTTGTCGAAGTTATAGCTCTGGATGATGCCTATATCAGATACACAACTATCCAGAACTGGTCACGTAACATTTTAAATCTGGTAACCAAAAGAGCGGTAGCTCATAAAAATGCCACTATCGAATGGGTCGATGGCAATATCGGCTCCCGCTTAACTATGAAATACCCCTGTGTCTATCTTCTGGGTGAACATGCCAAAGGTGAGATTTTGTCGGTCGCCTTTGCCGGTCCGGGGCAACATCAGGATGCCGGCGCCAAGGTTATCCACGCCGCCCCCAATACCAGTTCCAGGATAACTTCCAAATCGATTTCCAAAGCGGGCGGGCAGGCATCGTATCGCGGATTGGTAAAGGTCCATGCCAACGCGAAAAACAGCAAAGCATCGATTGAATGCGATGCGCTGCTGATTGACGAAAAATCACGTTCGGATACATACCCGACCATGGAAATTGACGCCGATGACGTAAAAATCGAACATGAAGCGCGAGTCAGCAAAGTTGCCGAAGAACAACTCTTCTATTTGACGAGCCGCGGACTCAGCGAGGATGAGGCACGATTGTTAATAGTAAATGGTTTTATTGAACCGTTTACCAAAGAGCTTCCGATGGAATACGCTGTCGAGTTAAACAGGCTAATCGAGTTGGAAATGGAAGGATCTGTTGGATAAAAAATATTTGGACAGATAAGGGAGTTAAAATGAATACAGTAACTATTGCAAAAAATAAAACAAAATTCAGAGGCGAAAATAGCCTTGAGCCGGAGTGGCTTTATAATATTAGAAAAGAAAGCGGGGATTATTTTAACAGTCTGGATTTGCCGCATCGAGCCAATCATCTATGGCGGTACACCAACCCGCAAGATCTACTTGTAAAAAATCCTGAGGATCTTATAAAAATTATCCCCTCTCTTCCCGACCGGGCTGAAAATGATTTGACTCATCTATATAGTGATTTTTCCGGTTATAGTTATAATCGTCCGGATTCTATGACCTTTACCAAGCTTTCGCCCGCTCTTGAAGAATCAGGTGTCGTTTTTAAGGATTTGTTGTCGGCCGCCAGGGAAAACGAAGATATCGTTGGAAAATACCTGGGCAAATTGGTTGGGTATGATTTTGGAAAATTTGAGGCGATGAACCTTGCTTTATGGAACACCGGGCTATTCTTATTCTTGCCGGATAATATAGATATCAAAAAACCGATTCGCTTGCAGAGGCATCCGTCGGGACCGAATACTTTCCATCGTTTGCTGGTTGTTGTTGGTAATAATTCAAAACTAACCCTGATTGATGATTATTCCGGTGAGTGCCACAAAGAAGAGGCGCAGATAAACAGTACCGTGGAAATATTCACCGGCCATTCCTCGGATGTCAAATATTTCAACACTCAGCGTTTTTCCTGCAATTGCAAAACATATATGACCCAAAGGGCACAGATTAACAGGGATGCCCGTTTTGTCTCAGTTTTTGCAGGCATTGGAGGTAAAGTTTCCAAAGTCAATACCGGGGCAATTCTGGATGGGCAGGGTGCCGAAAGCCGGTTGTACGGAATAGTATTTGGTGATAATAACCAGCACTTTGATTATCATACCATGCATCATCATAAATCGTCAAACAGTTATTCGGATATTGATTTTAAAATCGTTCTCAAAGATAAGGCTAACTCGGCCAGTACCGGGCTGATAAGAATTGAAGAAAATGCGCTAAACTGCGAAGCGTATCAGGTTAATCGGAATTTGTTGCTGAATGAAGGTCCAAAAGCGGAATCTATCCCGGAATTGGAAATACTCTGTGATCAGGTCCAGTGTAGTCATGGGGCGACAGTCGGTCCGATTGACAAAGAAATGCTGTTTTATCTTATGAGCCGAGGAGTTGCCTATAAAGAGGCGGTCGATATAATCACTCTCGGTTTTATTGAGCCGACAATTCAAAAATTTCCGAAAGAATTGAGAGAGTTGACGTGGGAGTTGTTAACCGGAAAAATGAAAGGCTAAAGTGTGGAGGCAACATATCAAAAAATATGTAACGTAAATGATCTTGAGGAAAATCAAACGATTGCGGTGGAAACAAAAGGGAAAAATATTTTGGTCGCCAAAATAAACGGCGAATTTTTTGCGGTAGAAAATAAATGCACGCATGAAAATCTGGCGTTAGCCGGTGGGCAAATTTATGAGGGTCAGATTCAATGTCCTCATCATGGGGCACGATTTGATATCAAGACCGGGAAAGCGACACAGCTTCCGGCAGTGATGGATATAAAAACTTATGAAGTTAAAATTGATAACAACAATGTTATGGTGGCGCTTTAAAATCGGAGTAAACAATGAAAGCAATAGAGCATAATAAACCAATTTCGGAAATTGAAAATTCTTTGTTTTCCGCAGATTACATCAAAAAAGATTTCCCCATTTTGGAAAGAAAGATAAACGGTTTTAAATTAGTTTATCTTGATAATGCCGCTACCACTCAGAAACCGCAAAGCGTAATCGACGCGATAACATCATATTATACCGGTTTTAACGCCAATGTTCATCGCGGCCTGCATACTCTTGCCGAAGAAGCAACGTCGGCTATGGAGAAAACCCGGGATAAAACCGCGGCCTTTATAGGTGGTGTAAAAAGGGAAGAAGTTGTTTTTACACGTAATGCAACCGAATCGATAAATCTGGTGGCATCTTCATGGGGTAAAAAAAATATAAAACAAGGTGATAGAATTGTTATAACCCAGATGGAGCATCATGCCAATCTGGTTCCATGGATTATGCTGGCCAAGGAAACCGGCGCGGATCTGGTATATATTCCAATTACCCGCGACGGCTATCTGGATCTGTCGGATATAAAAAATATTATAAATTCGCAAACAAAGATTGTTGCTTTGACACATATGTCAAATGTATTGGGGACCATCAATCCGGTCGAAGAAATAATTGAACTGGCTCATAAGAATAACGCTTTCGTTCTGATTGATGGCGCCCAGTCTGTGCCGCATCTGCCAGTTGATGTCAAAGCGCTCGACGCCGACTTTTATGTTTTCTCAGCTCACAAGATGCTCGGTCCGACGGGGGTTGGGGTTTTATATGCCAGAGAAGAGATTCTCAATGAAATGGAACCGATAAATTTCGGCGGAGAAATGATAAGCGAAGTGCGTTTTGATTTTGCCGATTGGGCGGAACTACCGATGAAATTTGAAGCCGGGACACCCAATATTGCCGATCTGGTCGCCTTCGCACCGGCGTTGGATTACCTTAGTAAAATCGGGATGGACAAAATCCGACAGCATGAAATCGAGATAACCACTTATGGTCTCGAAGAGCTAAGAAAACTTGATTATATTAAGATATTCGGTCCCGATAACCCTCTGGACAGAGGCGGTGTTATATCATTTGTTGATAATAAAATTCATCCGCATGATCTGGCCCAGTTTCTCGATTCCAAAGGAGTCGCTGTAAGGGCCGGGCATCACTGCGCCCAACCGCTTGTTAAACTGCTGGGCGTACCATCAATGGCCCGAGCCAGTTTTTATATCTATAATAGTAGGGATGAAGTGGACAAACTTGTCGAGGCTTTAAAGCAAGCCCGGAGGTACTTTGTAAATGGCTGAACAACTTGATGAAATGTACCGCGATATTATTATGGAACATTACCGATTCCCGCGCGGGCATGAAAAAATATTGAATCCCGATATAATCAACGAGGGTCATAATCCGGTTTGCGGTGATGAAATCGAAATCAAATTGAAAATGGACAAGGACAAAATTAAGACTGTCTCGGTTGATTGTGCCGGCTGCGCTATCTCCACCGCTTCGGGATCAATGCTTGCCGAAATATGTGAGGGCAAAACGATAGATGAAGTAAAAAAAATTGCCGGGATAGTTAAGGCACTTTTAAAAGGTGAAGAGTTTGACGAAAGTTTTGATATCGGAGATATCGAGGCTCTGCAGGGCGTTAAAAAATTTCCCGTTAGAGTGAAGTGCGCCCTGCTGTCATGGACAACTCTTGTCGATGCTATCGATGCAAATGAAGCAGGAAAACAATTAACGGTTTCAACTACTGAGGGCTAAAGGGCTAAAATGAAACTGACCAAAGAAAAAGTGATCGAAGCTATCAGGCCGGTCGAAGATCCTGATTTGAGTATGAGCCTGGTTGATATGGGTTTGATATATGAAGTAGAAATAGATGCCGACAACAATGTTAATATTCAGATGACGCTGTCTTCGCCATCCTGCCCGATTGGACCGCAATTAATGACCGATGTTGATATGGAGGTAAGAATTCTGGAAGGGGTAAATCAGGTTAATGTTGAACTGGTCTGGGATCCCCCCTGGGATCCGGAAACGATGGCGACCGATTCTGTCAAAGATGCGCTGGGAATCTGGTAAAAGAGAATACTGTAATAGGTGAGTAAACGCCTGGGTCTGATTTTCCAATATCCCTTTTCTGCTTCAGTTAAGACGACCTGTGTAATTCCAAATCGATCGGATTTGTTTTTGACTTGCAAAGAAACAGAATTTAATTTACACTAATTTTCATGAGTACCACAGAAATTTTAAAAAGTTGTTATCTTTGCAAAGAACTGGATGAACAGGAACTCAATGCGCTGGCCGAGATAGTCCTTATCAGAACTGTCGATAAAGGAGAAGTCCTGTTCTTTCAAGGTGACCCGGCTAGCGGTTTTTATACATTGCTATCAGGGCTAATTCGCATTTATAAATCTTCTCCGGAGGGCAAAGAATATACTCTGCATACTATCCGGCCCGGTCAGATGTTTGCCGAAGCGGCGATTTTTGGTGGCGAGGTTTTTCCAGCCAACTGTATGGCTATTGAAGATTCGGTGGCAGCTTTTTTTGCCAAAGACAGATTTATTAACCTGATTGTTAATTCACCGCAGATATCGCTCAAAATGATTTCGGCTCTGTCCGGCTTTGTCAGAGATTTTAATCAGCAGATTGAAAATCTCTCATTAAAAGAGGTATCGGCCAGACTTGCTCTATTTTTACTGAGTCAGTCAAAGGCCTCCGGGCAAAATAAAATTGTTCTTGATATTTCAAAATCCGAGCTTGCCAATTCTCTTGGTACAATTAGCGAGACACTATCTCGTAACTTCAGGAAAATGAAGGAATTAGGAGTAATTGATGTGAGCGGGAATAATATTTCTATTCTTGATTTTAAAAAATTACGAACAATCGCCAGAGGCGAAAAAGATTAGATTCTTTGACCTAAATCAAGGTCGTTTTTCATCCATTCCCCGATATTCCAAATAAAGAAAATATAAGCGCTGCTGCGTTTATCAATTTTGGAGGTCAAAATGGCTATTAGAAAAATTATTGAAATTGATGAAGAGAAATGCGATGGCTGCGGAGATTGTGTCCCAAGCTGTGCCGAGGGTGCAATACAAATAATAGATGGCAAAGCCAAAGTGGTTAGCGAAACCTATTGTGACGGTTTTGGTGCCTGTCTGGGTGAATGTCCGCAGGGCGCCATAACAATGGTTGAGCGTGAGTCGGCAGACTATGATGAAGAGGCTGTAAAAAGGCATCTGGCGGAACTTGATAAAAAGAAAATAATCCCTCTTCCAATAATTGAATCTGCTCCAATTCCTGCTCCGGCACCTGGGCGATGCCCCGGATCGGCCATGAAGGGATTTAATCAGCAGAATCAAGCACATCTTCCTGATACCGGTAACAATTCTCAATCACAATTGAAACACTGGCCGGTTCAACTGATGCTGGTTCCACCGCATGCACCATTTTTAAAAGGTGCTGATATTTTGGTATGCGCTGATTGTGTTCCTTTTACAGTGCCGGATTTTCATAGTCGATATCTGACCGGTAGAGCCTTGCTTATCGCCTGCCCCAAGCTGGATGATTTGCAATATTACCATGAAAAACTGAAAGAAATAATAAGAGAAGCTGCACCCAAAAAACTGACCGTTCTAAAAATGGAGGTTCCCTGCTGTACCGGTATCGCTCAGGCAACTGTCCAGGCCCGAAATGAAGTCGCCCCTGAAGTTCCGATTGAGGTAATAACTTGCGGCATTCAGGGTGGCAGCTATAGTGAAAAGGGGGATATCGGGCAGGTCGGCTAAAAAAGTGCAATGAAAGATAAATCGGACATAATGATACTGCCTGAAACTGGAAAGGAATCCAGGGAAAAATACAGGAAAAACCGACAGAAGCCGATCCAGACGATTCGTTTCTGGATTCAGGTGGCCGTTGTTCTCTTATGCTTATGGATCGGTGTCGAGTTTTATCACTTTGTCAAATATCTTGAAACAAGCGGCCTTGAAGGTTCAGCCTATCGCCCGCCCGGTGTTGAGGGATTTCTTCCTATCAGTTCGTTAATGAGTTTGTATCTTTTTCTTATATCAGGAGATATCCATCCGGCTCATCCGGCCGGCCTATTTATTCTTCTGGCGGCGATAATTGTCTCCTTTGTTATAGGAAAATCATTCTGCTCATGGCTCTGTCCTTTTGGCTGGTTATCGGAATTGCTTGGAGATATCGGCGAGAGACTTTTTAAAAGAAAATTAAAAATATCAAAGTGGCTCGACTATCCGCTGCGAAGCCTCAAGTATCTGCTACTTACCTTTTTTGTCTACTCAATATTTTTTCTGATGACTGAGGCTTCATTGCGCGCCTTTCTTGATAGTCCATACAATATTGTCGCCGATATAAAGATGTACTATTTCTTTGCCGATATTTCACGGCTGGCTCTGATTATTATTGCTGCCTTGTTCTTTTTATCAATTCCGATTCGGAATTTCTGGTGCCGTTATTTATGTCCCTATGGCGCACTGCTGGGTGTAATGTCTCTTCTTAGCCCACTTAAAATAAAACGCAACGGTAATACCTGTATAGATTGTACCAAATGCGCCAAAGTCTGCCCGTCGTTTATAAAGGTCGACAAAATAAATACAGTTATATCCGATGAATGCACCGGTTGCTTAAAATGTATCGATAGTTGCCCGGTTGCCGATACATTGGAACTAAAACCGGTTGTCGGTCAGTTTATTTTTCCAAAAAAATATGTTGCATTCGCGGTTGTCAGTTTATTTATTTTTATTGCAGGTTTAGGAATGTTTACGGGAAACTGGCAAAATACTGTAAAAATTGATGAATACTTGCACCATCAAAAGTATTTGCACAGTTATGGCCATCCAACAGGAACAAAAGAAATGAGGGATCTAAATGAAGAAACGGAGAAACTGAAAAATAATAATTGAGTGTAATCTAAAGGAGGAAGTAAGGTGAAGTCAATTTTGAGGCTATTAGCAATTCTATTGATTATTATATTTTCGTTTGGGGCGGTTCTGGCACAGACCGACGCCCAGGTGGCCGGTAAATGTATGACCTGTCATAAGGAAAAATCACCCGGTCTCTATAAACAATGGTTTATGTCGCAACATGCCATGCATAAGATAACCTGTATCGATTGTCATGGGGCGGAGAAGGGAGACAAGGATGGTTTCATGCATGAAGGTGCCTTGATTGCTACCCTGGTAACGCCCAAGGACTGCGGTGCTTGTCATAAGAAAGAAGCCGAGGAAGTAGAGAACTCTTATCATGCTACTGCCGGGGAAATTCTGGATTCGCAGGATGCTTATTTGGCCCACGTTGCCGGGGGTGAGCCGGTGGCCATAGCCGGTTGTGAGAGCTGCCACGGTGCCAAAATCGAGATCGACCCAAATTTTCCCAATATGCTTTCTAAAAAGAACTGGCCAAATTCGGGAATAGGACGATTAAATCCGGACGGATCAAAGGGTTCCTGTAATGCCTGTCACACCAGGCATTCATTTTCAATTGCTCAGGCCCGAAAACCTGAAGCCTGCTCCAAATGTCATCTGGGACCGGATCATCCGCAAAAAGAGATCTATGAAGAATCAAAACACGGCAATGCGTATTATACGCATGAAGGCGAAATGAATATTGATTCGGATCGATGGGTTGTCGGTATTGATTATTTTGAAGCTCCGACCTGCGCCACCTGTCATATGTCGGCAACAGCTGCGATGCCGGTAACTCATGATGTCGGGAAACGGATAAGCTGGACTCTGCGCCCGCCGGTATCAAAACATAAAGATAATTGGCAGGCAAAACGAAATAATATGAAAACTGTATGCAATACCTGCCATAGCAGCACTTTTGCCGACGGCCATTATTATCAATTTGATGCCCTGGTGAATCTTTATAATGAGAAATTTGCCAAACCTGCGACCGAGATTATGAAAATTGTCAAGGAACGCATGCTTATGGAAAATCCTGCTTCATTCAGTAATAAAATTGAATGGATATACTGGGAAATTTGGCATCATGAAGGTCGACGGGCTCGGCATGGGGCGGCCATGATGGGACCGGACTACACCTGGTGGCACGGTATGTATGATGTCGCTCAGCATTTTTATTTCAAATTGCTTCCGGAAGCGAAAAAGTTTAATGACCCGGAATTGAATACGTATCTTGACAATTTGTTAAAAAACGACCCGATGCACAACTGGTTGTCGTCGCCGACTGGAGAACTTAAGGAAAAAATTCGTTCCGGTGAAATGCAGGATATTTACAAAAAACTTTTTGAAAGCAATTAGAGGTATAAGGTGCTAAGACGATACTTGCACTTTATTAAAGGCATTTCTATTAACTGGTGGGGTAAACTGGGAGTAATTCTGGTAACTTCATCATTTGTCTCCCTGGTAATTCTAGAACTGGCTCGCTTATTAGGAATAATCACCAGTTCCTATGCGGGATTAGTGACCTATTTATTGTTTCCGGCCTTGTTTGTTATCGGGCTTTTGCTTATTCCAATTGGCTGGTTGAAACTTAAAAAGCGAACAGGGAAGACTTTTAAAGAATTATTGAAACAAGGATTTGACGAAAAAGACCTGTCGGCCACATTTGTCGGGTCAAAACTTTTTCGTAATGTGGGAATCTTTTCATTAATAAATATTGTTTTTCTTATTACCATCAGTTCGCAAACGCTGATTTTTATGGATAGTGCCAAATTCTGTGGAACCGCCTGCCATTCTGTTATGAATCCTGAATGGGTCACATATCAGCAATCTCCTCACGCCAGGGTTCGGTGTGTGCAATGTCATGTGGGCGAGGGCGCCGGAGCCTTGATAGACAGCAAATTAAATGGAATGTGGCAAATGGTTTCGGTTACATTTGATTTGCTGGAAAGACCTATCCCGACACCTGTCCATCAGTTGCGACCTTCGCGGGAAACGTGCGAAAAATGCCACTGGCCTGAAAAATTCTATGGAACTCGGCTTAAAACAGTAGCTCACTATGATCTCGATGAAACCAATACGCCCAAATACTCGACGATGAATCTGAAAATAGACGCCGGCCGTGGAGACAGACGGCCAGGAATTCACTGGCATATTACCGCTGAAAATGAAGCCCGTTATGTTTCAGTCGATGATAAACGCGAGAAAATTATCTGGGTCGAAGTAAAACAGCGGGATGGAAATTATAATCGGTACACAAATAAAACGCTTACCGATATAACCGCCAACTCAACTGACATCAGAATTATGGATTGCGTCGATTGCCATAATCGGGCGACTCATATTTATGAAAATCCGGAGAATGCAATTAATGAAAGGATCTATAACGGCTTGATAAACGGATCCATGCCGTTTATAAAGAGGGAAGCATTAAAGGCAGTAACCAGCGGGTATCCTGATAAGAACTCCGGATTGGAAGGAATTAATAATCATATCCTTGGATTTTATCAGCGCCAATATCCGGAATTGGCGCAAACGAAATCATTGGTAATTGATTCGGCAATCACCGTCTTGCAGGAAGTCTATTTCAGAAACATTCATCCGGAAATGAATATTACCTGGGGTACCTATTCCAGCCATATAGGACATACCGGGACTACCGGTTGTTTCCGCTGTCATAACAGCAATATGGTAGACAATCATGGCAATACCATATCTGACGATTGCACTTTGTGTCATTCTGTTCTATCTGATAAGCAGGAAACTCCTTTTCAATATTTAACCGTACCGGATACATCCGATATCAATTATGAGATGCATAAATATCTGAGGGATGAGTTTCTTCAATCCTACTAAAAATTTCCGATAATCTAAGGCCGATATCTTAAAGGATATCGGCCTTTTTAAATTCATTCTAATTTCTGATGTAATTAGTCCATTTGATTGATCGGGGATTTATGCCTTATGATAAAGTTATGAAAATGGTAGCAAATTAATTCGTTAATACTATGTATAACAAAAGGATATAAATAATTTATAGAAAAGTTATAAAGAATTGTTGACAAGCCTCCGAAAAAACATTAATATAAAATTCAGAAATTACAGAAAAGACAGAAATAACAGAAATGGAAAATAAATTGAGAAATAGGGAGTTTTTAACCACAAGCCAGGCGGCAAAATTATTATCTGTCTCGCCTGACACGGTTCTTAAATGGGTAAAAGCTGGGAAAATAAAGTCTAATAGAACTCTGGGCGGTCATTTCCGAATTCCGGCTTCAGAAATAAAGATCTTTAATGGCAATACCTCCGAAGATTTAGATAAAAGCGGCAATAATCATTTGACCGTTCCATATCAGTATTGCTGGGAATATTTGGCGGCAGATGGACCAATAAAATCGGAATGTAAAGATTGTATAACATTTCGTTCACGAGCCAGCCGCTGCTATGAATTAAAAGATATTCCCGGCGGACTGGGATGTTTGAATCTGATGTGCGATACCGATTGTGCCAGTTGTGAATATTTCAAGGTTGTTAATGGGCAGAAGGTGAATATTCTGATTTTAAGTGAAAATCAGAATATAGTTCAGGATCTGGATAGTCTGGATGAAACCGGTATTTTTCGGATCCGCTTTTCCGAGGATGAATATTCAGCTGCAATTGCAATTCAGGAATACCGACCCGACTATATTATAATCGATTGCTCTATTGGTAAAAAACGAACAGGATTTATATGTAATAACCTGTTTAATGATATTCGAATACCGGTTGTAAGAATAATACTTTCATCGAAATCGAAAAATATTAAAGATTACTGCAACAAGGAAGTTTTTGGCTGGATTCGTAAGCCGTTTAATATCGAACAACTTAATGAATGCATCAGGGGAGTTCCCAAATAGAAAATAATTATTAATTATAATTTAGGAGCCGTGTAATGGCCGACAGCATCAAAGTGAAAAACTGCAATTTGAGATTGCTTAAGGGCGATATCACCGATCTTGATATCGAATCGTTTGTATATTACGCCAGAGAAGATTTGGCTCTTGGTTCCGGATTTGGAACCGCCATTTCCGTCAGGGGCGGTCCGACAATACAAAAAGAACTCAATGAAATTGGAAAGATAAAAATCACCGAAGCGGTTGTTTCATCGGCTGGTGAAATGAAGGCAAAACACATAATTCACGCCAACGGCCCCAAATTTCAGGAGGAAAATATTCCTGAGAAGCTGAAACAAACGATAATAAATTCATTAGTAAAGGCTGAAGAAAAAGGAATCAAAGCGATTGCTTTTCCCCCCATGGGCGCCGGTTTTTATGGAGTTCCTTTGGAACAGAGTGCCGAGATTACGCTCAATACGATAAAAGAGTACTTATTGAGTGAAACCAAATTGGATGACGTCGTCGTTTGTTTGCTTGACAACCGTGAATATATTCCATTTGAAAAGAAATTTTCCTCATTGAAATAATTTTAGGGAGTTATCTATGTTTGATTTAGAATTTGCACGAGGAACCCTTCATGACACTGCCCTGGCCGTTATGATGATTGTATATCTTATTCGGTTGTACTGGTTAACCAGATTTACCGCCGGCAAAGAACGCCAGGCTCCCACCGGCAACGGTGATACCAATTCCCGCAAGGGCTTTATTTATTCATGGGGAAACATCGGCATGCCCTGGGCGATGGAATCGACCAGAACAAAACTGTTTTTATATTTTCAGTTTGTAATTTTCCATCTCGGAGTAACAGCCGCCATTATTTTGATGTTTTCGATTTCGTTTTACTTTAAAGATACACCGATTCCGCCGCAGCTTACATTGGCTTTTAGAATAATTATCGGTGCGGCTTTCGTCGTTGGTGTTCTGCGGATTATCCGCCGAATTGGAAGCAAATATGTCAGAGCCATCAGCTCTCCCGATGATCATTTCTCGCTCTGGCTATTGACGGCTTGGTTCCTGTTTGGATATCTGGCGGCGCCCAACAATCCTGCAGCCGGCGAATGGAAATTACTTACCTTCTTCATCATGGGTTCATTCTTTCTGGTATATGTCCCATTTTCGAAAATATCGCATTACCTGTACTATCCATTTACAAGATATTATCTGGGAAAAACGCTGGGAAGACGAGGTGTCTATCCCATTAAAAGATACCAATAATATTTTACTCGAGAATCACCTAATTTTTGGAGAATAAAATGGCAAAAGAAAGATCATATAAGGCCCAGAAAGTAGTAGATGGATTGGGTAAAAAACTGAATAGACAAATGGTTGGTTCGCTTGTGGCCTGTGTTCATTGCGGAAATTGTACCGACGCATGTCACTATGTTCTGGCAAACCCGGGCGACCCGACATATGCTCCGGCTTACAAAGCCGATAAAATCAGATCACTATTCAAACGACACTATGATTGGACCGGGCGGATTTTTCCATGGTGGGTTCATGCCAAAAGTTTATATACCGACGAGGATCTCGAGGATCTGAAAGATACCGTTTTTGGTAAATGTACTAACTGCCGCCGCTGTACTATCAATTGCCCGATGGGCGTCGATTTGGCCACTTTCAACAGAATGGCTCGCGGCTTGCTGGTTTCGGTTGGCGTTATGCCTGAGGGTGTGGCGGTTGTCAGCAAAGATCAATGGGAAATCGGTAATCAGATGGGTGTCTTAAAAGAAGACTATATTGATACCCTTGAATGGCTTTCTGAAGAAATGCAGATGGAGGATCCAAAAAGTCCCGGTATCCCGATAGATACCATGGATGCCGATGTTGTTTACTCAATTAATCCCCGCGAGGTTAAATACGATCCGCGAACAATATCCGATGCGGCCTTAATATTTAATGCCGCCGGTGAAAATTGGACCATGCCGTCTGAAGACTGGGATATGACCAACTTTGGCCTTTTCTCCGGTGACGACGATCTTGGCGGTGGTGTTGCTCGTCGATTATATGAAAAAGTGGTCGAGCTTCGCGGAAAAAAATTGGTGATCTCGGAATGCGGGCACGGGTATCGTTCGACACGATGCGAAGGACCCAACTGGGCAAAACATGATGTCAGCTTTCCAATGGAGAGTTCCGTTATTACAATGATTGACTATATAAAGGAAGGCAAAATAAAGGTTGACAAATCAAAAAATACAGAACGTGTGACTTTCCATGATTCCTGTAATAACGCCAGAAGCTGCGGACTTTTTGAAGAACCGCGTGAACTGTTAAATCTTGTCTGTGAAAATTTCCAGGATATGTACCCCAACCGCACTGAGAATTATTGCTGTACCGGTGGCGGTGGGGCCATGTCAATGTCGGAATATACACCTCGAAGACTAAAATCGGCAAAAATTAAAGCCGATCAGCTTAAAGCAACCGGCGCTGCCGCTGTAGTGACATCCTGCCATAATTGCGTCGATGGATTGACAGATTTGATAAAGCATTATAAATTGGATATGAAAGTTACTCAACTTGTAAATCTGGTGGCAAACGCATTGGTTATTGAAAAGCCGGTCGAAGTACCGGTTGAAGAAGTACCTGTCGTGGCCGAGGTTACTCCGCCTGCTGCTGAAGCTGTCGGCTTAAAAGGATATAAAATATTGGTTGCTGACGATGAACCTGATTTTGTTACCTTTGTATCAACTGTCCTTGAGGATAACGGCGCCGAGGTTATTGAAGCCTTTGATGGCAATCAAGCCTTGGAGTTAGCTCGCAAGGAAAAACCGGATTTGATGACGCTCGATATTACTATGCCCGGAAAATCCGGAATCGAAGTATTTGAAATTCTTAGAAGTGATGACGAACTTTCCGGGATTCCTGTATGTATCATGACCGGAAAACCGGAATTACGTAAGTTGATATATGACCGTGCCGTAAAACCGCCGGAAGGATATGTCGATAAGCCGATTGATGAGGAATCGATTATATTGAATATTCGCAAAATCCTGGAATTGGCCAAAGAAAAAGCAAAATAGTGACCTTTATATATTGAGGTGTTTTTATGGAGCATCCGCAACGACGATTCACTGACAAAGTATTTAATGCTATTCCCGGATATCTGACCGTACAGAATCGGGATTTTAAGATTATCGAAGCCAACGATGCATTTAGGAGAAATTTTGGTGATTTTACCGGCAAATACTGTTATCAGATATATAAACATCGTCCGGAAAAGTGCGAAGACTGTCCCGTTGAGCGGACCTTCCATGATGGCAGAAAGCACCGCGGTGATGAAATAGTGACTACTATTGATGGTCGCAAGGTAAACGTCCTGGTTTATACGACTCCTATTTTTGATGATGACGGCAAAGTTACCGAAGTTGTGGAGATGTCAACCGATGTCACAGAAATCAAACAGCTTCAAAAACAGTTCAAAGACAGTCAGGCCCGTTATCATCAGCTTTTTGAGGAATCGCCCTGTTTTATTTCAATTCAGGACGAATCCTTAAATGTGGTTGATGCCAACAGGCTCCATCGGGAGACCTTTGGCGTTGGATATGGCGATAAGTGCTATAGAATTTATAAGCATCGCGAGAAAGAATGTGAACCATGTACTGTCAGACAGACATTTCAAGACGGCAAAGCTCGAAATCATGAGGAGGTTGTAACTTCACTGTCTGGCGACCCTATTAATGTTCTGGTACACACCGCTCCTTTGCATAATTCGGATGGTGAGATAGAAAAAGTAATTGAGATGAGTACCGATATTACCCAGCTTAGACAATTGCAGGATAAGCTGAGTTCGGTTGGTTTACTTATCGGATCGATATCTCATGGTATAAAAAATCTGCTCAATGGCCTTGATGGTGGCATTTACCTTGTTAATACCGGCTTAAAGAAAGATAATCGTGAGCGGATTGATAAAGGCTGGGAGATTGCCCTGCGTAATGTACGGCGAATACGTTCAATGGTTATGGATATTCTTTATTATGCTAAGGACAGGGAACCGAACTGGGAGGAGATTTCCACCTTTGAGATGGTCGAAGATGTTTGCAAAATAATGAAAGAGCGTGCCGAAAATCAGGATATTGATTTCTCGTACAAACTTGATAGCGATGTAGGAGATTTTGAAGCCGACAAGCAAGCGATTCGATCGATGCTTTTGAATTTAATCGAAAATTCGATTGACGCCTGCCGGATCGATACAAATAAATCTGAGCATAAATTAGTTGTCCGTTTAAGAGGTGATTCCGATAAAATCATTTTTGAGATTGAGGATAATGGTATCGGGATGGACCGGGAAACTCGCGAGAAGGCCTTTTCTCTGTTTTTCTCATCAAAAGGGGCCGGCGGGACCGGTTTAGGTCTGTTTATCGCCAATAAGATTGCCCAGGCTCATGGGGGGAGTATCGATGTCCAATCAGAAGAAGGCAAAGGAAGTCATTTTATTGTTGAATTACTCAGGAAACGGCCCAATATTGAAGAAAATAAAAAAAATCTGAATTAACGTAGGGAGGCGAATAAATATGGCAGAAAAAAAGAAAATTCTAATAGTCGACGACGAACCGGATGTATTAGAATGGTTTTCAACTCTTTTCGAAGATAATGGCTATTCGACTTTAACGGCCCGGGACGGTTTTTATGGATTTGAAAAGGCGGAGTCCGAACAGCCTGATCTTATTACTCTGGATATCACCATGGACAGGGAGTCGGGCGTTAAAATGTACCGCAAACTTCATGACTCCGAAAAGGTGAATAAAATTCCGGTCATAATAATTACCGGAATTGACCCGCAGTTTAAACAGTTTATTGAAAAACGGAAGCAGGTTGATCCACCGGCGGCTTACTTTGAAAAGCCGGTTGATAAGGATGAATTGCTGAACAAAATAAAAGAGCTTATTGGTTAAAAAATTATTCGGTTGAAAATGAACAGCGTTTGTACTATTGAGCTATATCTGAAAGATATGGCTCTTTTTTTGATTGAGTCGGCTTAATTGTTTTTTTAGCTCTTCTGTTTATTAATTATTGCTTTAAATTCCCTATCGTTTTACCCGGATTGATTTTTGTAATTTTGCGAAGCTGAATTTATATTGAGTACGTTGGTGCTGTTTTCAAAATTTCCACCATTTGTAATATTACAGTACTGGCAGAATATTGCCGATTCCTATCCAAGTAATCTATCAATCTCCGATTTTTCCCAAATGTAATAAATAC